>WFNB01000022.1 GCA_015488755.1 Gammaproteobacteria bacterium | reverse complement strand
TAGGTATTATTGCAGGTACTAATGACCAAGCAGTTGATCAGTTGTTAACGCTTGAATTGAACGATACTGTTATTGATGCGATGGTAGATAGTTTCCATGTCTCAAGTACAACTGAACAAGAGACGTTAACTGTTCGTATGAATAATGCACTTGATATTGGCGGTGCTGTAGCTAAGGCAAGCTTAAACCTTGATGTTTCATCAGTGACAAACAAATCAGTTGTTAGTGTTGCTTTGGATACTGCTGGTGCTTCTGATTCTATCCAACTAGGTACGAGTCTTACTAATATTACTACAGGTTTTGATGTTGCTGCTCTAGTAACTAATGATAATATCGTCTTATCTATAGGAGACTTTGGTTTGACGCCTGGGCTTACGGGGTCGTCGCTTGGAAGTAATGCTGATATGTATTTTGGTATTGGTGCTAATATAGGTGTTGTTCAGGGTGAGGGTGGTGTTGTTGGCACGGAGAAAATCTTTGTGGTTGATGATGGTGCTGATGTTAATATTTACTATGATGCTGATTTAGTTGGTGGTAATGCTGCTGTCTTGATTGGTACAATCACTGGTGTTGGTGGTGTTGTTGGTGGTGCTGCTGCTGGCTTTGCAGTAACTAATGGTATAGATGTTATTGCATAGTGATAACTCTTATTTTTATTGATGGATTAGCTTATTTTTAAAGCTAATTTTGATGTATAAGTGAGAAAGCCCTAACTTAGCAATAAGTTAGGGCTTTTTTTATGAACTATAGAATATAAGACACCCAAAATAAATATAGGACACCCATAAGTTTGAGTTCTATATTTAGCTCTGTTAGGATATATAAAGTATTAAAATTGTAAGGACTGATTATGACACAAGCACGAAGTTCTCAGATTAGCATTAGTGACACGCCTTATTACCATTGTATGGGTCGTTGTGTTAGGCAGGCATTTTTATGTGGTAAAGATAATGTGACAGGTAAGGATTATTCCCACCGTAGGGCATGGATTGTGGATAAAATTCATGAGCTTAGTCATATTTTTGCCATTGATGTGTGTGCTTATGCGATTATGAGTAACCATTATCACCTTGTTTTAAAAATTGATCATAATAAGACTCAACAATTTTCTAATGAACAGGTGATTGAGCAGTGGATGAAATTATTCAATGGCAATGTCCTTATCCAACGTTACTTAAATGGTGAATGCAGTTCTGAGGCTGAGCTTGATAAAGTTCAGGAAACGATTGAGCTATGGCGCAGTCGTCTGTGTGACATCAGTTGGTTTATGCGTTGTCTTAATGAGAATATTGCTCGTAGGGCAAATGCAGAAGACAAATGTAAAGGGCGTTTTTGGGAAGGACGATTTAAAAGTCAGGCTTTGTTAAATGAACAAGCCGTGTTGTCTTGTATGGTTTATGTTGACCTAAACCCAATACGAGCCACCATGTCTGATACGCTTGAAGACTCAGATTTCACCTCCATACAGCAACGTATTTTTACTTATTCAGATAGACAGAATAAAAGATCAAGTGCTGAAAATAGGACTAAAGCAATTAAGTTAGCAAGTTTTACGAATGGTTCGAATATAAAGGAAGGTATTCCTTATTCACTAAAGGATTATTTTGAGTTGGCAGACTGGACTGGTCGAGTGATTAGGGATGATAAACGAGGCTATATTCCAGATAAAGAACCTAGCATTGTCCATAAATTAGGTATTAATACAGAGATATGGATGGATACTATTAAAGAATACTCTAAAAGCAATCATGCATTTATTGGTTCAGAAAGGCAATTAAAGGAAGTATGTAATTCTAAAGGGAAAAAGTGGCTATCGGGTATGAAAAAAAGTAGGAGGTTATTTGTATCTATATGATTAATCTCTTTTGCGGGGCTAAAGCCCCAACTCCAAGGTGCTACCCACTGGAACTGGGGCTTTAGCCCCGCCCGTAATACTGCGATATGGATGGATACGATCAAAGAATACTCTAGAAACAATCATGCATTTATGGGTTTACAAAGGCAATTAAAGAAAATCTTCAGAGCTAAAAGATACAATGATTGTTGTACATTATTTATTGAAGTTAAATACTATTTGGGATACACTTTATAAATAAGTATGAGTGGGTGGAATAAAAATAATGACTGATGATGAATTAAAAGAGCTGGTGGCAAGTTTGGCTGTTTCAGATAAGAAATTAAAAGATTCTATGGCTGTTTCAGATAAGAAATTGAAAGATTCCATGGCTGTTTCAGATAAGAAATTGAAAGATTCTATGGCTGCTTCAGATAAAGAATTGAAAGCTTATCAAAAAGAAACGGCTATTCAGATGAAAGAAACCGATAGAAAACTCGATAAAATTGCTAAGATGATTGGTGGTGTAAGCAAAAGTCAAGGAGATGTAGCAGAAGACTTTTTTTATAATAGTTTTATTAAGGATACTCATTTAGGTAACTTGTCCTTTGATGATATTACTAAAAATATGTTCAAACATCGTGGCAATATTCAGGAGGAATATGATATTTTCTTAACTAATGGTGACTCTATTGCCATTGTTGAAGTCAAGTACAAAGCTCATCTTAATGATATTAAAAAACTAGAACGTAAGTTTAATAATTTTAAAAAGCTATTTCCTATCTATAAAGAGTATAAACTCTATGGCGCATTGGCTTCTTTTTATATGAATCAAGACACAAAAAATGAATTATTAGAGCAAGGATTTTTTGTGGTGGAACGTCATGGTGATTTAATAAAAACAGAAAATAGTGACTATTTGAAAGTGGCATGATCTTTTTTAGGCAATAAAAATAAAAAATAATAGGACACCCATAAGCTTGAACTCTAAGCAATCTATTTTGCGGGGCTAAAGCCCCAACTCCAAGGTCAAGTACTACCCACTGGAACTGGGTCTTTAGCTCCACTTATTTATGTATTGAGAGACATTCATATAAACACTCTTACAGAGGAATTTGATGATGCAATTTTTGGATGTTAAAACAGATTACGCATTTAAAAAAGTGTTTGCCAGTCCCAAAAGTAAAGAGCTTCTTATTAGTTTTTTAAACAGCCTCATCTACTCACAGAGCAGTCAATACATTAGCGACTTAACCGTTGTTGATCCCTATACAATTCCGATGCTTAAAGGCGTTAAAGACTCATACGTTGATGTCAAAGCCGTCCTAAATGATAACAGCTTAGTCATTATTGAAATGCAAGTATTAAACC
>WFNB01000021.1 GCA_015488755.1 Gammaproteobacteria bacterium | reverse complement strand
GCAAAGTAATTCTGCAATTGTTCAGGTGTTAATTCATCTGGACAGCAGTCAAAATAGTCAGAAACACGGCGAATAGCACGAGAATAGGAATCAACTGTTTTCTTTGCTTTTCCCTGAAGCTCTAATAATTTCACATGGCGCAGGTATTGTTCATAACAGGGGAGGTCTTCTGGTTTTTTCATAGTATACTTTCCTTTAATGATTACCCGACATTGGGTTTAGAAATTATACCTGCTGGGATATGAATGTGCTTTTCTGCCGCATAGCGGCTTCGTCCAACCACTCGTTGGTACCGCATAACGGAGTTAATGACGGATACCAACGAGTGGTTACACTAAGGTAAGGTGTTTTTTTAGAGCTCTTTCCTATTTATATTTTTACTGATCAGAAGTCTATAACTAGCAACGAGAACTAGCCGCTTCACCAGACAAGCTGGTGAGCTTCTATCATTGAGGCTGTAGAATAACTCACTTTTTGCCAAAAATGAGCATTTTTGATTTACATTAGTAAAATTATAAATTGATAAATCAATAAGTTACATTCGACAAATAAAACAATTTTTTTAAAATTAATGAAAAACGAGTTATTCTACAGCCTCGTTAGGGCGTAAGAGTACAGGTGATTAATCAAGCAATGAAAATATTCGCAATTTTATCTCCAACTTGGGCAATAGCTGACTATGCCAAAAACAAATGGGATAGAACTACAGTCATTGAAAAACTTAACTCATTCTATCTCGGGTTGTCGGTAGTGAGTGTTGTTGGCATTCTTTTGTTTCAAGAGTATTGGGTACAAAATAAAGTTATCAGTCTAAATGAAACTCTTCCTTTTATAGTCGTCTTTCTCTGGTCATATTTTCTGCTTTCTAGATGTAACGAAATATTTTGGGCATTTCTTCGGGATTCCTTTGACAAGCTGGACAATCCAGAAGAACAAGAAAGCAACTTACAACCAAAAGATCGAGTGAGGCTCTCATTAAAAAGTTATTTGGAGTTAGTGATTAATTTTTCAATCCTCTATGCATTATTGCCAGCAACAAAAGAAATCTGGTCAAACAATGTTCCTGTTCACATAACGGATGCCCTTTATTTTAGCGGTGTAACAATTACGACGCTTGGCTATGGTGATTATAGCCCGGTACATTGGTATCCTCAATTTTTAACAATTTATGAGGTTTTTTGTGGTTTCTTACTCCTGATTGTTTGCTTTGCAATTTATTCAGGCATAAAAAGCCCTAACTAAAATATGCACTGGACAGAGAAAGCTTGGCTGAAAAGAGCCTCAGCCAAGCTTTCTCTGCCAGTAATATAGGTGTTATCTTGAAACAAGAAAGTCATTCATCATCTGATAAAACAATGATTCGGTTATTGATATATCGTTATCCTGAGTGCCTTCTCTAATTACAACACCGCTACCACTTTTATGTGAAACCACAATTTCCCCTTCTATATGCCGTCTTAATCCCCATCCGTGTAGAGATAACGAATAAGGATAGATTGTGTGAGGAACGAACCACAATCTTATCCTGGGTTGGACAAGCCCGGTATTTAGCTTAATAAGAAAATATATTATTTTGATTCGTAGGAATAAAGTGCTCTTTATTTTAGAGCACTTTACAAAAGGCGAGTTTTATCCTCAGCCATGAAAGCTGCAAAAAAACGAATACATAGGCATAGGGTTGTGATGAACCTCCTTTAATATCGGGTGACTTAAACGCCTTTGAGTTTACGAATAATCAACGGGATTTATCAGGCCTTCGAAACGTAATAATTACCATGGGTGACTGACATTTTGGACATTTAAAAACAGGCCTTTCTTGTTGGCGGATCACTTGAATAAAAACATTTAAGATCAGCTGAACCAGCAATAATAGCTTCTTAGCATTGGGATGAAGAAAACCATAATCTCTCACACGTCTAAAGCCCTTTGGTAAAACATGCTGAAACACAAGCCGTAAAAAATCCTCACCTTTGAGTGTACAAACCATTGTTATTAGCAATAATATTTTTTTCACTGATCACGCCTCGATATAAATACCGTGATAGATATTTAAGAGCAGGCAAACCTTTACCTGTATGTTTGCAATCGACGACCCATTCTTTTGGTGTTTTAGGAGGGATGGTTAATCCCTTTTGAACTGATGTGTCAACACTTTTCCGGACAGTTTATTAAATAGTTTTTGATTATTTACCAAGTCATTTTTGTCTTTCCTTTTATGTTAGCTTCTTGGGGGGCTTTGCCCCCAAACCCCCAAGGTATTTTTTCAACGGCAATGTTCCTGTTATAATATGCTTGCGGTACAGGCTGAGGAGCTGATGGCCGTCAACGGTAATGGGCGATATTTATGTCGCCTTTTACTTTTCTTTAAGTGTTCCTTCAGGCTGTTTTTTGCTGCATTTCATAGTCCACTGGTGACAGATAGTCATTAGCAGAATGAAGTCGTTCACGATTATAGAATACCTCAATATATTCAAAT
>WFNB01000020.1 GCA_015488755.1 Gammaproteobacteria bacterium | reverse complement strand
GTTAAACTAGGGATTGACTGACAGCCAAGAGCAGTAAAGGGAGCACAGCCTTGATTACCTGGAGTATTTAAAATAAGTACCCGCCGATACTTCTGTGGTTTTGACGCTTCAATGTTCATTATTTTTTCAAAAATAAGAACGGGAACGTCTTGCTCACGCCAAGTCATCATACCACCAAACCATTCTGGCGCACCCAGTCTTGGTTCAATTTTACTCTTAGGCTCAATAACCTCAGCAACCGAAGCATTGGGTATTAGCATTTTATAACTGAAAAAATTCAGTGTTAGACAACGAATTCTATCCTCTTGCCTTGCTGAACTACCTGTTCTTTTTGCTTCAATGCCTTGAATAACATGACTACTCTGATTCATTATTTACTCACTTTTATCACTGTCTAAAACGATAGAGAACAAACGCTAGGCAATATGTTAAAACGATGACACTATTTATTTGCTGACATTAACAGTGCATTCATGCGTTGAATCAACCCTAACAACCTCTTGATTATTTTGATATTTTTTCGTTATTTTTAATGCTAAGGCTCTAGGTGAGCCTGAATATTCTGCTAAATTATTTTCCCGTATTGAATCGGGCATACTGCTTATTACACAAGAATCTGAACCCTCTGCCCAGATCAAACCATCATATTGATCAAAAAATAGTTGGCATGCCTTCAATCCATCTATTCCCATACCGCTAAAAATAATCACACCTGCATTTTTTTTAAAAACCTTAGTGACATCATTAATAACACAGTCAATGGATGGCTTATAAAAACCTTGCCAATGCTCTTGTATAAATTTAATTCGTCCTGCCGTTGTTATTGTAATTCGACTTGCGATTGGTACAACACACACTTGACCATGTTTCAAAGCATCACCATCTTGAGCCTCTTTAACATTAAAGGAGCTTGTTCTATCAAGTTGTGCGGCTAATAATGAGCTAAAACCTTCACCTAAATGTTGTGCTAAAACAAATGCAACGGGTAGGTCTTTAGGTATATTCGATAAAAAGTTTTTTATCGATTCGGGACCACCAATTGATGCACCCAAGACCCAAACATTAAGCTCAGGAGCTTTTTCAGTTACCCGTGCATCGCCAATATTTCCTAGATCGGCACAGCTTGTTCCCTTCTTACTTTGAAAAACAATCCGCTCAGTTTTTTCTTCTTCATCTTCAAGCTGAACAATAATCCGTTCAGTTTTTTCTTCTTCATCCTCTTGAACCTGAAAAATAATTTGCTCAGTTTTCTCTTCCTCTTCATAAGCATCTAAAACAATTCGTTCAGTTTTTTCTTCATCATTATCTAGTAATTGTTCTGCTTTACTACTTTGAGCCAGTTTAAAAAGTTTAAATGCCAGTTTTTCAATAGCCTGAACAGAAAAACCACAATGCATTTCTATATCATTGGATTCATCAAGCTGGGTATTTTCATTAAACAAGAGAGGTATATTAATGGTTTCTATGAGCTGATCAAGAGCCTCTTCATCTTCTTCAAAGGCATCACACATTTCAATAAGAATAACATCTGCTTTTATATCACATTCTAATTGGTTGACAAAACTCAAATCCAAAAAACCACAGAGGACAACATTAGCACCCAATGTCATAAAAACATCGTGTAAACATTCCTGAACTTCATTAGAACCTGAAACAATAACAAGGTTAATACCATCAAGACGTTGCATCAATACTCTATGTTTATTAGGTTGTCGTTAATTTTTTAATGTTACTAATTAAATCATGCTCTTGGTAGGGCTTACCCATATATTCATTGACACCAATCTTCATTGCTCTATCTCTATGCTTATCTCCTGTTCTAGATGTGATCATAATAATAGGCACATTTTTAAACTTCTCATCATCACGCATATGCGTTGCTAATTCAAAACCATCCATACGTGGCATTTCAACGTCGAGTAACATAACATCTGGGAGGGTCTCATGTAATGTTGCAATCGCATCCACACCATCTTTAGCGGTAATAACCTCATATTCATAACGTTTTAATAAACGTTGTGTTACTTTACGCACGGTAATTGAGTCATCAACAACCATAACGGTAATTTGTCTTTGTGCTTGAACTTGAATGGTATCTTCCTGCTCAGATGTCTGCCTCATAGCAACACCTTCACGAGCTAGAACAGCTAAATCAAGAATCAGTGAAATTTTTCCATCACCAAGAATAGTAGCCCCAGTGACTCCTTTAACGGTACTTAATTGTGGGCCAACAGATTTAACAACAATTTCACGACTTCCTAATAAACCATCAACAGAAATGGCAATACGATTTTCACCCGAGCGAGCTAAGAGTATCGGGGCTTTCATTTTTTCATCAGGAAAGGCCATCTGACTAACACCTAATACACTACCTAGGTGCAAAAACTGATACTCTTCATCATGCCACTGATAGTAGGTATCATTATGTGCGGTTAATCGTTTTAGAACATCACTGGTTTCTCTGATTATGTTTTCAATACCAACCAATGGTATCGCAAAAATCTCTTCACCTACCTCAACCATTAAGGCTCGACTCACAGACATAGTAAGGGGCATTAGAATTTTGAATGTAGATCCTTTGCCCGTCACTGAATCAATACTTAAGGTACCATTAAGCTGTTTAATCTCAGTACCAACAACATCCATACCAACACCACGGCCTGAAATTTGACTGACCTCGCTGGCAGTAGAAAAACCAGATTCTAAAATAAATTGCATGATATCTCTATCACTTAAGTTGGCTCCCTCAGCCATTAAGCCTTGTTCTATGGCTTTTTTTCTCACCGCATCAATATTAATTCCAGCACCATCATCAATAACTTTAATATCAATTTCTGAGCCATCCCGACCGATAAATAATTTTATATTACCTTTAGGATTTTTACCTGCTTGCTTCCTTTGTTCTGGTGATTCAATACCATGAGCAACTGAGTTACGAAGCATGTGCTCTAAGGGAGCCATAATTTTTTCTAATACACGTCTGTCAATTTCTTGATCACCACCAAACAGCTCAAAGTTGATTTGTTTATTGAGTTCATTGGATGTTTGTCGAATAATTCTACGAAAGCGCGCTAGTTGACTCTTAAAGGGGATCATCCTAGTTCTCATTAAGCCTTCTTGTAAGTCAGTATTAACTCGTCCCTGTTGGATCAACAAGGTCTCAGACTCTGAGTTAAGATTGGTCATAGTATTTTCAATACTATCTAAATCCGCCACACTTTCCGCCATAGCACGGGTGATCTGTTGCATATTGGAAAAACGGTCAAATTCAAGTGGATCAAATTCTTCATAGCGTTCATAACCTAAGGATTCAGCTTGATCCCGCCGAGACTGGATCTGAGCTTCAGTTTCCATTTCAAAACGCCGCAACTGTTCCCGCATACGTACAATAGTGGCATTCATTTCATCCAAGGATGTTTGAAATTCATTACTGCCCTGATCCAATCGAGAACGGTAAATACTGACTTCACCAGCATAGTTAACCAATTCATCCAAGATATCAGCACTTACCCTAACCCGCTCATTACTACTTGATTTAGGTGCCTGATGAAGCGTTGGTTTTTCTGGTTCTACTGCTTCTGGTTGAATGAGCTCAGCTGATCTTGAAACTTGCTCGGGAACATCTAGTGAGGATGACTGCTCTATCACCTTACTACTTTTTATAACATCATTGGAAGTTTGACTATCATTATGAGCATCATCAATCTCACTCAATAATAGTGTTTCACTATTTTCCAGCTCTTGTTTTTGAGGTGCTTTTTCCTCGCCATCAGAGCCGTGTTCTTCTGATGGATATTCTTCTAGCTGTAATACTTCATCATCACTTTTAACGTGATGCTCATCCTTGGTTTCATGAGCATCAGCATTTTGCTCTATCACCTGAGAAGCATCATCGTTGGTATTTTGAATAGCATTGCCTGATTTTAAATTCTCAAGCATTTCACTTAGCGTATCGTGGGACTGGTAAAGTACCTCAAAAAAGTCTGCATCTAAGCTCTTATTTTGTTCGGTAATGCTTTCTAATTGTGTCTCTAAAGAGTGTGCAAGATCACCAATTGGGGTAATGCCAGCCATTCTAGCTCCCCCTTTAATCGTGTGTAAATCTCTTAATAGTTGATTTAATTGCTCTTTATTTCCAGGATCACTCTTTAATTGTGTAAGGGTCGCCTCGCTAGAATCCATGAGTTCTTGAGCTTCTTCAAGGAAGATTTCTAATAATTCATCATCGTAGTCTTCTTCTTCTTCGGATTCTAATCCATTATCTTGCTCTTGAACGGCTTCAGTTTCACCAAAAGTGTCTACATTGAGAGCATCTGAGGGTAAATCAGCATTATTTTCTAGCGCTTCAGAAGCTGTTTTTTTTACCTCGGTATCATTTGTAGCAGGAGGTATTTCTTGCTCTTCTAGATCGTTAAGATTTTCAAGATAAGAAATAAATTCAGGATTACTTTCAACGACTTGACCTTTTTTTAGGTTCTCAACCATTGAAGCAAGAGTATCTTGTACTTGAAGAAGGCGATCAATTTGGGCAGGGGAAAAAAGTGCATCACCTTCTTTGTAGTGTTCTAATTTATTTTCAAAACTATGTGCAAGATCACCTATAGCACTCACACCAGCCATTCTTGCTCCCCCTTTAAGGGTATGCATATCTCTTAATAAACGGTTTAACGCCTGAGTATCCGTGTTGTCATCTTTTAGCTGATTTAATACTTGTTCACTAGAAACAAGCAACTCTTCAGCCTCTTCTACAAATATCTCTAGTAACTCATCATCATATTCATTCGAAAGCTCTTCATGCTCGGGTAAGCTCGAATCGGAGTCTTTGGCTAAATCGACATTTGCCAAAAAACTTGGATCGTCAGCAGTCAATGCAGAGGATTCATTTAGATCTAAGATTAAATCATCTTCAGATCCTTCAAGAGGTAACAGTTCTTCACTGACTTCAGTTACAGAAGTTTCACCAAAATCTAATATTAAGTCATCTTCTGACTTTATTGTTTCATCAAATGCTAAAGCTTCGTCATTAGAGTCTGATGCAGAAATTTCACCTAGATCTAAGGTTAAATCTTCTTCTGGCTCTACTGTTTCATCAAATGCTAAAGCTTTATCTGTAGAGTCTGATTCAGAAATTTCACCTAGGTCTAAGGTTAAATCTTCTTCTGGCTCTATCGTTTCGTCAAATGCTACAACTTCGTCATTAGAGTCTGATTCAGAAATTTCACCTAGGTCTAAGGTTAAATCTTCTTCTGGCTCTACTGTTTCATCAAATGCTAAAGCTTCATCATTAGAGTCTGATTTAGAAATTTCACCTAGGTCTACCGTTGAGCCTTCTTCTGGCTCTGCCAATTCATCAAGAACTAATACATCTTCAGTAGATTCGGTTCCAAAAGAGCCCCCTAAGTCTAAGAGTAAATCTTCTTCTGCTCCAGCTACTTCACTATCTATATCTATCTCAGTAATGTCACTATCATCCACTCTATCCACAGCGACTAAAGTCAACGCTTCTTCTGGCGTGGGCTCTAGAGAGTTATCCGGCAAGTTAAATTTTTGTTCTTGCTCTTCTACTGCTTCTTGTTCTAAACGTTCTTCAGAAATACTAATAGATTCATCAATTTCAGTAAAATCAAGCAGGTTATCAAGTTGTAATATCTCATCAAGCTTGTTAATAATTTTATTTTCTAGGTCGCGATTTTCTTCTGGAATTGTTGCTGTTTCATCTAATTGCTTTAAGGCGACAAGGCTATGCTGACACATTTCATCAAGTAGATTGATTAGCTCAAGATCAATATTTTGACCTTTTTCTGCAATACACTTAATCGCTTTTTCCATATGCTCACTGGTATTGCCAATGGCATGAATTTCTGCCATATGAGCACTGCCACGCAGGGTATGCAAGCTTCTTATTAGGGTGTCATTGGGCTTGCAAATATCATCATCCTGATGGCAGGACAAAATAAACTGCTCAATGTTTTTAATATGAGTGGATGCTTCATTGCTAAAAATTTCTAGCAGAACAAGATCAATTTCTTCATCATCTTCACTTAGCTTATTAGTATCTGCTATTGCTTCATTATGAGTAGGTGTGTTCTGTTTATCACTATCAGAAGAGACATCAAGTTCCTGCATTTCAGCTTGGCTAGCATCTGATGTTTCAGGAATATCTTCTGTAATATAGCGCACATCAAAGGCTTCTCCTTGACTTAGCAAGTCAGCATAAGCAGCAAAACGAGAAGAATCTACATTTGAAAGCCTTTGTTGTTCAAAAGCTTCAACCATTTCAGGTAACATTTCAATACTTTTTTGAACAATTGCAAAGTGTAATTCATTAGTGACAATCGTATTATCAATAATTCGATTCATCATATTTTCAAATGCCCAGGAGAACTCTCCAAGCTCATAGGCACCAACCAAACGGCCACTTCCCTTTAATGTATGATAAGAGCGACGCATTTCAGTTAGTAGATCATTATCAGAAGAATTTTTCCATTTGGGAAATAGCTCAGATATTTTTTCTATTTCTTCCTGAGCTTCTTCAATAAATATTTCTATTATTTCCTCATCAATATCATCAGATAAACCGACTTTCTTTATATCAGGATAATCTTTAGCAGGTTCATCTACTCGAACAAATACTTCTTGAACCTCTTTCTCGGATAAAGGCTCTAGCTCATCATCTGAAGGTTCTTTTTTGTCTGCTAAAACCTCTTGTTTGTGTTTGTCCGCTAAAGGCTCTTGTTTGTCCGCTAAAGGCTCTAAATCTACTAAAGGCAGCTCATCGGCTAATGGCTCTGCATCTAGCAAGGGCTCTATAATTTCTATTTCTGGGCTATTATTTTGTTCTGTAGTTTCAGCAAAAGGTGCTTCTTCTAGCTGAATATCAGTCACATCCAAGCCAGCTTCAATGGTAAATGCTTCTTCAACAAAAGCATTATCAATATCTATCTGTTTAGGAGGGAGGTCTTGTTCTAAATCAAGAAGGGGAGAAGAAGTTGTGGTATTTTCTTCTAACTCAATACTTTTTTTTTCGTTTTCCAGAGTATTATTATCTGCAACTTCAAGCGTTTCCTGTTGAGTCGCTTTACTAATAATACGGTTTAGAGTCTCTGTCGCCCATCGTAAGGTACTTGATATATCATCACTGAGTGAGCTTTGATCATTTCCAACCAGAGAAATCATTGAATTCATTTGTTGAGCAATCTCTTCAGCATGCTCATTCTGTAATAATTTTACTTGTGCAATAATTGACTCTACTTCTGCAAGTAAATTATCTTTTACTTGCACATTAGCAACATCTTTCATCCAAAGTGAAAGAGTCTTACTAAGTTCTGATTCAAATTCAGAGTCATTACTTACTCGATCAAATAATTGATCGATTCCTGCTTGGGCAACACTTTCAATAACTGAAAGATCTTTCTGCTTCCTAGCAACAGCATCAAGGTAATATTCTAATGCGGTTATGGTATCCGCCAAAGAATGCTGTTTATCTTCTTCGACAATCGCATTACCAATAATCATTTTTTCCTGAACAAAAGTGGCACAATCTTTTACAATGTTACTACCATTTTCATTCCCAAGAATATCAAGCACACCACAAATCGACTGCAACCCGTTGATAATTGAAAGGATTGTCTGATCATTTTTTTCTGTAGTTTGTGTCCCATTAGCAAAAGCATCAATAAGAAACACAATACTTTCTTTTATCGAAATAAGCTCTATTTTTGATTCCTTAATAGCAACTTTAAGTAGCTCATCTTTTTCCTGACTTGTCATTTCAATTTTTGACAAATCAACATCTTCCTCAGAGTTGCTAAATAAATGTCCATGCCCCATTTCAGAAACAGATGACTCAACAAACAATAATGCGCTGGCAACTTCCATCAAAGTTTTGCGTTCAGGTTCAAAACCATCCGTCAGCATTAATTTTAATAGTTCTATTTTCTCCTGAAGTACATTCCTAGGTGTATTTTTTCCTAACATGGCAAGCGTATCGGAAATCTGCGCCATGGTTACAACGATATTCTGCAAGTTTTCTCTGTGCTCACTCCCTTCTAGAAGAGTAGCGTTTTCAGCAGATAGTGAACCATCGGGTTCATGTATGTTTCTAACAAAGACATCCAATTGTTCTTTAACAGCTGACAAATCGGTTAAAATAACATCTGTAACAGCACTCATTAAATCGGCATTAGCCCCACCCATACTGGCTTTTGCATCCTCAAGCTCAGCCTCATCAGGGAGTAGTTCAGACAATTTATAGGCACTAAAAATTGCATCGATAGCAACACTGGATGTCTTACTATTAGCAATATAAAAGAGTAGATTTTTCTTTAGATTCTGTAATGATTTTTCATCTGAGGAAGTAAAATTATCCGTGGACTCACCCACATCAATTAATAATTTTATGTAGTGATCGGCTTGTCCTAGCAGAAATTTTGTTGATGCACTTGACTCAATCCCTTTATCCATTAAGCCATCAATAAAGGCGTCCATTAAACTAAACAATTGGTAATAGCTAGGTGTTTTAACCGTTTCTTTTAATTTATAAATAACTTTTTTTATTTTATTGATACTAACGATATTATTCGTATCACGATACCAACCTAATAAACCAACATGATAGTATTGGCGTATTTTTTTTGCTAAAAGTCCAGGATTAATACCATTATCTTTTTCGGGAACAACATGATCTAAACTTAAATCAACCGAAAAAACTGCCCCCTCTGTTAATAAGGTTTCACCACGGATCGCTCTAATATCATTCAGCAATGGTAGTAATACCATTGGTAGATCACGTGCACCGCGTTCTAAGCGCTCAAGGTAGTCTGGAAGTTGGATCAGAGAACGCATTAAAAGTTCATACGTTTCTTCATTTCGAATATTAGGTTCATCATAAATTTTTTGGGATAAGAGCTCCATTTCTTCTGCAAGAAGCGATGCACCACCAAGCTCTAGCATGTTTAAGCTTCCAGAAACCTGATGTAAATAGGTTGTACAGAATTGCAACTGAGTGCTATCCTCTGCATCCTCAACGAATGATTCAAAATGCACGCGGGCCTGTTTAAGGGTCTCATAAATCTCATCAACTACCCACTTTAGGCCACCATGTTCAAAATCGGTCGACATTTCTGCTCCAAAATCTTATTTTTAGTACATCAAGATTGATGTTATTGCTTTTTAGATGCTTAGAAAAAAAGAAGTGAATTATTCTTTATCTTTTTTCCCATGCCCTTATTATTTATAATGACTAGACCACTTGTAAGAGCCATATTTTTACAACTATCTATAACATAAGTAAGCTATTTACTACTGCTTGGCTCTTTTAAAAAAGCTAATGTATTAGGAAAATCAATCTTTATTAACTCGGGATGTGGATTACCCAGAGATTCTCCTGCCCCCAATACTAAAAAGCCACCTGGTTTTAAGCGTTCGACCAGTTGTTGGATAATTTTTTTTCGAGTAGCACTCTTAAAATAAATCAATACATTTTGACAAAATATAATATCCATTGTCCCCAAAAGTGCCTTTTTAATATCAATAATATTAAAAGGAACAAAGCACACTCTTTTTTTCAAAGCATCAAGCACTTGATAATGCCCATTGTCTTGCTCAATAAAGTATTCTTTTAAATAACTACTGGGCACATCACGAATTTTATAATGATTGTAAACCGCTTTTTTAGCGACACTTAATGCTGGTATGCTAATGTCCATTCCAGTAACAGCAAGATAACAATTTTCATCATAAAAATGCCTTTTCATGAATTGTTCTATTACCATTGCTAAGGTATAAACTTCTTCACCTGTGGAACAACCGGCACTCCAAATCTGCAACTGGTTTCTATCTGATTGACTAGTTAGCAACTTTGGTAAAATAATTTGTTCCAGTAAATCAAGGGAAGGTTGATGGCGAAAAAAACGGGTTTCATGGACTGTTAAGCGATCAACCAAAGTTAACCACTCATGCTTTCCTGATTCTTCACCTGACTGTAGATGCTGGTAATAGCTCGCATAATCCTGCATCCCTATTTCCTTCATTCTTAAACCAAGATTGGTCTCAAGAAAAGAACGTTGCTCTTTAGGGAGATACATCCCTGTTCTTTCTTCTAGTAATGAAGTCCACGAGTTAAATAAAACATCATCCATTTTTTCAAAACATGATAGAGTGCCATTTAGTGCAGCCATAGGATCTCAAATCTCATTTTATATTTATTTAACATACGTAAAATTTTAGCTATTAGGTAATGTAAAACCTGCAACTGACTGTCTTAATTCATTCGCTAACTCAGCCAAGTTACCAATAGACGCCGCTGTTTCATTAGTACCTGCAGATGTTTGGGTGGTGATTTCCTGTACCACGTTCATTGAGTCTGAAATACTAACTGCTGCGATAGACTGCTGTCTGGTAGTATCAGAAATTGCCTGAATCAATTTAGCCAGAGAGGAAGATACATGCTCAATTTCTTCCAGAGCACCACCCGCATTTTGTGCCAGTTGTGCCCCTTGAACCACTTCAGAAGTACTTCGTTCCATAGAGATAACCGCTTCATTGGTGTCAGCCTGAATGGTTTTTACCAGAGCCTCAATCTGTTTGGTGGCATTACCTGAACGTTCTGCAAGTCGCTGAACCTCATCTGCAACAACGGCGAAACCCCGACCAGCATCACCCGCCATGGCGGCCTGAATCGCTGCATTCAACGCCAGAATATTGGTTTGTTCTGAAATATCATTAATAATCTCAACGATATCACCAATTTCTTGTGATGATTCACCTAGACGTTTGATTCGTTTTGATGTTTCTTGAATTTGTTCACGAATGGTATCCATACCACTAATGGTATCTTGTACCACTTTTGAACCTTTATTCGCAATTTCAACCGATTTACTTGCTTCGTTTGCCAAATCATTTGAGTTTGATGATACTTCCTCAATAGAGTTTGCCATCTCATTAACCGCAGTACTCGCTGTGGTAATCTGTGTTGCTTGCTGGTTACTGGCCTCAGCTAAGTGCATAGCCGTTGCCTGTGTTTCATGTGCCGCTGATGATACTTGTACGGTGGTATCATTAATCTGTGTTACCAGGCTTCTTAAAGCATCAATCGTGTAGTTAATAGAATCTGCAATAGCCCCAGTAATATCTTCTGTCACAGTTGCGTGAGCAGTCAAGTCACCATCGGCCAAGGCTCCCATTTCATCAAGTAGACGCATAATCGCTGCTTCATTTCGATTATTCTGAGCTTCAACTTCATTACGTTGTTTCTCTGTGTCTTTGGCAATACGCTTTTCCTGAGAAATCAAAACTCCACCGATTAAGAAAAACATCAACATAGATGCAACAGAAAGACCATTACCAATTAAAGATAAGGTATCATCATCTGCGACAACTTCCTGATAGTTCTTACCTAGGGTAACAATCTGTTGCAATAAATTATCTGAATTATTGTACAGCGCAAGGGCACTATTATTAATTTCAAATGTTTCAGGAGAACGTTCTAGAATATCAGCAATTTTAGTCTTAATTTCATCATATAAATTAGCAATCTCTGCTAATAACTCTGCTGCATCTGGGTCTTCTACCTGACCCACACCCAACATTTTACTGCCATTAAGTAGCGAATCCAAAACTCGCTTAAAGGTTGCCGTATCCAAACCAAAACGCTGTGCACTTTGTGCTGCATCATTGCTACCAGACATCATAACTGAAATATTGCCAGTAATTCGTTCGATAAACATAAGCTGCTGACTAGCTAGGTAAACTTGGCGAGTCGGTGCATTACTATCAACCAGTATTTCTGCTACCTCATTTGAGGCATTAAGCATATCAGGCATTTGCTCATTAATTGCTCTAATATCATCAGATAGAATAAGAATGGTATCCTGACTTTTTACAATAGTTTCAATATGATTATTGTAATTTTTCCATGTCTTATTGAGTGATTCATAAGATTTAGCAACTTTTTCAGGTAAAGCGGCCTGCCCCCCTGTTTCATCTACAAGCTTGGCGAGTTGAGACATATTACGGGCAAATTCTTTCTGGTATTTTCGCAGAGTTAAAAAGGCACTCTCATTACCTGCAGCAGCCAATGTTGCTGACTTCGCCATTCCCTGAGAAAGTACCCTTTGTTCAACAACCAGAGAAAGGTACTGAGAATCATTATTGTCCTTTTCAAAGGCCAGCCAATAAGCAACCACCATGGCAACCACAAAGACTACCAGAAGAACAAAGGGCAAATAGACGCTCTTTTTATTTGTAGTTTCACCTTGCATTTTTAATCCGCTCCTAAATCATCACTTGCAGAGATTTTTAATTTTAATTTTATATTTTCAACTTCGATAACGCACTTTACTTCATTAACTGGCTACATTTAAGAAATCCCTGCTCTCAACAAGCTGCTGCATATTAAACACCATCCAGTTTTTACCATCTACCTCATAACCACCACTAAAAAAATCACTCCACTTCATATCACGCCCAATGTGTGCATCAAAGAGGGATTGATCAAAATATTTCATGCCGTAGATTTCATCAACAATTAATCCTGCTGAAAGCTTATCTCTAGCAATAGATAAAACACGGGTTTCTCTTTTCACTGGGGTCAATACTTTTCCCAAAAAACCCTGTAAATCAAAGATAGGTAACAAATTACCACGGACATTAGCAATACCTCTCACCCATTCTTTACTTCCGGGCACTTGAGAGACGCTTGGATATTTCATTATTTCCCTGACAAACTCCATAGAGACAACAAAATGATGCTGAGCAATCCGAAAACCAATTCCTGACCACAAAGTTCGGACTTCCTCATTGAGTGGTAAAGGGGCAGCATTATTCCGACTATACTCTTCCATCTGCTGGAGCAGACGGATAATTTGCTGAGTATTTTTGGGTTGACTAATTAACGACTGAGAAGCCATTCTATTTCCTGATAAAATAAATTCTTATTAATAATGACTATTTGTTTAGGATAGTAGCAATCGATTAACTTCTTGAATTAAATCATCAGCAACAAAAGGTTTGGTTATATACCCCTTGGCACCTTGTCTTTCTGCCCACATTTTATCTGTTTTTTGATCCTTTGTAGTGACCATAATAACGGGAATATGTGCCGTTGAATCTTGTTTATTTAATTGACGAGTCGCTTGAAAACCATTAAGTTCGGGCATAACAACATCCATTAAAATCAGATCAGGCTTAATTTCAGTTGCTTTTTCTACACCGTCCTTGCCATCTACTGCAGTAGAAATTTTATGCCCCTGTTTCTCTAGGGTTGTCGATATAATATGCGTTTCTGTAGGTGAATCATCTACAACTAGGATATGTGCCATTTTAAACATCTCTCTATAATAACGTTAGATAGTAACTGCCAACCAGCCATTAGCAGTAGCGATACAACAAATAGTTTAATTATTGCCAACATATTTAGTAATCGCACCCAATAGTTCATCTTTAGTAAACGGTTTTGTTAAGTATTGCTCAGAACCGACAATTCTACCACGGGCACGATCAAACAATCCGTCTTTACTTGATAACATAATGACTGGCGTATCTTTAAACATTTTATTATTTTTAATGAGGGCACATGTTTGATAACCATCAAGCCTAGGCATCATAATATCTACAAAAATAATACTAGGTCGATGTTCTAGAATTTTTGAAAGTGCTTCAAAGCCATCAGTTGCAGTAACCACTTCACAGCCTGATTTTTTCAATAAGGTTTCAGCGGTACGACGAATTGTTTTACTATCATCGATGATCATTACTTTAAAGCCATCCAAGATATTTGAATCAGAAATTCCCACGTACTCCCCCATAAAAACGGTGTGATCACTTAAATGACTTTATAAAATTAAAGCTCAGCCTTATTTTAAAGTCACTCTCGGCTAAAAATGGATTTAACAAAAGCTATTTTTAGCATAACTTTCGATGACATACCATCCTTTTTGATAATTCTTTTAATAAATTTGCGTAACATGCAGTAAAACATAAAAAAATACCATAAATCTATTGACATTGTGAACAAATTGAACAGATTATAGCTTGATTATTAAGCAGTTTCTTATATTATAATATGGCTGAAAATTTATTATTCGCATGCCTTAAAAAATTAAATTAATCCATGCAATTAGAGGTATACTTAAGAACATAGACTCACTTTATTATCCAATAAAATTACCATCTTATTCAAAGAGACAGAGAAACACATGCCTATAAAACTTGGTATCGTGATGGATGCAATTGAATCCATCAATATAAAAAAAGACAGTAGCTTTGCCATGTTGCTCGAAGCTCAAAATAGACAATATGATATTTACTATATCACTATGTCGGATCTTTTTATCGAAAATAATCAGGCTAAGGCATCAACACGACGTTTATCCGTTACAGATGATGCTGGGCATTGGTTTGAATTTATTGACAAGTCACCAGAAATTATCCCACTTGCAAGCTTAGATACCATTTTAATGCGCAAAGATCCACCCTTTGATATGGAGTATATTTACGCCACTTATATCCTTGAAATGGCAGAAAGTTCTGGTACCTTAGTGGTCAATAAGCCTCAATCATTACGCGATGCAAATGAGAAGTTATTTACTCATCAATTTCCCGATTGTACGGTGCCAACATTGGTCAGCCGAAATAAACATCAATTTAAACACTTCCTCAATCAGCATAAAGATATTATTGTTAAACCCTTGGGTGGTATGGGAGGGCACTCTATTTTTAGAATTAAAGACAATGACCCAAACTTTAATGTTATTTTAGAAACTATGACCCAGCACAGTAGCCAATACATCATGGCACAACGCTTTATCCCTGAAATATCTCAAGGCGATAAGCGCATTCTTATTATTAATGGTGTTCCTGTTGATTATGCCTTAGCACGTATCCCACCAGAAGGTGAAACACGGGGCAATCTCGCTGCCGGAGGCACAGGTCAAGGCTTAGCACTAAGCAAACGTGATTACTGGCTCTGTGAACAGGTAGCACCAAAGCTAAAAGCCATGGGGCTTATTTTTGTTGGTATGGATGTCATTGGTGACTACATTACCGAAATTAATGTAACGAGTCCGACTTGTATTCGAGAACTGGATTCATTGTACCAACTGAATATCAGTGCCTTACTTATGGACGCAATTGAACACTTGATTGCCAAAAAAGCAAGCACATGAAGTACCTGAAAAACATTTCTTTCTTAGCCCTTAGCAGTGTATTGTTACTCGTAACAGCCTGCCAGCAAACTAAGCATGAGCAAATAATACAGCAACAACTATTTACCTTTGGTACTTTAGTCGATATTAGTATTATCGCTGATGATAAAAAACAAGCAGAAGAAACAATTCAGCTTATCAGTCATAAATTTGAGGCCCTGCACGAGCAATGGCATCCTTGGTTAAATGGTGAGCTGGGACAAGCTAATAAGAGCTTTGTTAAGTCACAATTTTCTCCCACATCTGAGTCTATTATTGAATTAATTAAAGAGTCACAGCAATTATCCATAAAAAGTAATGGTTTATTTAATCCCGCAATTGGGCAACTTATTAAGCTGTGGCAATTTGATAAAATTGAAGATGAACACTACCAATTTACCTTACCTGATGCAGAGAAAATCAAGCAAATACTTAAACAAAAACCCACAATGAGTGATATTATTGTTCAGCAAGCTCAGATCAAAAGTAATAATTCGGCCGTAGCTCTTGACTTTGGAGCTTATGCTAAAGGGGTTGCCATTGAAAATATGATCGAAATTCTTAGACAACACCATATTAATAATGCCCTTATTAATGCTGGTGGTGATATTAAAGTATTAGGCTCAAAAAATGGCAAACCTTGGCGTATAGGTATTAAAAATCCTGCCCACAAGCGTGATCCACAAGCAGAAAACATTATTGCTGCTATTGAATTAAAGGATAATGAGTCTTTATTTACTTCTGGTAACTATGAGCGTTTCTTTGAGTTTCAGGGAAAACGTTATCATCATATTATTGATCCTCGCACGGGGTATCCAGCGATAGGAACCCAATCACTCACCGTTCTCACTAATGATGCCGCATTAGCTGATGCAGCATCAACAGCACTTTTTATAGCAGGCCCCAAGCTTTGGCCAACGATTGCAAAAAAAATGGGGATTACTTATGTTATGCTCATTGCTGATGATGGTCAGATTTATCTGTCACCGGCCATGGCGCAACGCATTACGTTACTAGGCAATCAAAAACCCATTGTTGTACATTTATAAATACTTATGATCAGGCTATGCAAAACAACACGTCACAGGCCACTTCTTTTATTATAATAGACACACCACTTAAGCTAAAATTAGCTGACATTCTGATCATTATATTAGCCAGTTACTTATGTTTTTGGCTGTATAGCCATTTCTTATTTACCTCGGATAGCCAAGGAAAAGCAAATCGAGTGCTGATTCAAATTAACCACAAAGCACCACTAGAGTACCCATTAAATCAGAATAAAATTCTCAGCATTCATGGCGACAAGGGATTAAGTCTCATTGAGATAAAACAGGGTAAAGCACGTTTTATACACTCACCATGTCGCAATCAGTTTTGTGTATTTCATGGCTGGCTATCAGCACCTGAGGAGACCAGTGCCTGTTTGCCCAATCGTGTTAGCATCACCTTAAAAGGCTCATTAAATACCTTTGATGCCATAGCGGGTGAACAATGAAACAACAGTTTATCAGCACTCAAGAAGATCACAAAATTGCCTTATTAGCGGCATTAGCGATCACTATTCATATTTTTGAGTCTGCCATTCCCAGCCCGTTGCCGGGGATAAAACCAGGCTTAGCCAATGTCGTCACTTTGTTTGCTTTTATACAATATGGCTGGCAAAGTGCATTGCAGATCAGTTTACTGAGAGTCATCATAAGCAGTTTACTTTTAGGCACCTTTTTATCACCTACCTTTTTACTGAGCTTAAGCGGTGCATTATTGAGTTTATTTGCCATCACTCTAGTCCAACTTCCTTTTTACCTACATTGGCCACAAAAAGTTCTAAAATTATTATCCTTAAGTAGCACACCCACAAATCAACAAGCTTACCAACCCAGTGCCATTGGCTACGCCATTATCGCTTCAATCAGCCATATGGCTGGACAGTTCTTCATGGCATGGTACTTTTTCATTCCTCATCCAGGATTATTCAAACTATTACCCATTTTAATTACTTTTGCAGTGATACTTGGCATTGTTAGCGGTATAATCACCCAGTTTTTAATCAATCAATATCAACAATCAAGTGACCTCTAAGCTCATTATTTATGGCCAAAACAGCAAATAATATATCTTTACCTGATAGTGGTAGCGCATCTTTGAGGCATTTACAGAGCCATTTATCAACCAATGAAAGCCTGATCACTGCTTTTTTTATCACGGTATTAGTCCATAGTAGCATTATTTTTGGCATCACCTTTACCATTCCAGCCCCACAAAAATCGAAACTGAGTCAGACACTTGATATTGTGCTGGTCAAAACAGAGTCCGAGAAGCCACCAGAAGAACCAGACTATCTTGCTCAGGCCGATCAAATGGGTGGTGGAAATCTTAAAGAAAAGGCCAAACCCACCAGCAAAAACCCTGGTGAAACCCCGACTCAGGGTAATGCTTTGCAAAATAAGCCTAAAACAGCACCTATTCCTGAGGCACAACAAACACCAAAAAAATCCATATTATCTACCCCAAAACCAAGCCAAATAAAAGCACCAAAACTGGTTAAGAAAAAGAAACCAAAACCTAAGAAAACAGCCAAGGTAATGACCACATCTTTATCTGAAATACAACAAAAAATTGTTGATATGGAAGCCATGTTGGATCAGCAAACAAAGCGGTATGCTAAAAGTCCAAAGGCAACCTATATTACGGCATCAACCCGACGTACAGCAGATGCTATGTACCTATTTGCATGGACAAAAAAAATAGAGCGTATTGGTAATTTAAACTACCCTGATCAAGCTCGAAAAGATAAATTAGAGGGACAACTTACATTATCTGTCACCATTGCCCCAGATGGGCACCTTATCAATACACGGATAAGAAAATCATCTGGACATAAAGTCTTAGATGATGCGGCCAAACGTATTGTTGAACTCGCCGCCCCCTTTGCAGCCCTACCAAAGGAGGTACTACAAGGTAACAATCGTGTCGTCATCACCCGAACTTGGCAGTTTACACGTAATGCCGGTAGAAATTTTTCCCATAAATAAATGACAGCCTATAAGCCAATTACTATCTTATGAATCTAACCAATAATTTTATTATTGCTATGCCTAGCATGGCCGACCCCATTTTTGAAAAAAGTGTTACTTTTATTTGTCAACATACGGAACAAGGCGCCATGGGTCTAACCATTAACCACCCGACTGACATTACATTGGCACAATTATTATCTCAGCTTGAAATCCCTTTAGTCGATAAAAGCATTGCCCGCACCCCCATTTATCTTGGCGGCCCCGTTGAAACAGGACATGGATTTATCTTACATAGCAATGATACAGATTTAACTTCATGGGATCAGACATTAAAAATTAATGACCACATTTCATTAAGTTCATCTAAGGACATATTAATAGCCATTGCAAATGGTGATGGACCCTCTAATTATCTCATTACTCTTGGTTATGCTGGCTGGATAAAAAATCAAATTGAACATGAGATGCAGGAAAATTCTTGGCTTAATGTACTGGCTGATGAGCAAATCATTTTTAAGACCCCTTATGAAAAACGCTGGGAACAAGCAGCTTTAAAATTAGGCGTTGATATTAATCTTATCTCTGCTGAGATTGGCCATGCCTAAAACTTTTGATAACTATCCCATCAGCAGTACGTTCCTCGGTTTTGATTACAGCCAAAATAAAATTGGCATTGCCGTGGGACAACGCTTAACAAGCACAGCCAGTTCATTAACAACACTGGTTTCACATAATAAAAAAATTAATTGGGATGGTATTGAGCAACTGGTCAAACAATGGAATCCCATTGCTTTTATTGTTGGCCTACCATTAACTATGGATGGTGATGAGCAGGAAACAACAGAGACAGCAAAAATTTTTGGCAAACAACTCCATAAGCGCTACAATCTTCCCATTCACTTTATGGATGAGCGTTTAACATCACGAGAAGCCAGCCATCTTTTAGGCTATGATGGCCTTACTTCTCCCAGACGCCACAGCAAACCGGGTAAAAAAGTGAAAAAAAAGAAGCAATACGGTCATGATATTGATCAATTAGCAGCCCAACTTATTTTACAAAGCTGGCTCAATGAACACTGAACCGCTCATGGACAATAGCATAATGAAGACAGATCCTCATAGCACACCAGCCAATAGTGATACACTGCTCGAACTTGAGCCACTATTAGCTATTATGCATCAGGCAATTGAGCAAAAACTGCACACAATTAGCACTCAAGGTTGTAGCAAGGATGATGTCATTATGATTGGCATTCACACCGGTGGTTTTTGGATAGCAGAAAAACTCTATGAGAAACTGGCACTTAGCACTCCCTTAGGCAGTTTAAATATTTCCTTCTATCGGGATGATTTTACTAAAATTGGCCTACATCCTGAGGTCAAACCCTCACAATTACCTGTAGCCTTAGATGATAAACACATTATTTTAGTCGATGATGTTCTCTTTACTGGCCGCACCGTACGTGCCGCCTTAAATGAAATTTTTGACTATGGCCGACCCGCATCTGTCACCTTAGCCGTTTTATTTGATCGAGGTGGCCGTGAACTGCCTATTTATGCCGAGATTGTCGGGCAAACACTTACTTTAGAGACGGCTCAACAAATCAAACTCTGTGGCCCGAGTCCTTTAAAAATAGTTAAGACTGACTGCTAAGTGGATAGGCTGGTTTGCTTATAAGCAAGTTCTTTAGTGGATAATTTCAAAAAAAACAGGATCATTGGCTCATGATTTCAAAAAACATTCAATTGGATGAACAGGGACGCTTGAAGCATTTCCTTTCTATTGAAGGCTTTAAAAGACAGCATTTAATCAGCATTCTTGATGCTGCCGAACCCTTTGCCAATGTTCATGAACAAGCGGTTAAAAAAGTCCCTTTATTACGTGGTAAAACCATTGTTAACCTATTTTTTGAAGCCAGCACCCGAACCCGAACCACATTTGAACTGGCTGCTAAACGCTTATCTGCCGATGTATTGAATATTAATATCAATACCTCAGCAACGAGTAAGGGTGAAAGTTTGCTTGATATGTTGCATAACCTTGAAGCCATGCATTGTGATATGTTTATTGTACGCCACAATCAAAGTGGTGCCGCGCACTTAATTGCCCAACATGTTTCCCCCCACATCAGTGTCATCAATGCTGGGGATGGTTGCCATTCACACCCATCACAGGCTATGTTGGATATGTTCACCATTCGACGGCACAAAAAAGAATTTGCTAATTTAATCGTTATTATTGTGGGTGATATTCTACACTCCAGAGTTGCTCGTTCTCAAATTCACGCGCTAAACACCTTAGGCGTTAGTGAGGTTCGTGTTGTCGCACCCAAAACATTGATACCCACTCAAATTGAAACATTAGGGGTTCATGTCTATCATGATATGCAAAGTGCATTAATAGGGGCTGACGTTATTATTATGCTCCGTTTACAAAAAGAACGTATGCAAGGCGCTTTATTACCCAGCGAAGATGAATATTATCACCAATACGGGTTAACCGAGCAAAAATTAGCCTATGCAAAACCAGATGCCATTGTTATGCATCCTGGACCGATTAATCGAGGTGTAGAAATTGCCTCCAGTATCGCCGACGGCCCACAATCAGTTATTCTTGAACAGGTAACCAATGGTATTGCTATTCGCATGGCCGTTATGTCCCAGACATTAGGGCGTAGCCTTAATATTAAACCACCTAAGCAGATAACAGCAATAGCAGAGGAAAGTCACTAATGCCTGATATTACTCAGCTGACCTCAGTATTATCACTTAACAAACCCACTATTAGCATTATTAATGGTCGAGTAATTGATCCAAAAAATCACCTTGATCAAGACCTTGATATTCACATACAACATGGAAAAATCATTGCCTTAGGAGCCGCACCTGCTAATTTTCAAGCCGATCAAATTATTGATGCTAAGGCACAGATTGTCTGTCCTGGACTGATTGATTTACGTTTTCGCCTACGTGAACCAGGCTATGAAACCAAGGGAACCATTGCCTCTGAAACAAGAGCTGCTGTTGCCGGTGGGGTTACCAGCCTCTGTTGTCCACCGGATACCAACCCAATTATTGATAATGCTGCCATTGTTAAACTGATACGCCTTAAGGCAGAAACAGAGGGGGTTGCCAAAATTTATACTCTGAGTGCCCTTACCCAACAATTACAAGGTGAAAAACTCAGTGAAATGCGTGAACTCAAAGATGCGGGTTGTGTGGGCACAACCAATGCCCTGCATCCAGTAAAAAACACCTTGGTTATGCGACGCGCACTTGAGTACGCATCCAGTCATGATATTACCGTATTCATTCAAGCATTTGATCCTTGGTTAAGTGGCGGTTGTGCTCACGAAGGTGCTGTCAGCACTCGTTTGGGACTTGCTGGCATCCCAGTCAGCGCAGAAACTATTGCCATTGCCAGAGACTTACAACTGATTGAACTCAGTGGCGTTAAAGCACACTTTTGTCAATTATCCAGCGCCAAAGCGGTACAGCTTATTCAACAGGCGCAAGAAGATGGCTTGCCAGTCAGTGCTGACGTCACAGCACATCACTTACATTTAACCGAAATGGATATTGCTGACTTTAATAGTGACTGTCATGTTATCCCACCATTACGAACCCAGCGAGATCAAGAAGCATTACGTCAAGGCCTAGTTTCAGGAGTAATCAGTAATATTGTTTCTGATCACCAGCCTCATGGTAGCGATGCCAAATTAGCCCCCTTTGCCGAAACTGAGGCGGGGATCAGTAGTGTTGAGACACTCTTATCATTAGCATTAAAGATGGTTGATGAACAAGCCATGTCTCTGAGTGACGTAATTGCCACACTCACGTCCAAGCCAGCAAAAATACTCAATCTTCCAGAAGGAACTCTAAGTATTGGCAGTGATGCCGATGTCTGTATTTTTGATCCCAATGCGTATTGGCTGGTTGATCGAGACAAACTATTAAGTCAGGGCAAAAACACACCGTTTCACTCATGGGAGCTTAAGGGTGAAGTGACACACACATTGAAATCAGGTGAAGTCGTTTTTAGTAAGGCGAAAGAATAACAAGCCATCAATACTCTATTGATGGCTTAGACGCAAAAAAAACTGTGTGTTAAGAAAAATCTAAACTCCCGTATTTACTACCTTTTTCTTCACGCGTATCAGTAAAGCTCACACCTTCTAGAGATGATCCCATGGCATCTGTTGCTTCTTCATCACCCAACTTAATCATTAAACGTAAGTCATTGGGTGAGTCTGCATGATGCAAGGCATCTTCATAAGTAATGGCTTCTGTGCGGTAAAGATCGTATAAGGCTTGATCAAAGGTCTGCATCCCTTCATCACGAGATTTTTTAATCACTTCCTTAAGTTTATGAATTTCACCATCACGAATATAATCCGCCATTAATGGGGAGTTGATCATGATCTCTACGGCTGCTCGACGTCCCTTGCCATCCGGTGTTGGAATTAATTGTTGCGCCACAAAAGCACGCACATTAAGAGATAGATCCATCAATAATTGTGGCTTACGTTCTTCTGGAAAGAAGTTAATGATTCGATCCAGTGCCTGATTGGCATTATTGGCATGTAAGGTTGCTAGACATAAATGCCCTGTCTCAGCAAAGGCAATGGCATGATCCATAGTCTCTCTGGTACGGATCTCACCAATAAGAATGACATCCGGAGCTTGACGTAAGGTGTTTTTTAAAGCAATTTCAAATGAGTCTGTATCAATTCCCACCTCTCTTTGAGTGACAATACAGCCATCATGATTATGAACAAATTCAATGGGATCTTCGATAGTAATAATATGGCCACTGCCATTTTGATTTCGGTAGCCGATCATAGAAGCCAATGAAGTGGACTTACCTGAGCCGGTTGCGCCAACAAATAAAATCAAACCACGTTTGGTCATAGCAAGATCACGGATCACTTCTGGTAATTTTAGATCTTTGTAGGTTGGAATGGTGGTTTCAATACGCCGCAATACCATGCCAACTTGATTACGTTGCATAAAAGCACTGACACGAAAGCGCCCAACACCTGCTCGACTAATAGCAAAGTTACACTCATGTTCTTCATCAAATTGCGCACGCAACTTATCACTCATAATGCCTGTAACAATCTGATGTGCCTGAGTAGCACTAAGTGATTTTTTGGTTACTGGTGAGATTTTTCCATTCACCTTAATTGAAGGCGAAGCACCCACTGTAATAAATAAATCGGATGCTTTTTTATGCACCATCAATTTTAATAATGAATCAAAATCCATCTGTTCGTTACCTTTAGTTCAGAGGCTCTATAGCCAGCCCATATTATACCAATTACCTATTATAAGAAATCTTCTTTATGCGCTGCATACGTTTGTGCATCTACCTTGGTGATCTTTCCTTGAGCAAGAAGCACTTTCAAACATTGATCCAAAGTCTGCATACCAATATTTTGACCCGTTTGGATGGCAGAATACATCTGCGCAATTTTAGCTTCTCGAATAAGGTTTCGAATTGCTGGTGTACCGATCATAATCTCATGAGCAGCAATACGCCCACCGCCATTTTTCTTCATCAAGGTCTGAGAAATAACTGCCTTCAAAGATTCTGACAACATAGCACGTACCATGTCTTTTTCAGCAGCTGGAAAGACATCAATAATACGGTCAATGGTTTTTGCTGCCGAACTGGTATGCAGAGTTCCAAACACCAAGTGGCCTGTTTCCGCCGCTGTTAGTGCCAAGCGGATGGTTTCTAAATCACGCAATTCCCCCACTAGAATAATATCCGGATCTTCACGCAAAGCAGAGCGTAGAGCCTCATTAAAGCCTAAGGTATCTCGGTGAACCTCTCGCTGATTGACCAGGCATTTCTTACTCTCATGCACAAATTCGATAGGATCTTCTACCGTTAAAATATGCTCATAAATGGTATCATTTAAGTGATCCATCATAGCGGCTAAGGTCGTTGATTTACCTGAACCCGTTGGTCCAGTTACCAGTACAATCCCCCGCTTATTTTCACAAATTTCCTTAAAAATTGCTGGGGCACCCAACTCTTCAAGTGATAACACATTGGAAGGAATAGTACGAAAAACAGCAGCAGCACCACGATTCTGATTAAAGGCATTGACCCTGAAACGAGCAAGACCGGGCACTTCAAAGGAGAAGTCAGTCTCCATGAATTCTTCATAATCCTTACGCTGTTTATCGTTCATGATATCGTAAACCATATCATGCACTTCACGATGTTCTAATGGTGGCACATTCACTCTGCGAATATCACCATCAACACGGATCATAGGGGGTAATCCCGCCGATAAGTGCAAATCTGACGCATCATTTTTAGCACTAAAAGCAAGCAGTTCTGTTATATCCATGGTTTTGCATTCCAGTCTTAAATGTGTCTTTTTGCTTTAATACCTTTTGCTTCAAGCTATTTTTCAGCGTATAGGAGCTAAGCAGAGTATTTAAAAGACAGCTTTGTTATAATTAATCCAATAATACAGCGGTACTGTATTAACTAAAATTTCCAGTAAATTTAAGTTAAACCTACAATGAGTAAGTATAGACTAAAATGAGCCATACAAGAAACCGATTTGTTCACATTAATCAACGCATCAAATCTGCAATTGAGCAAAGCACTCACACAATAGACAATTTAGTCACCTTACTTGCTGTCAGCAAGCGCCACCCATTAGAAAAAATAATGACCTTATATGATTTAGGACAAAGGGATTTTGGTGAAAGTTATCTTCAAGAGGCATTAGCTAAAATAAATGCCAACCCTCATAAAGATATTATCTGGCATTTTATTGGTCCAATTCAAAGCAATAAAACCAGAGACATTGCCTCTCATTTTCACTGGGTTCACTCGGTTGATCGTCTAAAAATTGCCCGTAGATTAAGTGCTCAATACCCAAACAAACGCAGTCAACCACTTAATATTTGTCTACAGATTAATATTAGTAATGAACCACAAAAATCAGGCTTTTCCCTTGATGAAATCAATACGCAACTCTCTGAGATAATAAAACTTCCTAATTTAGCCGTTCGAGGACTGATGGCAATTCCTCAAGCATCGACAAATTTACAACAGCAACAATTAGCATTCAGCCAACTACGCCAGTTAATGCAACAATTAAATACCCAGTTTGAGCTCAATATGGACACCTTATCAATGGGCATGTCCAATGATCTCGAAGCCGCTATCGCTGAAGGAGCAACAATTGTTCGCATAGGCACTGCTCTTTTTGGTGCCAGAGAAGATAAAACACGCTATAATTCTAAATAAATCAAACACAGCACTTCAGTCATACTTTAGGATAATAATGATTAATAAAAAAATCGGCTTCATTGGTTCAGGCAATATGGCATTTAGTCTTATTGGAGGTTTAACAGCCACCGGAGTTGCGGGCAAAAATATCTGGGTCAGTGATCCCGATATTGAAAAAATGACCCCAATGGCCAGCCAGTTTAATGTCAATATCAGTAAAAATAACACTGAGCTAGTGCATGCGACTGATATTATTATTCTGTCCGTTAAGCCCCAACAACTTGCCATCGTTTGCAGTGAAATCGCCACCGCTGTTAATGAGGTTCAACCGTTAATTATTTCCATTGCTGCAGGTGTACTTAGCCAAGATATTGAGCACTGGTTACAAGTCGATAATGCCAAGCCCATCACTCTGGTTCGTTGTATGCCTAACACACCCGCTCTAGTACAAAGCGGGGCAACCGCACTATTTGCTAATGCTCAAGTAAACAATGAGCAAAAAACTCTGGCAGAATCTATTTTACGTGCTGTAGGGCTGGCCATATGGCTAGAAAATGAATCGGATATGGATGCGGTTACCGCCCTATCAGGAAGTGGACCCGCTTATTTTTTCTTGGTTATTGACGCTATGGAGAAAGCAGGCGTTCAATTAGGTCTAGATGAAAAAACCGCTCATCTGCTGGCCATTCAAACGGCATTTGGTGCATCAAAAATGGCTTTAGAAAGCAATGATTCACCCGAACTATTAAGAAAAAAGGTAACATCACCCGGCGGCACCACCGAAAAAGCCATTAATATTTTACAAGAAGGTCAGCTAGAGCCCTTATTTTTAAAAGCCTTGGAAGGTGCTAAAGATCGATCCATTGAGTTAGCAAAGCTCCTAGGTAATGCGACATAAAGGTCAATTTAACAGTTGCTTAACGACTATTTGCTTAAGCCTATAAAAAAGAAAAGAGAGTTATCCAATGGACAATTTCCTCATTAATGCTGGTACTTATTTAGTCAGTACTGCATTTGGTCTTTATATTATCATCGTATTGTTGCGTTTTTTATTGCAGCTAACACGTGCTGATTTTTACAATCCCCTATCACAATTTATAGTCAAAGCAACTAGCCCAGTGTTAATTCCACTACGTAAAGTGATTCGGGGCTTTTGGGGGCTTGATATAGCCTCATTGGTATTAGCCTATGGCCTCCAGTACATAGAAAATATTCTACTATTTGCTATTACAGGCAGTGCAATTAAGCCCATTTTTTTACTTTGGTATAGTATTGGCTCTTTAATAACACTGATCCTCTATATTTACTTTTTTGCCATTCTTATGCAGGTAATTCTCAGTTGGATAAATCCTGGCACTTATAATCCTGCCATTGCCTTAATTAATCATATTAGTGAGCCAATCATGCGCCCAGCCAGAAGGCTACTGCCTCCTTTTTCAGGCTTTGATCTATCCCCCATACTGGTTTTTGTCGCATTAAATATTTTAATTATGTTTGTTCCTGTTATTTTTAGTCACCCATTTTAGGCAACAATTGAAACCTATCACATTTTTTTTTAGCTCATTTGCTACACTGTAGTGCAGGATAAAATTTAGCAATACGCTGTTTTTCTGCTAATCTTATCCAATAATCACTCAGACAGCCACATACTATAATAAACAACGACAATAACACTAAAAAGAAATATTCACTGGCACGCTATACTAAATAAAGAGAAAATTATGACAAATGACAACTTTTTCGACAATATCCACGCCTACGGAAAATGGAAAAGTAATTTAGTAAATGCCATTGAGAACTTTCAATCATGGCTCGATACCACTGGGCTTGAAGACAGTGAGCAAAGTTTAAAAATCTATGAGACTCTACAAACATTAAAACATGATCGGATCACCCTTGCCTTTGTGGGCGAATTTTCCCGTGGCAAGACCGAATTAATTAATGCGATTTTCTTTTCGCAATTCAAACGTCGCTTGTTACCCAGTGAAGCAGGCCGTACCACCATGTGCCCTACTGAGCTTTTTTATGATCTTGATGATCCTAAGCCTTATATGCGCTTACTCCCTATTGAAAGTCGTACTGAAGATATCAGCATTACTGAACAAAAAGAAAATGCCATCAACTGGACTCATATTCAACTTGATATTTCTTCTGGTGAAAGCATGGCAAAATCATTTGCCCAAATTACGAATACCAAAAAAGTGAAAGCCAGTGAAGCAAAACGTCTTGGCTTGTATGATGTAATCACCGATGAAAACGGTACCGAGTTAGATAATAACCAAATTGTTGAAATCCCTATGTGGCGGCATGCTCTGATTAATTTTCCACACCCCTTTTTAGAACAGGGTCTCACTATTTTAGATACCCCTGGACTCAATTCACTGGGCAATGAACCAGAACTAACCATTAACATGCTACCTAGCGCACAGGCTGCTATTTTTGTGCTCGCAGCAGATACCGGTGTAACACGATCCGATATGGATATTTGGCGACGCCACTTGAAAAGCTTTCGCCACAATCATAACTCTGGTCTAGTCATTGCTCTCAATAAAATTGACACACTCTGGGACGACTTAAAAAGCGACAGTGAAATCAAAAATAGCATTCAGAGGCAATGCTCTGAAACCGCACAAACACTCAATGTTGATCCTAAGCGCGTATTCGCCATTTCTGCCCAAAAAGGCCTTATCGGTCGTGTTAAAAACGACAAAAAGATGATTCAAGAGAGCAATTTATCGGCTATGGAAAATGTTCTTTCCAAAGAAATACTACCTCAAAAAGAACAATTAGTCCGTAATACCACAATTGCTGATATGAATGAGATGATGCAGGAATCAAAAAGCATTCTACTCACACAGTTCAATAGTAAAAAACAATCCATTGAAGATTTTAGTGGTCTTGGTGGTAAAAATGAAAACATCATTCATAAATTACTGGAAAAAACCCGAGATGAACAAGCCATTTACCATCATAATGCTGAAAGTCTGCAATCCAGTCATCAAATCCTTGGTGGTCAGCATAAGCGCTTAAAAAGTATTATCAATTTAGATAAACTAGACAAACAGGTCAACGTCGCTCGTAATCTAATGAAAGGCAGTTGGACAACGACAGGCATGAAAAATAGCATGAAGTCTCTTTTTGATGACATTAGCAATACCATGAGCGAAGCAGCCAAACAAACAGAATTAACCAACCGTCTAGTAAAGTCTATTTACAACCGCTTTCAAAATGAAAATGAGGGCACCGATATTAAACCTAAGTTGTTTTCTATTGCCTCATACCAGCAGGAGATTGAACTGCTTTATCATGATGCTGAAGAGTACCGCACCAGTGTTTACTCAACAATGACTGAACAGAGTTTTGTCATTAAAAAGTTCTTTATCTCACTTGTCAGTCGTGCCAGAAATATTTATTACCAATTAAATAATGACTGTGATGATTGGGCAAAACGAGCCTTAACCCCATTAATTCGACATGTTAAAGCACATAAAAATGAGCTAAAGTTACGTCTTGATCAATTAAAAAAAGCAGGACAATCCAGAGATTCGATAGCAGAACGAGTTACCACTCTTAAAATAGAAGCAAAAAGCTTACAAAAATATATTTTTGAGGCCAATAAAATGCTCACAATCATTAATACTCCAATGCCCGCAAATATGCATAGTGACAAAATACCTGATAATGTAACAGCAATACGAGCTTAAAAAACACATGATTGGTTTAATTCAGCGAGTGGCGTGGGCAAAGATCGAAGTTCGAGGAGACACTATTGCTCAAATTGAGAAGGGCATTCTCGTTATGGTTGGCATGGAAAAACAGGATCAAAAAAACCATGCAGATAAGCTATTACACAAACTCTTAAATTATCGTATTTTCCCTGATAGTGCTGATAAAATGAACCTCAGCTTATTGGATATTCAGGGGGGATTTCTATTAGTACCTCAGTTTACCTTAGCTGCAGACACAAAAAAGGGTTTGCGTCCAAGCTTTAGCTCCAGCAAATCCCCATCAGAAGCAGAACAACTCTTTGCTTACCTACTTTCTCAGGCTCAGAATCGCTATCCTTATGTCGGTGCTGGCCAGTTTGGCGCAGATATGAAAGTATCACTACTTAATGATGGCCCCGCTACATTTTCTATCACTATTTAATCATTACTCACCTCAAACTTGAGTCCATAAAAAGACATGAAACAGATATCTACTCTTATACTATTCTTTATTATTACTTTCTTTATCTCCGCCTGCTCCGATAACAAACCTAATACACCATTATCTGTTTCTCAAGCATTCTGGAAGGCCACATTAAACGGTGATACAGAAACAGCTAAAACTTTTCTAAGTCCTCAAAGTAAAGCTAATTTTATGATCACACTTAAAAATCCAAAGGATTATGTTACCTTTGGTGAGCAACGTATCAACACATCACACGCTCAAATAGCAACCCAGCTAGTACGTCATAATAAAGAACTAAAAAAAATCATTTCTATGGAAACCATTCTCGTATTAGACAATGGGCAATGGCTGGTTGATTTTGATAAAACTCGAGCATCTGTTCCCGATATAGAATTAAAATCTGTTATCGAACGTCTCTCAAATAACATGAAAGAAGCACTTGATAAAGGAATTAAAGTTATGGGAGATTCTGTTAAAAAAGAATTAAAACAATTGGATCATTCTATACAAGATGCAATTAATGATCTAAATAGGCAAATTGAGAAACAACAAAAACAAAATCAAAAAGAGCAAAAACCACAAGAGCATTCAACCACCACAATATAAAAATAACGATACAGTCAGGTTGATGAATATTGTTTGAGTTTGTCATAAAACTGACATAGCAAAGGCTTATATTGTCCCTACATTTAATAATAAAAGTAGAGGCATACCAATGCATAGCACTAATATAAGAGAATATGATCATGTACCATTCCATAACACATCATTTGATTGCCCTGAGCAATCACAGCTTGAGGTGTTTATTACTCAAGACCCTATTATTCTGAATAAAGCAAAAAAATTACGTTTAAAGTTTCATGCCAATTATTTAGCAAATTCAATGGCTAAAAAGGAATTTAAAAATAATACCCTACAATCTAAAGAGCTTATTAAACAACAAGAAATTATGATCCATGATGGTTATGATAGCTTTGCCGAGCACTTGGTTATTATGGATAAACAAAATGATTCTATCGTTGCTTATGTACGACTAATTGATACTTATACAGCCTATAAAATTGGTGGTTATTATTGTGAAACACGCTTTAATCTCAACCACCTATTCAATAAGCAAACATTTTATATGGAAATGAGTCGTTTGGTTTTAGATCAGGCTTATAATAACATTGAATTAGCACAATTAATGTGGTCAGGTATTATGCAACATGCTAAAAGTAAGGGAATAGATAGCATCTTTGGCTCGCTATCACTTAGTTTAAGCCATGAAACACAAACCTATGCATTGCTAAATTATTTAAAGTGCAACCATATGAGTGCTTATGACTATCGGGTTGTTCCGTATCAAATTCTGCCAGATAAGTCACGGATGAAAAACGCCACCCACCAGACTAAAAACCCATTGGTTGATTATTTCTTTGAACAAGGAGCTAAATTATGTGGTGATGCCTATTGGAATCGTGATTTTAATAGTGCTGAGTTATTTATACACTATCCTACCCAGTTTGATGCTCAGTTATTATAATGAGTATCAAGCCCCCCAAAAGGATAAGTCTTTATCTAAAAATTCATGATAAGGCATGTAGTGGCTACCATCACATGAAAACGTTAGACTGATTAGGCCATTAAAAATATTAATAGAGGCAGAGCGTAAATAAATCGTTTCATCTGCCATGCGTAATTTTTTCATGGTTTCAAAAATCATAGCAATCTTATTCTGTGGAATAATGGCATCTTTAGGGTATGTACAACATGGATAGGCAATACAAATATCCGTATCACTTAAGGCTTCTTGATCCAATATCCGGTAACGAAAGGGATCATCCATTACCCAGATGGTTGCTCGACTGCTAGAAAAATGAAAGACACTTTGAAAAATGCCTCTTTGAGTAAAAAGCTCTTCAAGAATGGCAAAGACCTGATGAATATTTTTATCCCATAAGCTTTCAATACGGCTTTGTTGAAAGACCATACTACGAATAGCAGGATCACCCTTAATTTGACGCCACTGCTCAGGCTCTTGATATAGCTTAGTTGTAATGGGCAAGTCTCTTAAGTCAAAGTCAGCACATAGATACCCTAAAATAGTGTCACCTTGCTTTATAAGCTGTAATGCTGTTAGAGATGGCCGAATGGAATTAAGACTAATATAGGCATCAGAGAGTAAAAAACCTTCTTTAGGTATGGTTTCTTTCATATAGGGTCGCTCAGAGCGGTTACGACCATAATGCTCACTAAGCAAGCCATTCTTACTCATATTTGAACTGAGTTGTACGCCTTGAATATCCAAGACATAAAGAAACGTACAATCAGGAATTGTGGTAAAATTCTCGCACAATAGTGCATCAATACTTGCTTGCGTCAGTTCAATCTGAGAGCACATTTGTGCTAATTCTTTTAAGGGAACAGAAAGTGATTGTGCAAGTAGTAGTCGCTGCTTGTTGATGCTGCTTTTCCAGTTTTGTTCCAGCAAAGTAATACTTCCTATTAAAGTAGTGAAAATAGTGCCAAAATTGACATAATAGCGTATTTGTATGTCACGATTATGACAATTAATATAGTTTGAGTTAGTTGCTTATGAATACAATAGTAATGAGTTAATAATCCTAGAAAAATCTGTGTATCTAACCTGAGTTCAGGTTATCTAAGTGAGATAAGATGATATCGAGCCAGCAATGCCCTTTATGCCATAGCCATCATTGGGATGCCTTTTATCAAGATAGACGTGATTACTATCAATGTTTAAAGTGTGATCTGGTCTTTGTTGGTAAACACCAGCAATTAACATTAGAAAATGAAAAAGCCATTTATGATCAGCATAATAATTCCCCTGATGATCCCCAGTACCGTCAATTTTTAAGCCGCTTAATGAATCCTGTTTTAAAAGTAATTAAAGCACAAAGTTCTGGTCTGGATTTTGGCTCAGGCCCAGGTCCTGCACTGGCCATTATGTTTGCTGAGCAGGGGCATAAGATGAAAAACTATGATATTTTTTATGCCGATAATAAAGAGGTCTTTGATAGTCAATATGATTTTATTTGTGCCACAGAGGTCGTTGAGCATTTAGCCCAGCCCAAAGAAGAATTAGCACGTTTATGGACTTGTCTCAAATACAATGGCATATTGGCCTTAATGACCAAACGTGTTATAAGCAAAGAAGCATTTGCTCAGTGGCACTATAAAAATGATCAAACCCATATCTGTTTTTTCTCCACAAAAACCTTTCAATGGCTGGCGGATAATTGGCGAGCAGAAGTGAGTTTTCCAGAAAAAGATGTAGTTCTTTTTAAGAAAAAATCAAGTTAGTTTTCAACTCTCCTTAACTCTGACCCCATTGATTATTTTATAATATTTATGCTACAATATCCCCCCTTAAAAAAGAGAGTTGGGCTTGATAGCAATAAGATGAACGAAGAATACATTCAAATGCTGGCGCAACTTGGTCTATCTGAAGCCACAATTCAAAATTCTTTTAGCAACGCAACACTAGGGCGTGGTATTGAGTATTTTGAAGATGATCGGGTTGAGTTAATGGATATTGACTCATCAACAGGTCAGGATATTATTATTTATGCTGATGTATTTGGTAGTCAGGGCTTTTCCTACAATACCGTTGTTACCTTGCGAATTTCACCGAAACAGACCAGTATCATTGGTGAATGTGATTGCCCTGTAGGTTTTCGTTGTAAGCATGCGGTGGCGACCTTACTTGAATTTGCTCAGGAAAATGCTCAAGCAATTTTAGAAAAAGCACAATTAAGTCATCCTGAGCAGGCACATGAACAAGAAGTTGAACACTGGTTACATTCTTTTGACCCAAAAACAGTGCTTGAGGCAACACAGACTGATACCAAAAAGAACACTCGAAGTGTTCATAATAGCGTCTTACTCTATCTACTTACCCCTTCGACAGATGACAATGGTGTTGAAATCATTTCCATTGTGGCACGACAACTTAAAAAAGGGGGTTATGGTAAAGGTCGGACTCAGAGTTTAGAAGATCTGGTTGATGGCTATACCTCTTATCTTAAATTTGAGCACACGGATCAAGATATTGAGATTGCGGGCTTATTGTATAGTATGACTGGTCGAGGTATTTTTTATCGCCAGAATAACTATGCATTAAAAGGTGAGATTGGTGAACTGGCATTAAAAAAGTTAGTATCTACCCAACGTTTTTTCTGGCTAACTCAAGAACTTAATCAGCCTTTGCAATTTGCTCAGACTCGCTCCTTTGATTTGTCATGGGTGCATAGTAACAAACAGCACGAACTCAGTATTAACATTAGCCCAGAGGCACAAGAGTCCTTTCGTTTAGAGTCTTTTTACTATATTGATGCCAAAAATAATGAAATTGGTCTTGTGCAACACCCCAGCTTATCAAATAACCAACTACAGCAATTATTTAGTGCCCCCCCTGTTCCTGATACCATGGCAGAAAAAGTCAGTGAACAATTAGTTCAAGTTTGGCCTGAAAATGAAGTACCAACCCCCATTGAACCAAGTAGTGATGTTATTCACATTAAGGACTCTCCCAGTGCCGATATTTTATTGCATTCTGCTTTAGCTCAAGATGGACATCGTGTTCATTTATTGAGTCTGCGTTTTAATTATGGCGGGCAACTTATTCAGCCAGAAAAACTTAGTAAGAGCTATCAACTGTTACAAAAACAAGAAGGTGGTTCACAACAATATCACATTGCTCGTAATATGGCCTTTGAAGAGGCTTGCCTTGATTTACTCAAACAGCATCATTTCATCAGTGTCGGCAAAATGGGCTTTGTCGGTTTTAAAACATTGGATCAAACAATTCAGGCCGACTCAGCCACCACAGCACTTTGGTACTGGCACGATTTTCAATATGATATTATTCCCAAACTTATCGAACAAGGCTGGGCAATTCAATTTGATGATAGCTTTCATATGCAAATTGAAGAGGCCGATCAATGGTATGGTGAACTGGAAGAGCAAGAAGGCAGTGATTGGTTTGAGATTAGCTTAGGTATTGAGTTAAATGGTCAAACCATCAATTTACTCCCATCCCTAGTTGAATTACTAGCACTGGAAAATGACCCTGCCCAAATGAGACAGCGTATTTTAGCTCGTGAGTCTATTATTTTACCCGTATCAGAAGATGAGCAACATCCCCGCTGGATAAAACTTCCTTCTGAACGTATTATGGGTATTTTTGATACCCTAGTTGAACTTTATGATACTCATGCTCTGAATGATGATGGCAACTTAGAATTCAGCAAGCATCAGGGTATGCAATTAGGTGAGTTATTAAATGATCCCCGCTTAAAATGGAAAGGAGCCGATCAGCTCAAGGCCTTAAGTAAAAAACTCATAAACTTTAAAGGTATTGAGGTAGTTAACGCACCAAAAAACTTACAGACAGAATTAAGAGACTACCAGCAACAGGGCTTAAATTGGCTGCAATTTACTAGAGAATATCAATTTAATGGTATTCTGGCCGATGATATGGGGCTGGGTAAAACGGTACAAGCACTGGCCCATTTGTTATATGAAAAGCAACATCACAAAAAGAAAAAAGATGAGCAAATTTTTACTTCTCTGGTTATTGCTCCAACCAGTTTAATGGGTAATTGGAAACGTGAGGCAGAGCGTTTTACACCCGATTTAAAGGTCTTAGTGTTGCATGGCTCTCAACGCAAAGCACTATTTAATGAAATTAAACAATATGATATTATTTTAACGACCTATGCTTTGATGCTAAGAGACAAAGAGTTTCATGAGCAGCAAGCGTATAATTTTGTTATTTTAGATGAAGCGCAAAATATAAAAAATGCTCGCTCTAAAACTTCTCAGGTTATTTTTAAGCTCAAAGCAAAGCACCGGATTTGTATGACGGGTACGCCAATGGAAAATCACTTAGGTGAGCTTTGGTCATTGTTTCATTTTCTTATGCCTGGATTTTTAGGTACTCAGGATCGTTTTAACCGACTGTTTCGCACCCCCATAGAGAAGCAAGGAGACTACGATCGCCAACAGCAATTGCATAAACGCATTAAGCCTTTTATGCTACGTCGTACCAAAGAAATGGTCGCCACTGAACTGCCTGAAAAAACAGAAATTATCCGCACAGTCCCCCTTACAGGTAAGCAACGAGATCTCTATGAAACCGTGCGTCTTGCTATGGATGAAAAAGTACGTGAAGAGATCAGCAAAAAAGGCTTAGCTCGTAGTCAGATAATGATTTTAGATGCCTTATTAAAATTGCGTCAAACCTGTTGTGACCCTCGCTTATTATCACTCAGCAAAGCCAAAGAGGTACAAACCTCTGCTAAGCTGGACATGTTGATGGAGATGGTGCCGGAAATGGTTGAGGAAGGTAGAAAAATTATTATATTTTCCCAATTTGTTAAAATGTTAGGCTTTATTGAAGATGAATTAAAAGCACTCAATATTCGCTATGCAAAACTAACAGGACAAACGAAAAAGAGAGACGATATGATCATGAGTTTTCAAGAGGGTGATGCTCAGGTCTTTTTAATCAGTCTAAAGGCTGGAGGGGTTGGTTTAAACCTAACAGCAGCCGATACGGTTATTCACTATGACCCTTGGTGGAACCCCGCAGTGGAACGACAAGCTACGGATAGAGCGTATCGTATTGGGCAAGATAAGCCAGTTTTTGTTTATAAACTGCTCACTGAAGAAACAGTAGAAGAAAAAATTTTACAAATGCAAAAAAACAAACAAAAACTGGCCGATGCACTTTATCAAGATGATAAAGCCAGCGACAAGCAAAAAACAAATGCGTCATCACAAGCCAAAGGGCCGAAATTTTCTCAAGAAGATCTTATGGAATTGCTTAACCCTCTGGAATCATAAAACAAAATAATAATAAGATAAGGATAATTTTGAGCATATTTATTTCCTGTATTGTAAGTCAAGTAGAATGGCTATATAAAGCAAATGTACTAGAAATGAAGTGTATTACTCTAAATAATAGAATAAATCTTTTATAAAAAAATGCAAATAACCATTTACTCTGCTAGACTCAAAAAAGACAATTGCTGTCTATAGCATATATTCTAATCAAGTTACTTTGTAGCCATAGTGGTATACCTTAAGTAAAGGCCTTATTAAGGTAGGGGGGACGTTAGCCTGAAATATTATCATACGTTTATTATAAGTTGCTGTTTATTTTTAAGTGGTATCCCTTTGGCTAATTCTCAGAACACTCTTCAGAGCAACCTGAAAGATAATGGGGATAATTCCTTATTTGACCTGAGCCTTGAAGAACTATCTAAAGTTAAGGTTATTATTGCCTCAGGGACAGAACAAACGATAAAAAATGCTCCTGCAGTAGTCACCGTTATCACATCGGATGATATTAAGATGACCGGTGCTACAAATCTAAGTGATGTTCTTGAAAGTGTACCAGGAGTCCATATCAGAGCAAGTACATTTGGCTTTAGACCCCTAGTGCGGATGCGTGGTACTAATAGCTTCCAAACATTGCTCATGGTCAATGGCAACCCTATGAAAGATCTTATGTGGGCTTTTGGTATTTATTGGAAAGGCCTACCTGCCAGTATGATTGAGCGCATTGAGGTGATCCGTGGTCCTGGCTCTGCTCTTTATGGTGCAGACGCTAGTGCGGGTGTAATTAATATTATTACTAAGACTGCTGGAAAAATTGAGACAACCGAATTTGGTGTCCGAACAGGGAGTTTTGATACTCAAACTGCTTGGATGCAGTATGGTACAGATTGGCAGGATCTGGATATTGGCTTTACCGCTGAATTTTCTACTACGGATGGCCATAGCCCAAGTATTCGTAGTGATGCACAAACAGCTCTGGATACCCAATTTGGCAGCCATACTTCGTATGCACCGGGTAAAGCTCAATATGGTTGGGATAATCAAGACATACGCTTTTCCATTGCTGGCGATAAGCTAAAATTTTTAGCTAATTATGTATATCATAGTAATTTAGAAACAGGGATCACCGGTGCTGGGGTATTAGATCCTGTTACTGAGGCAGAAGATGCACGCTATGATCTGGATCTGATTTATCATAATCCTGATTTTAATAAAGACTGGGGGGTTGATGCCAAGTTGCATTATCAAAATTTAAACTACACCTCTAATAATGGTTTTCAGGAAAACCCACCGGGTGCTAGTTTCGCTGATGGTAGTTACCCCGATGGCGTCATTAATGAGATGCGCTCTGCTGAGCAACAAGTTTTGTTTGAGGCCAGTGCTTTATATTCGGCCATTAATAAACATCAGATACGAATAGGTGGTGGTTATAAGTGGCAAGATCTCTATCAGGTAGAGCAACGCATCAACCGAGGAATAGGCAGTAATGGCCAAATATTACCACCAGGCGAGCCATTAGTTGATATTTCGAATACCCCGTATGCTTTTGCACCTGAAGAAGATCGCACCATCCACTATGCCTTTGTTCAAGATATTTGGAGTATTAGCGATGACTGGGAGTTAACACTGGGTGCTCGTTATGATCACTATAGTGATTTTGGCACGACGGTAAATCCTCGTTTAGCATTGATTTGGGAAACCACTGACAAACTGACCACAAAATTAATGTATGGTGAAGCGTTTAGAGCACCGTCTTTTCAGGAATTATATGCCAATACCTCAAGGGCTTTAGCCAATTCTGGCCTGAATCCTGAGGAATCAAAAACCCTAGAACTGGCATTTTCATATACTGCAAGCAGTACTCTGCATTTAGGTATGAATCTTTATCATTTTAAAGTAAAAGACTTTATTCGTGCCCTGCCTGTTGCCGGTACGACTCATAATCAATATCAAAATACGGGGCAGCATAAAACACTGGGTATTGAACTGGAAGCCAGTTGGCAAGCAAGTAAAAATCTTAAGTTTTCTGGTAATTATAGTTATCGTGATCCGGATGAAAATGAGTTTCGCGTAGTGGAGGAACCTGAACAGGATGCCTACTTACGAGCAGACTGGCACTTTCAAGCCGGTTGGAATTGGAATGTACAAACGAATTGGATAGCACAGCGAAAGCGTGCTGATAGTGATCCTCGTTCGGCTATTGATGACTACTTTATCACTGATACAACATTTCGTTATACGGGGCTAAAGCAGTGGGAGTTTATTGCTTCTGTACGTAATTTGTTTGATGAGAATGCCAAAGAGCATACGGGTGTTTCTATTAAAGATGATCTGCCTCTGCCAGAGCGCAATTTTTATGCGGAAGTCCGTTATAAATTTTAATTTCACTTTAATGCCTAAGCGCTAAGAAAGATTGCTCTGGTTAAATAGTCACAATTCATAGGTAGGTACTTAAGCATATCTGAGGCAGGATAACGCCTTGCTCACCGGCAATTTAAAGCGGCACGTTTTTGCTGATTTTTTAGCAAAATAAGTGCCGCTTTAAATTGTCCGGTGGAGCTATTTGTTAGCGTATTTTACTTGCTTCTTTGAACGCTTTCTCTAATTCTTGTGAAATGTACTGACAACTTAAAAAGAAATAAATAAAAGCCATAGTCACTTAATGTGAAAAGCCTATTTTCTAATATCTGGTTTTTAGAAAAGTAACCTGATGGAAGGTTATTTATTCGATCCAAAAAAACTATTGAATCATTTTCTAAACCACTGCCTTTAGGAAGATAAAAAATCTGGCTTATATTTTGTTTTTTAATATCATTGATATGTGAGTCAATAGCATGAATAGTTTTTTTATTTGAATTAACATATTTTTCAATTAGAGCACATTTATATTTATTTAGATTAAAAATCGGTGCAAAAGATATACGCGCATCAAATAACCTGTCATTCTTTTCGTCAGTGTCACAAGTGTTTGAAAAGATCATGCCCAATAACGGTTTTGAAGTAGTGTCAGGTAAATTCACATACAATAGCCCCATTAACCCGTCACCTTGAAATATTATACTTTCGCCTTTAAGGCTTTCTGTATAAATTCGTTGATCAATATTACTTGGGAACTGTTTTAATTCCTCAAACAAAGAAACAGTAGCAGATGCTGAAAGGTATTGAGGAAGGTATTTTTTTATTTCCTCAATTGAGGTCATATTAAGTCCCAGAATTTCTCATCTACTAATTCAGTATATTCAGGTTCAATATCTTTTATATTATTCAATATTGAAGATGAGAATTGTTTAAGTGTTTCTATTTGCTCTGATAAAGCTATTGAATCACTATTGGATAGTCGATAGTGATCAGAGAATAGAATAGGAATAGGTTCATTACTATCATATAAAAAGCTACTTTGCGGAATAGGTTCCCCAAAACCAGAATAACCTATTGCTACTGCAGTAGCTACAACTCCTACCATATTTGAAATTATTATATTGCTCATGATAGTTACCTATATTTAGTATTCGGGATTGAGTGTTTTAATAAAGTTATCACCAAGAACTTTATAGAATAATATTTTTTCTTGATCATGAGAATATTTAATAGCCTCTGAAAAACTACCAAAATCATCACAATTTACGGGAGAATCAATATCTATGATAGAGCCTTGAATAGCATTATTAGAAATAATAAATTCAGCAGCATTAATAATTTTAAGTTGCAATACTGATTTTTTAGACGGAATCTCAGCTGAAAAGTTTATTTTTTCACTATTTAATATATTTCTTCCCAGATAAGCCTTAAAATCTGCATGGTCTAATATATTCATATTCTCGAATATATTTATATATCTAAGAGCAACTCTTTGAAGTTTTGAAATAATATTTGTTTTTTCAACTTTATCATATATATCGATTATTTCATCATAAAATGCATCCCACCCTACATACTCACCATCACGGGCTAATGAAAAAACTTTTGGACCGATTTGAAGTGTTGTGTTCTCTTGAGTCAATTTATAATGGGGCGCATAAATTAAATTAGGATCTTGAGAGCGCACAACTTGTGGAAGTTGTAAAATTGGCAATTGCTCGACATTTGCATATTGCTCTTTAAATTTTTCATACAAAATACCAAAAATGGCATCTTCAGGAAAATCCGAATCAAACCTTATTTCGAACACCGACTCTTTAATAGGGCAGGGTGAAATTTTCTTTGGTAGCTGAGTCATAATTTCCATTCATTAAATAATATTATTGAATTATACATTAAATTCAAAGCCATGTAAAAACGATTAAATATCAGTAAGTTAAGCCGGACTGGGGGTATTTTACGCTAACTCTGTATTTACTACACAAGACACCATAAATCCATCCCTGGAGGCTTTATTGCCACATCCATGTGGCAAAAACTTCCTCCGTAAACACAGAGTTATCCTTAAGTACCTACGTATAAGTCACAACTAGGCTTTATCTTGATGGTCTCCACAATAAGTAATGGCATAGCCGTTGCGCCCTAAATTTTTTGCTTCATAAAGTGCTTTATCAGCCATTTGATACAGCTCTTTTGAGTGACTACAGCACTTTTCACTATCGGTAATGGCAATGCCTAGACTGATTGTTACCACTTGGTGTTTAGACGTGCTATGACTAATATTTAATGCTTGAATTTCTGCCCTTAATTGCTCAGCAATATGTATGGCTCCTGCTTTTAACGTATTCGGTAATATAATGGCAAATTCTTCACCGCCAATACGGGCAACGATGTCGTTAGGGCGTTGCACATTATTTTTTAGTGACCAGGCAACTTGTTTTAAACAGTCATCACCGGCTTGATGTCCGTAGGTATCATTAAATTGCTTAAAGAAATCAATATCAACCATAATGAAAGCCATTTGTTTATTATTCCAGTGGTTTTGAGACCATTTCTGTGCAAAGACTTCTTCAAAATACCTTCGGTTTGCTAAACCTGTCAAAGGATCCGTATTGGATAAGGAGCGAAATTTATTCACCTTTTCTTGATGTGTTGTAATGTCATGGATTACACCAAGATAGACTTCTTTATCCAGTGAAATTTTTATAAAAGAAAAATCAATGGGAAACTCACTACCATCTTTTCGTTTTGCTCTAATCTCTAAAACAGCATCACTGGAAAAACACTCGTATTGCTTAAGTAACTGTTTTTGTGAAAATTCTTCATTAAAAAGCGTCTTGTATTGATGAGAAAATGGTTCTGCTAACAACTGGCTAAAATTCATCAGGTGCAGTTCTTTAGCAGTATAACCAAAAAGCTTTTCTACTGCTGGATTGGCAAATTTAATATGCCCAGCACTATTTACCTCAACAATACCATCAACAACATGATCGACAATTTGTTGCAAGCGCTCCGTTTGAAACTGAAAATCATGGAGCAAATTACGCATATTTAATTCAGATACAGCAAGTTGTTGGTTCAACTGGCGTATTTTTAAATGATTAATAATTCGAGCATTGACTTCATTTTCATGAAAGGGCTTATAGATATAATCAACTGCACCAACAGAAAATGCCTTAACTAAGTCATCAACCTCTGTTTTTGCCGAAATAAAAATAACAGGAATGTCTTTGGTTAATGTGTGCTGCTTTAACTGTTTACACGTTTCAAAACCATCCATTTCTGGCATCATAATATCCAGCAAGATCAAATCAGGAAGACTGTGTTGAGCAATTTTAATTGCTTTGTTACCATTGTTGGCAATGACTATTTGGTAGCCCTTGTTCTCTAATATTTCTGATAAGAGCATAACATTAGCGGGTGTATCATCAACAATCAATAGTGTTGCTGGAGATAAATCAGTCATTAATAATAAGCTCCATATAGTCAATAATACCGTCTAAATCGGCTTTAGTAATTAATAAATCCAAGTGATGAGCCACAACTTGTCCTGCTTCACCGTAGTCATTAAAACCCAATATCAATGATCTAAGCTCTGTTAATTGCCCATACTCTGCGGCATGTATTATTTTTTTAAGCCATTGTCTGTCATAGTGTGGTTCATGCTTATACGCAGGGTGATGGATCGTTTTATCTTGATTTTCCAGCCCGTGCTTATTATCGACAGCCTGTAATTGAATTCCTAAGAGATTGGCAATTGCATGATAGATAACCTCAAAGCGAAAGGGTTTTGATATAAATTGATCAAAACCTTTATCTAAATAATATTGGGCATTATGTTTCAAACCAGTTGCAGAGACTGCTACGCATTTTAATTGTTCCGAAGGATAACTTTTTCGTAGTTGAACAATCGCATCAACACCATCCATTACGGGCATTCTAATATCCATAAAGACAATATCAGGACAAATACGGCTAATTTCATCCAAGGCATCCTGACCATTTTCTGCCACTCGTATACTAAAGCCCATGTCCTTTAAAATATTACTTAATAGATCGGTATTATCTTTAATATCATCCACAACAAGCGCGGATAGATGGCTATTTTCGGGTAATATAAATAGAGAATTTGACGGCTCACTTAGTGCTTGTAGCGATAGCTGGGCTTGGGGTAACTCAATATCAAAAGAGAAGCTTGAACCCTGATTTAAACGTGATTCAACATATAATTCGCCGGATAGTAACTCAATATAACGTCGGGTAATATTAAGTCCTAAGCCTGTTCCCCCTTTGAGTTCACCCTGTTTCTCTTGATGAAAGGCATCAAAAATACGCAATAGAGCATCTTCTTCGATACCCATTCCAGTGTCTTTCACTGTAAACTGATAGTGATCATTGGCAATCTGTTTAACTTGAAAAATAACCTTGCCATAATCGGTAAACTTACAAGCATTACCCACCAAGTTAATGAGTATTTGTCGTAGTTTACCCTGATCACCATGAACTAAAACAGGCTGTTCACTAAAAAACTCAACTTGCCAAGCAATGTTTTTCTGATCACAACGAATTTTAAACATATTTTCAATATTTCTCACCAATTCTCGAAGATCAAAATCACTATGACAGAGTTCTAGCATGCCGACTTCAATTTTTGATAACTCTAAAATATTATTAATTAAAGACAGTAGATGATTACCACTATCATCAATGATTTTTAGTTTGCGTATTTGCTCTTTATCTAATTGGCTTTGTTGTAATAGTTGAGCATAGCCCAAAATAGCATTCATAGGTGTTCTTATTTCATGGGACATATTGGCTAAAAAAATACTTTTCGTTCTACTGGCTGAAAGTGCTTCATCACGTGCCTTTTTTAGCTGTCGTGTGCGTTCAGCCACTCGTTTTTCTAATTCTTGTTGATAGTTCTTGGTGAGCTGGTTTTGTTGATCCAGCTCGCTGAGCATATTATTATAGCCACTAATCAACTCACCAAATTCATCATTATGTTCATTTTTAAGACTAAGTGAATAATTTTGGCTAGTGGATACAAATTGCATCGAATGCAATAGTTCAAAAATAGGTGAGGTGAATATTTTCTGTGCTTTAACCGCGAGTATGAGTGTTAATAATAGAGAAAACCCCACCATAATAATAATAGTATAAAGGTATTCTGATACCCGCCCCCAATATAATTCTCTGTCTGACTCAATATAAATGAAGCCTAAGAGGCTTTTATCCTGTTCAAATAAAATCCTCCTAATCAGGTGAATATGATCAGCCTTATAAAAATAAACTTCCATTTGCTTATTATCTATAAGCTTAACTGCTTGGGGCAGTTTTGTACCGGCAACTGAGTTAGGAGATATACTGTAATACGCAAAGAGTTGTCCTTTGGCATTAAATAGATAGGCACTATGGATATGAGTTTTTGCTTTTAGTGCCAGCAAATTGTCTCCCGCAGCATGATTATCTAAAAACATCAGTGCACCTTCACTATTTTTACCCACCAAATTAGCTAAAGCAGATAAATCTTCACGCATATTTTTTTTCAATGTCACCAGTTCACTGCTCATAAAAATGCTTAAACTGGTGAGTAAGGTTAAGGTACTGATACCCATAATGGTAACAATGAGTTTGCCTTTGATAGAGAGTGCTTTAAAAGAGGGTATGTTCACTTATTAGCCTCGTTATCAGAAGAGACAATAGTCGCTATAGTTAATATTCGAGAACTAATTTTGATACCAGAATGCTTAATAGCCGCGAGATTTATTTCCAGACTGAGGGTACTTTGAGCATTTAAAAATAACCGAATATGACCACCGTCATGAGCAAAGTCAGGCAATTCGCTGATGGTTAAAATAGCATGATTTTTTGTCACATTAAGAATTTTCTGCACCTTAATTTTTTCAGACTGACTAATAAACAGCAGATGGCATTGAGTAATATCACTGAATTTTATATGGCGGCGCAAAGTTAATGCCTGATCACGTACTTTTTTGTGTTGTATGCTATAGAGCGCATCACCAAAATTATCCTTACCTATCAGGCAAATTTGGATGTTTTCATTATGAATAAAGGTCTTTTTTGGCCACTCACTTAGACGGGCAAAATTATATAAAAAGGCTGTTTTGACATAATGTTCTTTTGCTTGACGTCCATCGGCATAAGAACTTACTGAGCTACTCAGTAGTAAAATAAGGGCAGAGAATAGGAATATTAGACGAGCTCGAATCACCTAAAAACAAGCCTTTTTATAATGAGATAAAAAAAATGCACTGACAATTCCATTGAGTGTTTAGGGTAAAGACTATTTTGAGCAATAAAACGATTATTATCATCAAAGTATAGGAAAATAAATAAAAATTTCAAGCATTCTCTCTCATATTATTATCAACAAAACTTGCTCGCAGACATTGCTATTAAAGAAAAATGAGCTATCTTTAAAGGAGGTTAGCTATGAGCAACTACTAAGAAATGAAACATTCGTTTAAACAAGATTTATTGCAACTCTTATTCTTTGTTGTACTCAGTATTAGTGTGATTATTTCTATCTTTTATTATACGCAAGTTGAGCAACAAGTTCATGATCACTATGATAGTATTGCCAAAGAGATGCGCCAGCAAGTGCATTTACTTATTGAGGAAAAACAAGAGGCAATTCTTCTTATTGCTTTGTCCAAACAGAATAATAGTGTTATTTATCAATCTATTAGAGAAAACAATCCTTTATTACTGCAACTTGAAAATTTTTCTGCTCTACTCGAACAATATACGGCATTAAAAAACCTCTGGTTTCAAGTCATCAAACAAGACGGAACCAGTTTTTATCGTAGTTGGACAAAAAAAAGGGGCGATAGTCTCATTAATGCTCGCCTTGATATTGCCAAAATGCTACAAGAACCTAAAATTATGACTTCAATTAGTACCGGCAAATTTGACCTTACTTTTAAGGCCATGGTACCTCTATTTGAAGAGCAAAAATTTATTGGCATATTTGAGGTGATTGCCAAATTTAATTCCATTGCAGTGAAGCTTAAACAAAAGGGTATTGATGCAACTTTTCTAGTCGATAAAAGCTATCGAAAACAGATGAGCAAGCCATTTAGCAAAAAATTTATTCAGGATTATTATGTTGCCAATATTAATGCTAAAGATAACGACTTAGAACTATTGAAAGATCACTCAATTAGTCATCTTATTCAGCTCAAAAATCATTACTTGATTGATCAAAAAAATAATCGACTTATTGCTTATATTGCTTTGCCAGATATAAATAATAAGCCTATGGGACACTTCTTCTTATTTAAGCCTTTATACGATACTGCCATTGCTGATATTTATTCCAAACGAGACAAATTCTTTTTATCTGTCATTATACTAGCCATATTGCTTTTAGTTATTATTCGCTATATTGCTAGTATTCACTTAACCAGACAAATAAAACAACTTAATATCAATTTAGAGAAAAACATATCGACAAAAAATAAAAAGCTGATTAAACAAGGTCTCTTTTTGCAAAGTATTTTAGATGGTGTGTCCAATTCTGTGGTGGTTATTGACAAAGATTATAATGTGAAGATGATGAATAAAATGGCAAAAATAATGACTGATTACACATTAACATCTGATGAGTCACACAAATGCTATGCTATTTCACATGGTTTTGATGCTCCTTGTAGTTCAGAAGATCATATCTGTCCTCATGGTGAGGTATTTAAAACAGGAAAAAGTAGCAAAGTTATTCATGAACATCAGGCAAAAAATGGGCAAACTCAGTTTATAGAAATTACGGCAAGCCCTCTTATGAATGAATATGGTGATGTTGAGGCCATTGTTGAACTGGGGCATGACATTACTAACCACCTTATGATCCATGAACAATTAGAGCAACAAAAAAACCGCTTGGATCATCAGGCTCATCATGATGCCTTAACGAGCTTGCCAAATCGGGTACTTTTTATTGATCGCATTAATCAGGCGATTAAACTGGCACCCAGAAATAAGAATAAGGTGGCCATTTTATTTATTGATCTTGACCGCTTTAAAGAAATTAATGACACACTAGGACATAGTATTGGTGATATTGTGTTAATTGAGGTGGCCGATCGCTTACAACAAAGCATTCGCCAAGCAGATACCGTAGCACGCTTAGGTGGTGATGAATTTACCTTAATTTTAACGGATATTCAAAATGCATCTAATGTTATGGAAATCACGCAAAAACTGATACACACTCTGGCAAAAAAAATTATCTTTGGTGAACATACCCTCTATATTACTGCCAGTATTGGCATCAGCATTTACCCTGATGATGGTGATAATACCGAAATTTTATTAAGAAATGCAGACTCAGCCATGTATCAGGCAAAAAATGAGGGGCGCAATAACTACCAGTTTTATACTCAGGCGATGACTGAACAAGCCTTAGAAAGAGCACTTTTGGAGAAAAATCTACGTAAAGCCATTAAAAATGATGAATTTGTTATGTACTATCAGCCACAATATAATGCTCGAAGCAATGAGATGATTGGAATGGAAGCATTAATACGCTGGGAACATCCAGAAATGGGCTTAATTTCACCCGCTAAATTTATCCCTATTGCAGAAGAAACAGGGATGATTGTTACGATTGGTTGGATGATTATTGAAAAAGTCATTCATCAACTTAAAGACTGGATGGCTATGGGTTATTGTCAGGGGCGCTTATCAATTAATTTATCGGTGAAACAAATTCAGCAAGATGACTTTATTAATAAAATACTGGATACCTTAAATGAGCATCAATACAATCCTGAACACATTCAGTTTGAAGTTACTGAAAGTTATATTATGACTGATCCTGAGCGGGCAATTAAGACCCTGCAACAGCTTAATGATTTGAAATTTTCTATTTCTATTGATGATTTTGGTACGGGTTACTCCTCATTATCCTATCTTAAGCGTCTGCCTGTGGATGAGCTAAAAATCGATCAATCCTTTATACGTGATATTCCAGGTGATCAAGAAGATGAAACCATTGTCCGTTCCATTATTTCTCTGGCTAATAGCTTGAATCTGCATGTGATTGCTGAAGGAGTAGAAACAGAAGCCCAAAAAGATTTTTTACTGGCTGAACAATGTAAAAGCATCCAAGGTTATTTATTTCAACGCCCTGCTCCTGCCGATTTTATTAGTCAACTTCTTGAAGCAAAAAAACAAATGCAGAAATAGATCCCCCCTAGCTAGTTGATTTTTTAAAGATGATATCTACACCATATTCATATAGAATGCTCGGTGCAAGCTAAATAAGCCAATAGAAATTTAACCTCTAATCAGTGAATTCAGACACCATGAGTAATAGCCCCATACCGCGTAAAACAAAAATTGTTGCCACCATTGGTCCTGCCAGTGACAGCCCAGAAATTTTAAAACAAATGATAGAGGCGGGTATGAATGTTGCCCGTTTAAATATGTCATTTGGTGTTGATGATGTGCAACAACAACGTCTTGACCGTGTCCGTCAGGTCGCCAGTGATATGGGCTGTTCTATCGCCATTATGGCTGACACCAAGGGCATTGAAATCCGCACGGGCAAACTTACTGATGGTACTGCTGAAATTAAGGCCGATAATAAATTTATTTTATACTCTTATGATAGAGAAGGTAATGAGCAAGGCGTTTCCGTTAATTATGCTAACTTGCATAATGAGGTCAGTCAGGGAACCCCCATTTTACTTAATGATGGGGCCATTGATTTAGAAGTAGAAAGCATTGATCAAACCCATGGTGGAGAAGTGCATTGTCGCGTTATTCATGGTGGTTTACTCAGAGAAAACAAGAGTGTTAACCTGCCTGATACACAATTAGAGATGAGTGCTGTTAGCCCTGAAAATCAAGAAGAAATTCTTCGTGAACTGAGTTTTGCTGCTGAGAATAATGTTGAATACATTGCTGCATCCTTTGTACAAAATGCGGATGATATTATAAAAATGCGTGCTATTTTAGCAGACAAAGGAGTCAAAATTCCCATTATTGCTAAAATTGAAAATCGAGCAGGCATTGATAACTTAAAAGCCATTGTTGCTGTTGCTGATGGTACTATGGTTGCCCGAGGTGACTTAGGTGTTGAGTTGCCTTTAGCCGATGTTCCAGCCATGCAAAAACGTATTATTCAATCCACAGTTACCAGTGGTAAGCCGGTGATTACGGCGACTGAAATGTTGGCCTCAATGGAACTCAATCCTAAACCAACTCGAGCCGAAGCCAGCGATGTGGCCAATGCTATTTTAGATGGCAGTTCAGCTATTATGCTTTCAGGCGAAACCGCCATGGGTAAATACCCTGTTAAATCAGTTCAAATGATGTCTTCTTTGGCAGTTCGAGCAGAAGCATCCTTAAAAGAATTTGGTTATTTGCAGAAAATCCAGCCACATAGCAGTAATGTTGTTACAGAGGCCGTGAGTCAGGCAGCCATTACTATGGCAAACCATTTAAAAGCATCGGCCATTATCAGTTTGACAGAATCTGGTTTCACCTCACGGCAAATATCAAAATATCGTCCTGAATCTGTTATTTTAGCGGTTACTGGTACAAAATCAGTTGTATTACGCTCATCAATGAATTGGGGAGTGTATTCTATTTTGTACAAAAAAGGGGCTACCAATACAGAAAAACTGGACTATGCACTTGAAGAGGGTAAGCGCCTTGGCTTTATTAAGTCTCAGGATATTATTGTTGTTACCGCAGGCCCAGGTCAAGAAGCCGGTGGTACCAATATGGTACGTGTTATTAATGTGCCATAGAGGTTAATATTTGGTCATGAATTATTTTTCGGGGCTAAAGCCCCGACTCCAATAGCAGCTTAGCATAAATCACCCCATAGAAATTGGAGGATACTTAGTATTGCCAGCCCTGCCGTTTCCGTTCGCAATATCCTACTGCCAAGAGTTATGTCTAAATAACCATATTCTTGTGCCAAACAAATTTCTTCAGGGCTTAAACCTCCTTCTGGGCCAATAAAAATATTTACACTATTGTTTGATGCAAGGTTAAGTTGGGATAATGTGTTTTTGCCTATTGGAGATAAGAGTAGGTTAAAATCGGCGATGTGCTTAGCCATATCATAAACCGTTATAGGGGGGGTGACCTCAACTTGTATAACACGTCCTGATTGTTCACTGGCACTGCTTGCCACACCTTGCCAATGGAGTATTTTCTTTTGTAATTGTTTGTTATTTAATTTTCGTGAATTAGAATATTGTGTTGATACAGGTGTAATACGATTAACCCCAAGTTCAACCGCTTTTTGAATGGTGTAGTCCATTCGCTCGCCCCGTGAAATCCCTTGAAATAAATGTGTTTTAATCGGGGATTCATTGTTTACTGCAACAAACTCTTCAATCAGAACACGACAATGTCGTTTACTAAGCTCAACAATAGTGGCATTAAATTCACCTAATGGTTGGCTATTAGTTTGGCCATTAAATAAAATAATCGGGCTATTTTGTTTGAGGCGTAAGACATTAACAAGGTAATTTACCAAATGTGCAGGAAGGCTTAGAACTTGCCCTGAAGCCAGTGTGTCATCAATAAAAAAACGGGATAGTCGCATGGTTTTGCTATTATTTTAAACGGATCATTAAAAAGAGTTAACAAGAGTAAAAAAGAGTGTGTGGATTCAGTTCTGAGTTGCTGTATCTAGGTCGGATGTGGGTTCATTTTTGTCCGCATTCCTTTCTAATTTTTCTGCCTCTTTAACTACGACTGCAATTTTGCTAACCAATGAGTTAAGCCATTGTGGCCAGTTATCAAAATCAATGCCATCAATGGAATTTTTAATATAAAGTCCTAACTCCGTATCACCCTCAATCACCAAACGGCGTTGGAAAAAAAGTGTGTCTGGATCTTCAGTGCGAGCAGCAAGCAAGATAAATTCTTTTGAACTGCCTGAAAAACACACATCAGCCTGTGCAACTTGGTGAGCCATCACTAATTTATGGTCAGTAAAACTTAGAAAAAAACTCAGTCCCATATCCTCAACATGAATCTGTAGCCACTTATCTTCTAGAAAATCAAAATCACCCATTTCAATTTGTTCTGCCATAAGTTGTTGCAGAATTTTTTCCCCTACGGTTTTTTGTAAAATAAAAGGGGGTTCAGGCAGATGTTTAATGATACTTGGTACAGTAGTTGTTAATGTTCTTGCTAGCTGAGAGGCTATTTTATTAGCAATAACAGTCGGCAAGGTCGGCTTAGGAAAGGCAATCATTAATAATATCATCAAATAAAGTGAGTAAGCCTGTAATAGTGCAATAATTTGATAAGTTATTCATTGATCATCGTCAATTCTATTTAAACTATGAAATGATAGCATGGCGAACTTGATGATCCTGCACGTTAACTTAAATAAATACGATACATTATGATAGAACTTGTTTGTCCTGCGGGCAATTTCCCAGCCTTAAAAGAGGCCGTTAATAATGGTGCTGATGCGGTTTATATCGGCTTTAAAGATGATACCAATGCTCGTCATTTTGCCGGTTTAAATTTCAATGAAAAAATCCTGCCTAAAGCTATTGACTATGCACACCAAAGAGATTGCAAAGTGTTTGTTGCTATTAATACTTACCCTCAGCCAGAAGGTTGGTTACGCTGGCAAAAGGCCGTTGATATGGCCGCGGATTTGGGGGTTAATGCGTTAATTATGGCGGACATTGGTATTCTTGATTATGCCATGAATAAGCATCCTCAAGTCTCACGTCACTTGTCAGTTCAGGGTTCGGCAACTAGCTATGAATCCTTGCGTTACTACCAACAAAATTTTGGTATTAAGCGTGCTGTGTTACCCCGTGTCCTATCCGTATCTCAAGTCGCTCATTTAGCAACACAATCGCCCGTTGAACTAGAAGTATTTGGCTTTGGCAGTTTATGCATTATGGCGGAAGGAAGATGCCATCTATCTTCTTATGTTACCGGTGAATCACCCAATACCTGTGGAGCCTGCTCACCTGCTAAATCAGTACGCTGGGAGAAAACACCGAATGGTCTGGAATCACGCCTAAACAATGTGTTGATTGATCGTTATGATGACAATGAAAATGCCGGCTACCCAACTTTGTGTAAAGGGCGTTTTAGTATCGGTAAAAATACCTTTCATGTTCTGGAAGAACCAACCAGCCTAAATACCATCGCAATTTTACCTGAGTTGGATTCGATTGGTATTAAAGCCATTAAAATTGAAGGTCGTCAGCGTAGCCCTGCTTATACACAACAAGTGACACATGTCTGGCGCCAGGCAATTGATGCCTATTATAAAGACCCTGAACATTATACGCCCCAGGAGCAATGGCTGAATGCGTTAAATAAAGTATCAGAAGGCTCTCAAACAACACTTGGTGCCTATAGCCGACCATGGCAATAATCCTATCACTCGTGGAAACTTTATGAAATTATCACTTGGCCCACTCTTATATTTCTGGTCATTTGACGAGATTAAACAATTTTACCAAAGTATGACAGAAGCACCCGTGGATATTATTTATTTGGGTGAAACGGTTTGCTCAAAACGCCGATCGCTTAATTTTGAACAATGGTTGAGTTTGGCTCATGAGATAAAAGACGCTGCTCCAGACAAAGAAATTGTGCTATCAACCCTATCACTCATTGAAGCAGAGTCCGAACTAAAAACACTAAGACATTATTGTGATAATGGTGATTTTTTAGTAGAAGCCAATGATATGGCAGCAGTACAACTATTATCTCACCATGAAATTCCATTTACCATTGGCCCAACCATTAATACCTACAATGCCCAAGCCTTAGCTATTATGCAAAAGCAGGGTTTACAACGTTGGACGATGCCCGTTGAATTATCAAAGCACACACTATCGGGTATTTTAGCCGATCTTGATCGCTTGGGTATTAAGGATGATATTGAAACTGAAATTTTCAGTTATGGTCATATGCCTCTGGCATTATCGGCACGTTGTTTTACGGCGCGAGCACATAATCTTCCCAAGGATCAATGTGATTTAAAATGCATTGATTATCCGGATGGTTTGCAAGTGAAAAGTCAGGAAGATGAATCTTTATTCACGCTTAATGGTATCCAGACCTTATCTGGTTTACGCTATGATCTTTATAATGAATTAGCCGAAATGCAAGCAATTGGCGTGGATATTATTCGCCTAAGTCCACGCTCAAAAAATATGCTGGATATTATTCATGCATATCGTCAGAAGCTCAATCAAGTTCCTGATCAAGCAGATAATCCTTATCAGATTGAAGATAATTGCAATGGCTATTGGTATGGTGAACCCGGTATGATACAAACAAACTCGGCTACTCACAGCGCATAATATAAGCCTTATGATTTTATTTAGGCTAATCTAAAAGCATCGGGCAGTTAGATGGTATAACGTAAGCGATCAATCAACGATTCTATTTCCCCAACCTAGCCAGATCTGATAAAAGAGGAACAGCCTCAAACTTATCTTTCCAACATCTGGGCGTTAATTCAACCACATCTCTGGCTGGGTGCAGATTGATCCGTTGCAGTACGTCCACTAAATAATGATAGGGATTAACATTCTGTAATTTACAGGTGGTTAGC
>WFNB01000019.1 GCA_015488755.1 Gammaproteobacteria bacterium | reverse complement strand
ATGGTACTATGGAGAGGGACAAGAATTATCTAATGTACAAGGATATAAGGAAATTGAAGAGCCACATCAAAAATTACATCTTGTATATATGGAAATATTTAAAAAATTATACGGAAAAGATGATAGAAGTGCTTTAGCTAAATTATTTAGTTCAAAGAAAAAGTTCAAACAAGAGCAACTCGATATAATGAATAACAACTTATTGCCAAGATTGGTTGATATATCTAAAATGCTTTTAAAAGAAATTAAAATTCTGGAAAGTGAAATAATATGTCTACCAAATGATGTGATTGAATAATTAAAATATGTCTTTATTAGCCAGCAAAGGCTATGAACATGAAACCCAGTATTTGCATACACTCAAAGATAAAAATCTGACTATTATTGATATCGGCGAACAAGATGATTCTGATCAGGTTTTGGCAACGCTGGATGCGATGCAACAGGGTTATGATATTATTTATCAGGCAACATTAGAATCTAAAAAAGATAACTTATATCCATTTAAAGATTGTCAGTTTAAAGGCCATGCGGATTATTTAAAAAAAGTACCTGTTCCTAGCCGATTGGGTGATTACTCCTATGAAGTCTGGGATGCCAAGTTAGCCACGCATGTAAAACCTTATTTTATTATCCAGCTTTGCTGTTATGCTCAATTGTTAGAACAGGTTCAAGGCATTCGACCTAATGATATCGTGGTTGTTTTAGGTAATGGCAAATCAGTCCGTTTAAGAACTGATTATTATTATTTTTATTATCAAAATATTCAATCTCAATTTCTGAAATTTCATCAAGAATTTGATTTGAATAAGATGGAAGATCCAGCTGATTCTTGTGAATATGGGCAATGGTCTGAATATGCTCATCGTTTATTAGAAGAACGTGATCACCTATCACTGATTGCCAATATCACTCGTCCTCAGATAAAAAAGCTAGAAAGAAAAGGGATACGAACTTGTATGGATTTAATGCAATGTACTTTAACTGCTATCCCTCGTATTCAGCATGAAACCTTTGTGCGTTTAAAAAAACAGGCAAGTATTCAAATTAATAGTCGGGGGTTGCATCAGAGAAAGTCACTGAAAGAACTCAACTTCGAGATCGATTATTACTACGCAGTGAGCAAGAACGAAAAACTCATCCCAAACAAGCGGATTTAACAGAAAATTTAGCTTGGGTCTTGGAATTTCATCGTCGTGAAGCTAAGCCTTTTTTTTGGCGATTATTTGATCGACTGGTTATGGTTCATGATGAATTATTAGATGATCAAGAGTGTTTAGCGTGCTGTATTCGTACAGATAAACCGGCTTATAAGGATTCAGCTAGAGCAAGAAATACTTGTTACCAATATCAATTTGATGTTGATCAGGAGTTTAAAGGAATTAAAGCAAATTATTGGTATCTTCTTGGTGGTGATACTATCAAAGTCAATATGCTGATTGATGAGTGTGACTTTAAAAAAGGGCTGATTGTTTTAAAAACATCCTTTGAACCAGCGAATAAAATTAGCCTCATTCCTGATACCTATATTAGACCCAAGCCTATTCCTGAATCGATTGATCAAGTCGTGGCTCTTTATGAAACAAACTATGAACAAATGAATGATGGTCTGCCAGCAACCGGTGCGATCTATGATTTTTTAAATCGAATCCCCCCTAATATTATTGGACTTGAGCGTATACGCACTGGAAATGACTCTATTATTCAAGAACCTATTATTAAACGATCTAAAAATCAACTGAATGACATTATCAATGCAGTGGTTAATCTTGATTGCAGTTATTTGCCCATTCAGGGACCACCCGGCACTGGAAAAACACATACCGCTGCACGCATTATTGAAAAACTGGTTTCATTAGGTAAAAAAATTGCGATTACCAGTAATAGCCACAAAGCCATTAATAATTTATTGCTTGCAACGGCTCATTATTTAAAAGAAACAGGCACTCAGGCTAATTTGGTTTGTACCCGTTCTACAGGCGACGAACTTTTTGATTTTAATATACCGATCCTCTCTAATAATGAATTGGCTAATAAAGTGGGATCAGGCTGTGTGATAGGAACGACAGCATGGGGTTTCTCCAGAGATGATCTGGTCGATCAATTTGATTATTTGTTTGTTGATGAAGCGGGTCAAGTGAGTATCGCTCATCTTATTGCCATGAGTCGCTGTTGTAAAACTTGGTTTTAATAGGTGATCAAATGCAATTAAGCCAGCCCATACAAGGAACGCACCCTAAGGAAAGTGGTTTATCCATACTGGATTATCTGCTACACGATCAAGCCACCATTTCAGGCTCTATGGGGATCTTTTTAAATACCACCTACCGTATGCATTCCAGTATTAATGCGCTTATTAATTCGGCAATTTATGAAGGGAAATTACACATTGATCCTGCTAATGATAAGCAATCGATCCGTATTTTGGATCAGAATACTAAAGCAGACCAACCAAGTTATTTAAACAAAGACTCTGGCATTATTTTTGTTCCCGTTTCTCATGATGGGAATACCCAGTCCAGTATGGAAGAAGTCTCTATAATTAAAACATTATTTCAGCAATTAATGGGTAAAATTTATACCGATAAGAAGGGTAATGAAAGACCTATTGAGATTAATGATATTTTGATTGTGGCACCGTATAACCAACAGGTTAATTATCTGCAAAAAGCGTTGGGTGAAAAGGCAAGAATCGGATCGGTCGATAAATTCCAAGGACAGGAAGCCCCCATTGTGTTTCTTTCTATGTGTACCAGTGATGCCAATGAATCGCCAAGGGGGATTGATTTTATTTTTGATATCCGCCGTATTAATGTGGCCATTAGTCGAGCAAAGGTTATGGCTATTGTGGTTGGACATCCTAATTTATTAACAACTAGGGCTAATAGTCCAGAACAAATGAAAAATATTAATTTGTTTTCACGCTTAGTTAACCATTGACAACAGTAGTCATTAATTTGATCAATACGTTACTAATTCAGTTATCCAGAACTCAGGTTATTGAGTTAACTATTTGTTCGACAAGCATGCGAATTTCTTCGTAGCTATAGTGCTCATAGGCACCAAAATGTCCTAGTTTTTTTGCTCTGATTGTCGTAAGCCAAGGGCTGTTAATGCCACAGAGATAACGACAGATTAATTCAATGCTTGCTTTGCTTTGAAAGTGAGCCATAATTTCTCGATTAAGCTCGGCAATTATTTTCTTTAATGTTTGAGGTGAAATTTCAGGTAACGATATGGGGGCAGGCCATGCTTTGTATTCATTTAGACAAACAGAGCAATGACCACAGGTATCTTTAATTTTATGATCAGAAAAATGTTCAGATAGCTGCTGAGATAAGCAAATTTTTGATTGAAAAACATCAAGCATTTCTTTTAGACGTTGGATCTGTGCGTGTTCTTTTTGTTTGAAATTCTGATAGAGTGTTTGACTTAACTCATGGCTATCAAAATGACCATTAATGATCTGATAAACCTCCGTCATTTGCTTGTTTTCTAATAGAATCCAACCCTTCTCTTGAAAATAGTCCAGTGCGTTTATTACTCGCTGTCGTTCACAGGGATAATGTGCTTGTAATGTTTCTATATCCAATGTGATCCAAATTCGTGCGCGTTGGCTGTATTGTAAAATGGCACGCACAAAATTCTGCCGTTCATTTTTAAATTTTGTCACTAGCTCATTTTCTGAGATGAGTAATTTGAATTTATATTCAGCGTAGTAACTGTATTGAGTTTTTATGATATGCTCAATTTCTAAATAAACCAATAAGGTTTTTAAGGGTAGTTGGCGAATATTACTTTGCCTTGATAAGGTGTTGATAATAAGCTCCCATGATGGATTAGGAGCAATTGCTTTAATTTCATCAAGCACATACAGAATGCTTGATTGTTCGGGTGTATCCCCATAGATAAAATTTTCTAGAATATGAAGACCATTTTGATTACCTAATAAAACACAAAATGAGTCTTTACCATCTCGTCCTGCACGGCCAATTTCTTGGGCATAACTTTCAATTGATTGGGGTAAATTATAATGAATAACATGGCGAATATTATTTTTATCAATGCCCATACCAAAGGCGATAGTGGCAACAATGCAATGGCTTTTGGACTGCATAAAGCGTTCTTGAATTTCTTTGCGAACATCATTATTAATCCCTGCATGATAGGCTTCAGCGGATAGACCCTCGTTACTAAGACAGGTGGCGACATGCTCTGCTGTTTGTTGTAAGGTAACATAAATAATTATTGCTTCATTAGGATGCTTTTTCACATACTGTGTGAGGTATTCTACTTTGTCATGCTCAGCGCAGGGATGTACATGAATATGCAAATTACTTCTATAAAACCCGGTATTAATAATATTGCTTTGGACAATATGAAACTCTTGAGACATATCGTTAATAACACGATCGGTTGCAGTGGCGGTTAATAACAGAGCCTGTGGGATTGAAAACTCTTTTTGGTAGTTTGCTAATTTGATGTAATCAGGGCGAAAGTTATGGCCCCATTGGGAAATACAATGAGCCTCATCAATCACCATTAATGATATTGGAATGCGTTTAATAAATGCTCTAAAACGTTCATTTTTTAAGCGCTCAACAGAAATCATTAATATCTTAAGCTGACCACTTCTGATGTCCTCTAATACTTGGTTTGTCTCTTCTTGTGTTTGACTGGAATCAATACTGGCGGCTGGGATAGTGTGTTGTTTTAAAAAATCAATCTGATCTTTCATTAGGGCAAGCAATGGTGAGATAACTAAAGTAAGGTGGGGGAGAAGCAAAGCAGGCAATTGATAACAAAGCGACTTACCAGACCCCGTAGGAAAGATTGCTGCAACAGAATGTCCCTGTAAAATAGCATTAATGACTTGATCTTGGCCTTCACGTAAAGAATGAAAGCCAAATTTTTTATCTAATAGATCATTGATAGTGTTCTTATCACTGGTGTTCATATTATCCAAAGCTCAGTATAGTTTATTCATAGGTAGGTACTTAAGCATGTCTGAGGCAGGATAACTCTGTATTTACTACGCAAGACGCCGTAAATCCATCCCTAGAGGCTTTATTGCCACATCCATGTGGCAAAAACTTCCTTCGTAAACACAGAGTTATCCTTAAGTAGCTCCGTATGGTAGTTTATTAGGTTTTGTAAAGGCTTTTTAAGTTATCATAGGCTTGGCGTATTTCTATAAAATAAACACCATTACCCCCCTTGTCAGGATGATGTTGCTGACAAAGCTGTTGGTATCGTTTATGTATGGCAGGCCAATGAATCGTATCTTCAGGCTCAAAACCAAGGCAGATTAGTGACTTGTCTTGTTCATCATGAGAAAGATAGTTTTTCCAAAAGGAGTCGAGCAAAGCACTGACATCCTGTTCACTGGTTTGCTCAAAATTACGCCAGTCTTGATAATAGTGACTGAGTTTTTGAAAACCATTCTCTGTGCTAAGAGTTGTATCTGCTTTATCGGATGGTTGTGGTAAATGATTGCTTGCTAATAGCTTAATTTCAAGTGCAGAAATCTGTAAATACCAGCCTTGTTCTAATAGCTCATCATGCAATGAATATAAGGCATTCATGACTAAAAAATGCTTACGAAATAAGACTAAATTAGCGCTACAATTCCCCAAATATTTATTAAAGCTTGCATGACCTAATGTGCAATGTAGATCGTATTCTTTAAGTGGCGTATGAGCTTCTTTTAGAATGTTTAAAATGGGTCGTTTTAATGGATTGTTAATCATATAAACTTCAGCTATACAAAATAGTTTGTATCCATATTGGTAACTATTATGCAACTTTATAGTGAGATTGATTTTAATGCAGAGTGTAAATCATTAATATTTTGAAAGCGATCTTTTTTCTTTTTAGCCACCGCCCATGGTCACTTGAATGTCAATTAATTCCCTTGCTCTTTCTAATGTCATTATATTATTCACCCATTGTATCAGTCTATTTTTTATCATGCTTATTTTTAATACATAGTTTGACTAAGAAACAGTCATTATTTGGTAATATTTCTTGTTTGTTCATATAAAAATTATTTAGTTAAGATCAGACCTTTTTGCTCTCTGAGAGTGTTTTTTTAGACGGTGTTTTTCGATCATAAAAAATACTTTTACCGTGGATACTGATAGGAATACCCATAGCAACTTCACAATTAATATAACCCAGAGCACGGGCAGCTGCGCCAACTCGTTGTTGCACTCGATTATCAATATTTAATAAGCTGGCTTGTTTTGCTGCAGATGATAAGGCAACACCAATATCCATCATACGCATAATACAATGGGGGCCGGTATAGCCCATAGTAAAGTCTTTGAGTTCTCGTGAATCTTCAAATTCCTTACAAGTGCTATAGCCACAACCACCACAGTCATAACCAGCGGTTACAGGACCTGCCAGACCGATGAGTAATAAACCTTGGGCACATTCTGCATTGGCTGCATCACGATGCCAATAGTTTTCTTTAGAGCTATTATGGGCATAAGAACGCATTTCATTAGCAATTTTTTGTAGGTCTTCTGCTTCTGTTACGGCAACAATTTCTAAGCAGTCCTTGCCTCCGGCCTTAGGAGCGGTGATAGCAGAAGCTGCCATTAAATTAATCACGGTTTCAATGGTGGCTTTTATGCTTTGTTCATTCATATTAGTTTTGTACTCTCAAGTTATTGTTAAAGTTAGTATGCTAATTGTTTTTTTAGTTGTTCTAAAAAAAATTCGACTCGTTGTTGGTTAACACCAAAATCACTATAACCAAGGCGTGATGCACTGCGAACATAAAGTTGTTGTGTGTAATTGTTCTGATGTAGCTCAAAGTCATCGACAAATTTAAAAATTTTAGAACGAAATGTCACAGCAAGGTAATTTGTTTCTTCTTTAATAAATGTTGCCCCCATATTAAGCAAAATAATTTTTGCTAATGGTAGTATTTGTACTTGGTTTTTTTCTGTGAAGTGTAAAACGAAAGCGGATTGATTGCTACCGTCTTTGGCCGTTTGGTTTTTTGTGATTAGCTCACTATTGATACAATTGGGTTTATTAGGGCAGGGGCTTAAGTGTCCATTAATAAGTCCTAATGCTTTATTTTCTTTGTTGGGCTGATTACTGGGTAAAAATCTGGGTAAAAGTAGAATGATAATGCTGATAATAAACAGTCCAATAACTAATTTCATCGATGTCTTCTTTGGTTTATTACGTTATGTGAGTTCAATAAGCGTGAGTGTTTTTCTGGCATAAGCACCAGTATCAATATAATGGACATTACCCTTGGTTATTGGCTTTTTTAGAACCGTATGCCCGCAGTAGATTGCATCCACCCCTTGGATCTGGTAATTTTTCAGTTTTTGGTTCTGAATAAATTTTCGAGAAAAAAGAATACTGTAGAGAATATTGGTTTTATGCAGTTCAGATTCTAACGATGTCCATCTTACAGTATCGGGAATTTCAGCATGGATAATGCCTATACGTTGGTCTTTAGATTTTATCTCAATCGCATAGGGTAGTTTTTTTATGGCATCAGCCCATAGTCTTAAAGCAGGGTATTTTTGGGTAATATGTCCTTCCTGCTGCATATCATCCGCGAGTTTTTGGATATGAATGCCTAGGAAATCAGCCACCCAAAGTCCACCATTGTGTATATGGAAGCGGAAGGCATCATTACGAAATACTGGGCTTTCTTCGGTGATCCAATCCAAAAACATTTGCTCGTGATTGCCACGCACACAATAAAACCATTTTTTTTCAAAATAATGCAGGGCTTGCTCTGAATCGGCTCCCCGATCAATAGTATCACCGACGCTAAAAAGGCGATCAGAGAATGGGTCAAAGTCTACCTCTGCCAGTTTTTCTTCAAGCAAGTCAAAGCAACCGTGAATATCGCCACAGACAAAATCACGCCCTTTGTTATTAGTAAATAAATATTGTATATTCAATGAGTTATATCAACTAATAGAAAGATGGATAAATACTAGATAGGGATTTATCGCCATATAAATAATAGGGGGACATCGCTATAAAATATAATCGGTATAAGGTATGCATGGAAACTATTTTAGCACAAAATAGCAAACTTGCAGGCTTGCTTTGTTGCACAATATTTTATTTAGGTTAAAGTATCCGACACAATGAACGCCTCTGTTTTGAAAAAATATTATTCTAGCCAACAATTAAGCCAAGCACTGAGTCAATTATGGATCAAATAACCGATACACTGAAGCTCCCCCCTCATTCTATTGATGCTGAGCAATCCATTCTAGGTGGCTTGTTGATCAATAATGATTCATGGGACCATATTGTCAGTATCGTTAATGAAGAGGACTTTTATCGGCGTGATCATCGCCTTATTTTTAAAGCCATTCGTGATCAAATTGAAGAAGGTAAACCCTGTGATGTGGTGACTTTATCAGAGCGTTTGGAATCCTATAACCTTATTGATGATGCTGGAGGTTTGGCCTATTTAGGGAGTCTGGTGAATAACACTCCCAGCGCCTCAAATATTCGGGCTTATTCCGATATTGTGCGAGAACGCTCCGTATTAAGAAAGCTGATAACCATTGGCAATGAGATTGCTGATAGTGCTTTTAATCCAGAAGGGCGTAAGAGTGATGATATTCTTGAGGCGGCAGAGAAAACTGTTTTTGAAATTGCAGATAAAGGAGCGAATGCTGGCGGTGATTTTAAGAATATGACGGATCTGCTAAAGCGCACCGTGGATCGTATTGATGAGCTATACCAAAGTGGGGGAACTTTTACGGGGATCCCCTCTGGTTTTACCGATTTTGATGGTATGACCTCAGGTTTACAACCGGCAGATTTGATCATTGTTGCCGGTCGTCCCTCAATGGGAAAAACAACCTTTGCTATGAATTTGGCTGAGAATGCGGCGATTAGCGCAGGGGTAGGAGTGGCGGTATTCAGTATGGAAATGCCTGCGGAATCATTAACCTTGCGTATGATGTCCTCACTGGGGCGGATCAACCAAACCAAAGTCCGTTCAGGCCAACTGGATGAAGAAGACTGGCCTCGTTTAACCTCAGCCGTGTCTATTTTAAATGAGGCACAGATTTTTATTGATGATACTCCTGCCCTATCGCCTACAGAAATGCGCGCCAGAGTTCGGCGCTTAAAACGTAAGCATGATATTGGCCTGATTGTGGTGGATTATTTGCAACTCATGCAGGTCAAAGGGGGGGCAGAAAATCGGGTCAATGAAATTTCAGAAATTTCACGGGGCTTAAAAGCTCTGGCTAAAGAAATGAATGTGCCGGTTATCGCCCTTTCTCAGCTTAATCGTGGCTTGGAGCAACGGCCTAATAAACGCCCCGTTATGTCTGATTTACGTGAATCAGGCGCTATTGAGCAGGATGCGGATTTAATTGTCTTTATTTATCGTGATGAAGTCTACAATGAAGACAGCCCAGATAAAGGCACAGCAGAAATTATTATTGGTAAGCATAGAAATGGCCCTCTTGGAGTCGCTCGATTGACCTTTCTGGGGCAATATACTCGTTTTGAAAATCATGCTTCCATTGATTATGAAGATTGATGACAAAGACTGATTATGAAAACGGATGACTCGGCAAAAACATTACCACTGGCCAAAGCTTGTATTGATTTGAACGCCTTGGAACATAATTTTCAGCAAGTCGCAATACAGGCACCGCAGAGTCAAATTATTAGTGTGATTAAAGCCAATGCTTATGGACATGGTCTATTAGCTATAGCAAAGGCATTGGCGGATAAAAGTGATTATCTTGCTGTGGCTCGTTTACATGAAGCGGTATTGTTACGAGAACAGGGTATTGAAGCACATATACTCTTACTTGGGGGTGTTACCTGCTTTGCTGAGTTGCTTATTTGTCAAGATAAGCACATTACTCCTGTCTTGCATTGTTCTGAACAATTTCAGTGCTTAAGCTTATTTTGGCAACAGACAAAAGCGACCTTACCTTATTGGCTTAAGCTAGATACTGGCATGCACCGATTGGGTTTTCAGGAAACAGATTTTTCTGCTCTAATGGAGTCCTTATCACAGCAAAATAGTCCTGATTATCCACAGGGTATTATGTCGCACTTTGCCTGTGCGGATGAACCCGAAAAGTTAAAGAATCAAAAGCAAATGGATACCTTTAGGCAATTAAATACTTACTTATCCAAAACGGGACAAGCAGAAAAAATTAACAAAAGTATGGCCAACTCAGCAGCTATTTTAGCAATACCCAAGAGTCATTTTGACTCTGTTCGACCGGGAATTATGCTTTACGGTATCTCTCCTTTTGAAGGTACTATAACTCAAGATAATAAAGTAAGGACAGGTTTAGATGAGCACTTATTGCCTGTTATGACCTTATCATCACAACTTATTGCCATTAAAAGGCTTAAGCAAGGGGACTGTATAGGTTACGGTGGTACATGGTGTTGCCCAGATGATATGAGTGTCGGTGTTGTTGCTATTGGTTATGGGGATGGTTATCCTCGACATGCACCGACAGGCACACCCGTGCTTATTCATAATATAGAAGTTCCTCTAGTGGGTAGGGTGTCAATGGATATGATCAGTGTTGATTTAAGCCCTCTTCTTGAACAAGGCATTTCTCCTGCAATTGGTGATGAGGTTGTTTTATGGGGGCAGGGTTTGCCAATTGAAAAAATATCACAAAAATCAGGTACCATTGCCTATGAATTATTATGTCAGATAAGCTCAAGAGTTTGTTTTAATTATAAGATAAAATAGATGGCTCTATTGCTAATGTTAACTTTGTCAGAAATGGATAAAAAATGAATAGTCATACGACAAAACCAGAGCAAATTGTTTCACAAACAGATCAATTAGCAACAATAAAACTATCCGTTGTGATCCCTGCCTATAATGAAGAAGATAATATTCTTTTGCTTTCAAAAGAAGTTTATCAAGCTTTGGATGATATGGCTGGTTCCTTTGAATTAATCTGGGTTGATGATGCCAGCAGTGATCAAACTGCTCATAATATACGTAATTTAGATTATCCAAATATTCGTTCTGTATTCCATCATATTAACTGTGGGCAAAGTTCAGCCATCGCCAGTGGTTTTCAAGTCTCCCGTGGTGAATGGGTGGCAACATTGGATGGGGATGGTCAAAATGATCCCCATGATTTAATCAGGATGCTTAATAAGGCGATTGAATTAGAGGTTGATTGTGTCACTGGGGTACGCAATAAAAGAAAAGATAATTGGTTGCGTCTTGTTTCTTCTAAAGTAGCCAATGGCTATCGTAATTTAATTACTGGTGATAAGGTCAGTGATAGTGGTTGTGGTATCCGTGTGGTTAAGCGGTCAGCCTTACGGGAAATCCCTGTCTTTAATGGGATGCATCGCTTTCTGCCAACATTGCTTAGAAGTCAGAATTTTACCGTTGTGGAAGTACCTGTGAATCATCGTGAAAGGGCAACAGGTGAATCAAAATATGGTGTAAATAATCGTCTTTGGCGTGGTATTAAAGACTGTTTTGGTATCCGTTGGTATCTTTCCAGAGCAGTTATTTCGGAGCGTACTTGTGAAACAGATTGAAGAGAACAATGACAAAAGTAACCTTGTTGATAACATAGAAACCTCAGAACTAGCACAAAGTGCCTCTAAAAAATTATTGATATTAATTGTTATTGCCACCTTAATGTTGATTCTTATTAATGTCACCCATTTAAAAGATATTTTGCAAGATAAAACTCTCTTGACTGATTTTGCCAAAAACAATTGGTATGAAGCTGAGTTTGTTTTTATTATTGCTTCGGCATTATTAACCATGTTGGGTGTGCCTCGATTAATTTTTTATGGCATCTCCGGTTTTGTTTTTGGTATCACTCAAGGTTTATTGCTTGCTTTATGTAGCAGCATTATTGGTTCATTTTGTGTGTTTCAAATGACACGGTGGGTCGGTGCGAGAGAATGGGTTATTTCACGTTGGGGCGAGCGTCGTTTCTTTGCTCTTATCGTCAATGCTAAACCAACTATTTTATCCATTGCTTTTGTGCGCTTATTGCCGGTGAGTAATATCGTCATGAACTTTTGTTTAGCGTTAAGTAAAGCCCCTAATTATGCCTTTATCCTAGGCTCTTTAATAGGCTTCTTACCACAGGGGGGGGTTGCCGTTATTATTGGTCATGGTGTGGCGCAAAGTGATTCATGGCTTACAAGTGTACAATATGGTGTTGTTATTATAGTCCTAAGTGTTGTCTTGTTCTTTAAATATTCAAAAGAAAAAATAGAAAAAAAAGATGTGGAATAAAATACCCTTAACTCAGGAAACAATGTGGCGAATCACGATCTTTTTGCTAGTTAGTTTATTGTTTCTTATTCGCATGATGACACCTTCAGATCTTGAAAACTATGCACAGACCTTGAACCTGGGATATATCAGTGATTTGCTTTGGGGAGATAAAAACTTTCTTGTGCAACATGATTTTAAAGGGGTTGTCATGTCCAAGCCTCCTTTGCATACATGGCTAATGTATCCTTTTGTTCTTTTGTTTGGTGTAGATCGCTTCGCTATTAGTTTAGTCTCTTTCTTTTCTATTTTATTATTAGCCTTATTGATTTTTGAATTTACAAAACAGTATTTTTCTACCGTAACGGCTGGTCTTGCAGCTCTTACTCTTTTACTCGCACCTCCTTTTTTTAAGCAAGTTGCTTTGGTGAGAACGGATCCTTTATTTACACTGCTTATTGCTTTTGGTGCATTTTCAGCTTTTCATGCATGGAATACAGGGGGGAGTTGGTTGCGTTTTTGGCTTGCTGGGGCATTATCTACTCTAACAAAAGGGCCATTAGGGCTTATACTTTCTGCTGTTGGGTTATTTGGCCTAATACGTCAGCAAGCAACTGGACGTACAACCAGCCATTCTCATTGCCAATTCACATGTGCGTTTTCAGTTTTTTTATTTATCACACTCAGTTGGTTTCTATCTGCATGGTATATTGAAGGCCAAGCCTTGATTGACAAAATGTTTATTAGTGAACTGATAAAACATGCTATTGTGCCACATAATGGTGATAAGGGAGCTTTAAAATTACTGATACCTACAGGATATATACTTGCTCGATTTTTGCCATTTAGCCTGTTTTTAATTGTTGCTCTTAAACGAGTGTTTGTTAATCCTGCTGAGGATACATTAGAGCGTAATTTAGAGCGTTTTTTAACTAGTTGGTTATTGGTGGGTTTATTAATTTTTTCCTTGGTAAAACATCAAAGAGTCGATCATCTTATCCCATTATGGCCACCAGCCGCTATTTTGATTGCTCGTGAACTGTCATTATTGATGGTACGTTTTAGTCAGAAGCGCTTCTTAATGGCATTTCTACCTATGGTGATTATTTTGCTTATGGGGGGGGGATACAAATTAACTTATCATAAAGAGGGGTCACGTTCACAGCTGAGTCGTCAATTAGTGGTGGATACTAAAATGGCAGCAGAACGCTTTTTACAACAAGGGTTTAATCCAGATAACTTGTATTATTTTAAAACACCACAAACTTTACATATGTATTTAAAAAGTTATCATCAATGGAGCACAAAGGAAGAAATTGAACGCTTATTGCAACAATCATCAACACCTATTTTTTTGGCCTTAGGATCTATGTCCTTAGATGAGGTTAAATTACAAACCCCAATACAAAGTCCTAAACTTATTTTTCGTTGGCCTAAACAGGACAATGTCAAACCTGTGTTTCAAGTCTATCAAATTAGAAAGAAAGACACTGGCAATCTCAAAGAGTGAAGAAAAAATGACTGATAAAAAAACCATTTATTTAAAAGACTATCAAAAACCAACCTATGTTATTAATCGAACGGAATTAAGTTTTGAACTTGAAACCACATTAGTTATTGATGGGGGGCAAAAAGAAACAGTTACATTAGTAAAAAGTCGTTTGGAAATACTGCGTAATGAGCAATCAGAGTGTCAAGATGAAACGCTCTATTTGGATGGTCAGGGTTTGCATCTGCAAGCAATTCTATTAAATGGTCAGTCCCTGTCAGAAGGGGATTATCAATGTACTGAAGAGCAGTTAATTATTCCTAATGTGCCGTTTTCTTTTGTCTTGGAAATTGAAAGTTGGATTAAGCCAGAAGAAAATAAAGCACTTGAGGGTTTATACCAATCCAGTGGTAATTTTTGCACACAATGTGAAGCTGAAGGCTTTCGCCGTATTACCTATTATTTAGATCAGCCGGATGTAATGTCTACGTTTACCACAGCTATTGTTGCCGACAAGGAAAAATACCCCGTGCTACTGTCTAATGGTAATTTAGTTGAACAGGGTGAGCTACCAGAAGGACGCCACTATGCTATTTGGCATGATCCATTTAAAAAACCTTGTTATCTATTTGCTCTAGTGGCCGGCAATTTACAAAAAATTGAAGACAGCTATCTTAGTTTATCGGGTAAAACAATTGCCTTACAACTATTTGTTGAAAAACAAAATGCTCATAAATGTGAGCATGCCATGAACTCCTTAAAAAATGCCATGATGTGGGATGAAGAAGTCTTTGGCCTAGAGTATGACTTAGATATTTATATGATTGTTGCTGTAGAAGACTTTAATATGGGGGCAATGGAAAATAAAGGCTTGAATGTATTCAATGCCAAGTATGTTTTGGCCGATCCACAAAGTGCGACAGATACGGATTATGAAGGTATTGAAGGCGTTATTGGTCATGAATATTTTCATAATTGGACGGGCAATCGAGTCACCTGCCGTGATTGGTTTCAATTGAGTCTCAAAGAGGGTTTAACTGTCTTTCGTGATCAGGAGTTTAGCTCTGATATGCAATCACGAGCGGTTAAACGTATTGATGATGTGAGGATCTTACGTGCTCACCAATTTGCTGAAGATGCCAGCCCAATGGCACACCCTATTCGCCCAGCACAGTATATGGAAATTAATAATTTTTATACGGTAACGGTCTATAATAAAGGTGCTGAAGTGATCCGTATGATCAATACCGTATTGGGTGAAGAAAATTTTCGTAAAGGTATGGATCTGTATTTTGAGCGTCATGATGGTCAAGCAGTCACCACAGAAGATTTTATCTCTGCAATGAGTGATGCCAGTGGTGTGGACTTAACACAATTTGATAGTTGGTATAATCAAGCGGGCACCCCTAAAGTGATGGTTAATACCAACTATCTACCAGAAGAGAAAAAATTTATTATTGAGTTGCAACAATCGTGTGATGTGACCCCGTATGAAACATTGAATAGCCCAGACAAAAAACAAAAAGCTCCTTTTTATATTCCTATTAAAATGGGTTTAATTAATCCTCAAGGAGAAGAAATCTTAGAGGAACTGATTATTTTAACAAAAACACAACAGCGCTTTGAATACAATAATATCAGTGAAGCGCCAGTTTTATCCTTATTAAGAGACTTTTCTGCTCCTGTTATTTTAGACTATCCGCAATCTCGTTCTTTAACTGATATCGCCGATGAGCGAGCTTTTTTAATGGCCTATGATAGTGACCCATTTAATCGTTGGGAAGCGGGTCAGCAATTAGCAAGCCAATTGATACTGGATGCAATTAATAAAAACTCCTCTGAACAGGGTTTTAATCGTTTTGATAATACGATACTGGATAAATTTATTTATGCTTGTGAGCAATTATTAACAGACACGGACTTAGATAATGCCTTAAAAGCTCAGGCCTTGCTACTACCATCACAATCCTACCTATTAGAGCAATTAGCTGTGGCACAGGTAGATGCTGTTATCCAAAGCAGAGAAGCACTGAAATTAATTATAGCACAGCGCTTACATGCTTTGTGGCTTGAGACCTATGCCCAATTAAGCTCTACAAGTGATTATGAATTTAATGCAGAACAGGCAGGTAAACGCAGTTTGCGTAATCTTGCTTTAAGCTATTTAATGGCTACGGATGATGATGCGGCGGTGCAATTAGGCTTTGAGCATTTTACAGCGGCGACTAATATGACTGATTCCATTGCTGGCTTAACACAATTAGCTCATATTCCCTCAGCAAAAACACAAGCAGCACTGACACAGTTTGAACAACGCTGGTCTAACGATGCCTTAGTGATGGATAAGTGGTTTATCGCCCAAGCCATAGCACAGCATGGAGATGTTTTGAGTCATGTTAAACAGCTCATGACTCATACTTGTTTTGATATGAAAAATCCAAATAAGGTGCGTTCCTTAATTGGTACGTTTGCGAATAACTTAAATGCCTTTCATGATATAAGTGGCTCAGGCTATCAGTTTGTTATGACACAAATCCTTGAACTGGATACCTTTAACCCTCAGATAGCAGCTAGGCTAGTAAAACAATTCAGTCGTTGGCAACGTTATGATGACACTCGACAAGCCTTAATGAAAGCTGAATTAGAGCGTGCAGCCAAAGAAAAACTATCGCCTGATGTCTTTGAAATTGTCACTAAGAGTCTAGTATAAAGGTTGATTATGAGGCTTGTTTCTAATATTGGTATTAATACAGAGCTAATAGCCCTGCTAAGGTATCGTTGCTAATGTGCGGATTTATTTTTTGGCTGAGGACTTAAGTAAATGGCAAAATCACCTAAAGCGGTTTTTCTTTGTAATGACTGTGGTAATACCTTTTCTAAATGGCAGGGGCAATGTGAGGGCTGTGGTGCTTGGAACAGCCTAAAAGAATTTAAAGAACCCAAAGGCGTAAAAAATCAAAACGGGCAGGTGAGTCTTAAGGGCTATGCCGGAGCTAAAGAAGCCGTACAAAAACTCAGCCATGTGACACTTGAAGAGCTACCTAGACTAAGCACTAAAAACAGTGAGTTTGATCGTGTCTTAGGTGGGGGAATTGTACCCGGTAGTGTTATTTTATTAGCCGGTACTCCCGGTGCAGGAAAATCAACACTGACCTTACAAACACTTTGTGAATTAAGCCATAATACAAAAGCGATTTATTTTAGTGGCGAAGAGTCGCTGTCCCAAATAGCCATGCGTGCGACCCGTCTTAAGTTAGCCACAGAATATTTAGATATTGCTGCTGAAATTGATGTCTTAGCGGTACTGACTATGATCAGTGAGCTAAGAGTCAAATTAGTAGTTATTGACTCATTGCAATCCATGTATCATCCCGATGCACAGGGTGCCCCCGGAGGGGTAACACAATTGCGAGAATGCGCCCATGCACTAACACAATATGCCAAACAAAATGGTGTCGCAATGATTGTTATTTGTCATACCACTAAAGATGGTGGTGTTGCTGGGCCAAGAGTGGTTGAACATATTGCTGATGTCATGATGCACCTAATTGTCATGGAAGGTACTCGGTTTCGTGAACTAAGAGCACAAAAAAACCGCTTTGGTTCCATTAATGAATTGGGTATTTTGGCCATGATGCCGGATAATGGCTATTTAAAAGCGGTTACTGATCCCTCTGCAATCTTTTTAAATCGTACCCGAAAGCCTCATTCCGGATCAATGGTTGCCGCCCTATGGGAAGGCTCACGCTCGATGTTAGTTGAGTTACAATCATTAGTTGTCGATGGCAGTCAAGGTAATCCAAGACGCTTGGCAGTTGGTTTGGATCAAAATCGTTTAAATATGCTAGTGGCGATTCTAATGCGTCATGGTAATATTGCTATTTTTGATCAGGAGCTTTATGTCAATCTTGTTGGCGGTTTAAAGGTGTCTGATCCAAGCACTGATTTACCTCTCATTTTATCTATGGTGTCTTCTTTTCAAAATCGGATTATCCCTCAAGATTGGTTGGCCTTTGGCGAAGTGGGTTTGTCTGGCGAGATACGGGCAGTACCCAGCGGCTTAGAACGCATTCGTCAAGCAGCTCAACAAGGCTTTCGGCATTGTATTTGCCCAAAAGCAAATGCACCTAAAAATCCCCCCAAAGGTTTTATAGTCTATCGTGTTGAAACATTAGTTGAAGCATTGGATGCATTAGCCTGCCTTGATTAACATCAAAGATTTGCAATTTTTGCTAAATCTGTCTATATTAGCCCCCTTTTCTATGATTTAAACTTATCTAGGATGTAGACAATGTCGGTAGAGCTGTATAATGATGGTGATCATAAGTGTATTATTTTTCGTGATTTAGTTAGAGGGCAAGAAGCCGTTCAAGCAAATCAAGTCTTAGTCTATGATCATGATCATGCAGCTCTTATTGATCCAGGAGGAGAGTTAACCTATTCTGGTTTATTTATGGGTGTGGGTAAGTATCTGAATGTTAAAAATCTTGATTATGTGGTTGCTTCGCATCAAGATCCTGATATTGTTGCTTCATTAAGTAAATGGCTTGTAGGTACTAATTGTAAGGTGGTTGTACCGGAATTATGGGCACGCTTTGTACCACATTTCACTCGCCCTGGTACAATGACTGAACGTGGTATTTCTATCCCAGATAAAGGCATGCACTTGGATCTTGGTAGTATAAAATTAATGGCCTTACCAGCTCATTTTTTGCACGCAGAAGGAAATTTTAATTTCTACGATCCAAAGAGTAAAATTTTATTCTCAGGTGATATGGGTGCGAATCTTTGTAAAGATCAGAGTTTGCTTGATGTCCCTGTACAGTCATTAAACGAAATAACTTCTTGTATGGAAGGCTTTCATCGTCGCTATATGAATAGTAATAAAGTCTGTCGCTTTTGGGTTAATATGATCAGACAACTTGATGTGCAAATGATTGCTCCTCAGCATGGCCGTGCCTTAGTGGGTAATGCGATTGAAGAATTTTTAACTTGGATTGAAAATTTAGAATGTGGTGTTGATTTATTCACTCAGGATCATTATAAACTGCCCTAATATGTAGGGTTAAATTTCAAGCAAGCATTATTATTAACGTTATGTTCTTTGTTAAGAATAATGCTTAGCATATCCTAACAGCATTGTTTTACTTTTTACTTAATACCTTATTTTTCCCTATCCCCCCCATTCCTCCTTTTATATTTAGTAATATCTTTTCATACGTAGGTACTTAAGGATAACTCTGTGTTTACGGAGGAAGTTTTTGCCACATGGATGTGGCAATAAAGCCTCCAGGGATGGATTTACGGCGTCTTGTGTAGTAAATACAGAGTTATCCTGCCTCAGACATGCTTAAGTACCTACCTATGAATATTTTTTAGTTTCAGCCTGTATTTCATACCAAAAATGACGTTAGTTGTTTTTTCTAAGCTATTTATTTTTGAGATATTGTTCACAAAAAATCATTTTATACGAATAAGCTTACATACAATTCATTGTTTATATACGATACCTATAATACTTAATAAAGCAAAATAACCATATAACTTCTAGTTCTATTGCTTTTAGTCTGTGTAAAATATAATGAATAAAAATAACAATATTCCATTAATAGAACCAGCATTTTATTATGGTCTTAAACATATTAATGCTGAGAATAATGCTTTGGAATTATCTCAGGCAATGAATTATTTTGAGTATAGCCTAAGGAAGGATCCCAAAGATTTATCTCGTCATTTACAACGGGTTCAATTTTTTTTAAAAACAAAATACTCTCATGAATTATATGCTGCACTATGTGATTTATTTATTATTTTGGGTAGCTTAGGTATGGCGTTGCGGACACGTTTATTACAATTAAGTAAGTCTAAATTAAGCAAACAACAAATTAAAGTATTAGTTGCTTATATTAATAATGATTCTTTAGCTGCTGAGTTATATCGCTTACCAAATCATTGTTATTTTAAGACAAAAAAACCGATAAAACTTAAGTTATATGAATCTTCTAAATCTGAAATAATTAAAACTGAAGATGTTATGGCTACTGCAGACTCTTATATTGAAAACAGTCAATTTGATACGGCCTTAGAGTATATGACGATGCATTTAATAAATGATCAAGAAAATGAACAATTAACGATAAAACTTATTAGTTTATATAAAGCCCTTAATTATAGGGATAACTTTAATAAGGCATACAGTAAATTTTCAAATACATTACTAACATCTCGTTATTGGGATGAAGCAAAACATTATTTTTCAGATATCTAATAATAGGATTAGCAACAGTGACTACTCTATCAATTCATACGGCCTTTGTTGGCATTGATGCTCGTTCGATTTCAGCTTATGAGATTTTTTTTAAAAATATTAAAGAAATTGATTATGTATTACTTAATGATTGCAATAAAGCACAACTTTGCTTGCTAGATAAAGATGCCTATGGTTTTGAAGAAAAATATCATGCTCTTGTCTATAATAACCCAGATGTTTATATCTTATTGCTTTCTTTATCCGAACACCAATGTTTGCGAGAAAGAGATTTCTTTATTAGAAAACCTGTTAAGAGAGATGTACTACAAAATACCTTAGAATACTTATGTGATCTTATTCTTAAGCGATCAAATAAAAAAGAACATAAGCAATTATGCTATAAATCAAATGATTCCCAATACGATTTGTCAGATAAGAAACCGCCTGTTTTACGAGTGGTAGCCAATAAATCCATAAACACCAAGCCAGTGTTAGCATTAAAAAAAGAAAAGAAATTTAAAAAAACATCAGTGATAAATGCAGGTAAATTACTTGAAGTTGAAAATGAAGAGTGTTTTGTGGGTGATAATAAAGATATTAATGGGGGTGATCCCTCTCAAGTATTGATGGTTTCTTATAAACCAGAAGCAACACTGCAAGCAATTATTAAAGAGGCATGCAAATTATCAAAACAAAAACAGCAAATCATTGAATTAAGTGTTCTTAATACGGTTTTCTATTTTGATTATGAGGAACAAAAAATCTATAGCACTGTGGGGCCTGCTAAGATCCGACCTTTATGTCTTATGTTACACAAAAATAATTACCAATTTAAAACAAAAAATAACGTGCTTAGAAATGAATTACATAAGATCACACAAGAGAATAAAAGTAACAAGATCAAAAAGGCAACGCAAAGACAAAGTTGGACTATGGAAGGGTTTATCTGGTTAATTACTTTATGGACTTCAAGAGGACGGATCCCTATGGGTACAGATTTAACAAAACCGGTTTACTTGCAGTATTGGCCAAATCTCACTCGTTTGGCATCTATTCCCCATGCTGTTCGCATAGCTGCTTTTTTATATAACCAACCCTCTTCATTATTAATGGTTTCGCAAACATTAGCGATTGAACAGCGTTATGTTTTTGCATTTTATAGTGCCAGTAAAGCGATTGGTTTATCAGATATAGCACAACGAAATGTGGATTACTTCTTTATGGATGACAAGCCAAAAGCAAGTAAGAATAAATCAATTTTAGCTAAAATTTTTAATAAATTGGTTCACCTCTCAAACCATTCAAAAATTGATAATATCGCATAAAGAGATAATAAAGAACAATGAATGATTTTAAAATTATTTTTGCAGGCCCTGTTGGTTCAGGTAAAACCACTGCGGTGGTAACCTTAAGTGATGAAGCACCGGTATGTACGAATCAAAGTGCATCGGATATGACTCAAGCAAAAAAATCTAAAACAACGGTTGCTCTGGATTATGGGACAATGACCTTAGATGGTCAAGAAAAAATACATCTATACGGTACTCCAGGGCAGGAACGTTTTGATTTCATGTGGGAAGTATTAACGACAAATGGTTTAGGTTTAATATTGCTACTGGATAATACACGGAAAAATCCAATGCAAGATATGTCTTTTTTTATTAACTCATTTAAAGACTATATTGATAAAACCGCTATTGCAATTGGTATTACTCAAACAGATATTATGCCCTTGGCTTCGACAGAAAAATATTATGAGAAACTAAAAGAGCTTGATGTTCAGGGAGCAATATTTGAAGTAGATGCTCGTAATTTTAATGATATGTCGTATTTGGTTCAAGCACTTCTTTTTACTATTGATCCTGGTTTGGAGTGTCATGCATGAAACTTCAATTAATTAATAAATATGTCTTACCTTCACCGGCAGGTGCCTTTTATTGTGTAGCATCGAGTGATTCAGAGCCAGTTAAATATTTTTTACAGCAACTGTTTTTATCAACTGAAAGTCCCTATTTTGATAATGATTTAATTGAGCGATTTATTGTCGATAGTGATTCAAAAGCAGAAGAGATATTATTTCATATTCAGGAATTACAATGGCTACAAGTCTTTGAAAAAGCACAATCTATACCTAAGGGAATGATAGAAGAGGTGCTTCCTAAAGTATTAAAAAAATTATCCAGTGAGGGTAAGGCATTATTAGCCGATGGCCAAGGCTTTTATCTTTCAGGTTACGGTTTTTCTCATGAAGCCTCAGAAGAACTATCAGCATTAAGTGGTGATTTATTATCCATGTATTCTAGGCATCGAGGGATTATTAGAGGTAACCTGAATATTAAATCCAATGCCTTTGCCTTAGTCGATGCCGCCGGTTATAGCCAATTAGGATTTTGGCCTATTTATATTGGTGGTGCCGTTTTTATTTTAATTATATCGGGGGTACCAAGATTGGATCAGGAATCATTTGTATCGTTAGTCTGGATATTATACAAACGTTATTTTGGTGATAACTAAATGTCAAAATATAGATTATAAAAATTATAATTGTGATTATTTTATAAAAGAGCTTATAGGCTTAAGGGGGAGTATCATGAGAGAAGATATGTTGTCTTCAATTTTAAATGAGTTAAATGGCACGTCAGCGGATATTGAAGCCTCTGCTGTTATTTCTACAGATGGCTTAATGATTGCAGCAGTGTTACCGCAAAGTCTTGATGAAGATAGAGTGGGGGCAATGAGTGCTGCCATGCTCTCTCTGGGTGACCGCACATCACAAGAACTTGCTAGAGGAGAATTGGAGCAAGTGCTAATTAAAGGACAAGAGGGGTTTGTCTTAATGAGTCATGCCGGAGAAGAAGCGGTTGTTACTGTGTTAGCAAAACCTAAAGCAAAATTAGGTTTGATCTTTTTAGATGTAAAACGTGCTGCTGATAGTATTACTAAATTACTATAGCTTAAACTGAAATAACAAGGCTGATATTATGCAGGATATGAAAATTGAAGATTTAGCCAGTGACAATTATGAGGAAATTCAGCTTACTTTTTTTGATGCTAAGCAACGTAACATATTATATACAGAGATTGAAACAGAGTTTCCAGAAGGCTCTCTTATAGTGTCACGTACAGACTTAAACGGTATTATTACTCATGTTAATAAATCATTTGTAACGATGTCAGGTTTTACAGAAGAAGAGCTCATTGGTCAACCGCAATATATACTAAGGCATCCATTTATGCCGCATGAAGCTTTTTCTGATTTATGGGAAACCGTGCAGAAAAAAGAAAAATGGTATGGCTATGTTAAGAATCTTCGTAAAGATGGTGGTTTTTATTGGGTTTATGCTACGGTGATCCCTAATATTCGTAATAATAAAATTATTAGTTATACCTCGGTAAGAAGAAAGCCTTCAGCAAAAAAAATAGCTGAATGTATTGAACGTTATCCGACTCTTTTTTAGGAAAAAAATATGTCTTATACGATGACTATTAGCCCTGACTTTAAACCTGATCTGATTTCAGGATGGTATATCTTTAACACATGGCTACAAAAACAGTCTGATATTGCCATTCATCTTAATTTAGTGAATGATTTTTCAGAATTAGCGCAATGCATTGATAAAGATTCAATTGATTTAATTTATGCAAATCCTTGTGATATTGCCAAACTTATCAGAGAGAAATCATTTGAGGCCTTAGTTAAGCCTGTCGGTGTGCATGATGAAACGGTTGTGATCACTCATGCAGATAATCCTATTGATACAATTGAATCTCTTAAACCTAGTTTAAGGGTTGCCATGACAGATGTGCCTGATGTCAATACCATGGGTACTATTATGTTGGAACCAGCAGATATTAACTCTTGTGATATTGAAGCAATAATTTGCAGTAATTATATTACGGTTGCTAAAAAAGTGGTTGCAGGGGAAGCTGATATTGGTTTTTTATTAGCAGATGCCTATAATGAGTTTAGTTCTCTGGTAAAAAAGCAGGTAAAACCATTAATTACGAGTAAAATTGATGTCTTGCACCATGCCTTATTACTTGGTCCTAATTTACAGGATAAAAAATCACTCTTGCAGAAGTGCTTGATTATGATGGCTGATGATACGAAGGGGATGGCTCTTCTTAACTCAATGGAAATTGAAAAATGGGAAATAATGGAGCAGGATGAAGCAGAATTTTTAATTGATTTAATTGATACGTTAAGCCCTTCTTGATCCCTTTTTGATGTTTTCTTATAAAAATATGAGCTCTGGATAATAGCACTCTAAATGTGTTTTTAGAGTGCTATTTAGGTTCAAAGTTTATATTGCCTAAACAGTTAAATATTTTTTAATTAACTCATCATTCAATGTATCAATAGCACCCTCAGCCATTTTCTTGCCTCGTTCCATAATAATAAACTCCTTACCTACACGTCGTGCAAAGGGAAGTTTTTGCTCCACAATAACAACGGTAATATTGGCTTCTTCATTGAGCTTAATAATAATGTCACCAATCTCTTGTACCACATTAGGCTGAATACCTTCGGTTGGTTCATCCAGAAGTAAAATTTTAGGCTCTAACGCCAGTGCTCGACCAATGGCTAATTGCTGTTGTTGACCACCAGAGAGATCACCACCACGACGTTTAAGCATTTGTTTTAATACGGGGAAAAGCTCAAATATTTTTTCGGGTAATTCTTTGCTCTTATCTTTTCGGGCAATAAGTCCAGTTTGTAGATTTTCCAGTACCGTTAATTGTGAAAAAATCTCCCGTCCTTGTGGTACATAGCCAATGCCTGCCTGTGCTCTGGCAGAGGCATTTTTATTATGCAATGGCTGCCCTGCAAAAATAATTTCACCACTGCGTGTGGGTAGTAAGCCCATAATGGACTTAAGTAAGGTTGTCTTGCCCACACCATTTCTACCCATTAGGCAAACACAACTGCCTTGTTTAATATCAATATCCAGATCCCATAGAATATGACTTTCACCATAGAATTGATTGAGTGATTTTGTTTGTAATATGCTCATTCGCCTAGATAAACCTCGATGACTTTTTGATTATTTTGCACTTCTTCCATGGTACCTTCTGCCAGTACACTGCCTTCATGGAGTACGGTTACTTGATTAGCAATCGAACGCACAAAGTCCATATCATGCTCGACCACAACAACAGAATGTTTACCTGCCAATGACGTTAGTAATTCAGCGGTGCGATCCATTTCCTGGTGAGTCATACCAGCCACAGGTTCATCAACTAATAATACTCTTGGATCTTGCATCAGTAACATGCCAATTTCCAACCACTGTTTTTGGCCATGTGACAACAAGTCAGCTTTGGAAAAATAGAGTGCTTGCAAGCCAATAATCTCTATGACCTCTTCTATTCGATCTTTTTGTTCGGCACTGAGTACGGTAAATAAACTATGCCAGACTCCCTTGTCTGTTTTCATTGCCAACTCTAAGTTTTCCCAAACGGAATGTTCAGGAAAAATAGTTGGCTTTTGAAATTTTCGACCAATACCGGCGGTGGCAATATCATGCTCAGCCATTTGGCTGAGATCCATTGTCTGACCAAAAAATACCTGTCCACTATCAGGATGAGTTTTACCCGTAATAACATCCATCATGGTGGTCTTTCCCGCCCCATTAGGACCAATAATACAGCGTAATTCACCATCATCAATATACAGTGATAAGTTATTTAATGCTTGAAAACCATCAAAGCTGACACTGATATCCTCAAGATAGAGGACAGGGCCATGGCTAACATCAAGTTCGTTAGGATGAACGGAGTGTGTGCCTTGTAAATAAGCATCAGATTCTATAATGGTGTGATTGAATGTCCGATCTCGGCGCAGAGCATCACGGACTTTATAACGAACTTGAGAAAGTGCACTCATGTGGTTTCCTCCTGAAGTGCTCCATGTTTTGCTGATTGCTTTTGCTGTTTATTTGTGAACTGGCTAAATAAGCCAACGATACCTTGTGGTAAATATAAAGTAGAGACGATAAATAAAGTACCTAAAGCAAATAACCAGAATTCAGGTAATGCGCCAGTAAAATAGGTTTTTGCATAATTAACTAGCAAAGCACCAATAACAGCGCCAAACAATGTGCCACGGCCACCAATAGCCACCCATATTGCCAGTTCGATTGAGTTCAGTGGTGAGAATTCACCGGGGTTGATAATACCGACTTGAGGTACATAAAGTGCTCCAGCAATACCCGCAAGCATGGCAGAAAAGACAAAAATCCATAACTTATAATCTTCAACTTTATAACCAATAAAACGGGTACGTAATTCAGCATCCCGAATAGCAACCACTGTTTTTCCTAATTTTGATTGCACAATAAAACGGGATGCAATATAACCTGAAATTAAGGCTAATGCGGATAAGGTAAAGAGTATAATGCGAGTACCATCTGCCTGTAGGCTAAAGCCTAAAATATCCTTAAAATCCGTTAAGCCGTTATTGCCACCTAAGCCCATTTCATTTCTAAAAAAAGCCAGTAATAATGCATAGGTCAGTGCTTGGGTCATAATAGACAAATAAACACCGGTTACTCGTGAGCGAAAGGTCATCCAGCCAAAGACATAGGCTAATAATCCAGGAACAAGGATGATCATTAAGGCAGTAAAGCTAAAATACTCAAAGCCTTGCCAGTACCAAGGCAATTCATGCCAGTTTAAAAAAACCATAAAATCAGGCAGTTCAGCATTACCATAAACCCCTCGATCACCGATCTGGCGCATCAGATACATGCCCATAGCATAGCCACCTAAGGCAAAAAAAGCGCCATGTCCTAAGCTAAGAATACCGCAATAGCCCCAGACGAGATCCAAGGCAATGGCTAATAGAGCCAGACATAAATACTTACCTAATAAAGTGACCATATAGGTTGGAATATGTAGGGCTGAAGATTCTGGGATAAAAAAATTAAACATAACAACCAGTAATGTGATTGCTATTAAGAGGCTGATCAGCCACTTACCACCGGTATCCTCATGCATAAAATGAGGAAATAAATAATTCAATAACATATTAATGGCCTCCTGAGGCACGGCCTTTTTGTGGAAAGAGTCCATTAGGTCGCTTTTGAATAAAAATAATCAGAGAGATTAAAACGATAATTTTTGCCATAACAGCACCCGCCCAAGGTTCTAAAAATTTATTAGTAATGCCTAAGGTCATCGCTGCTACTAACGTACCCCATAAATTCTCCACACCACCAAAGACAACCACCATAAAGGAATCAATAATATAAGCCTGACCAAGATTTGGCCCGACATTGGTTAGTTGACTTAATGCCACTCCAGCCACTCCAGCTACCCCAGAACCTAAACCAAAGGTTAATGAGTCAACCCATTGGGTTTTAATTCCCATAGCGGTTGCCATGCCACGGTTTTGTGCCACAGCTCTAACCTGTAAGCCTAATGAGGTTTTCTTTAAAATGAGCATCAGCATGGCAAAGACAAATAAGGCAAAGAAAAAGATATAAATGCGATTATAGGTCAGGGCAAAGGCTGGATTTAAAACCAGTGAACCACTTAACCATGAAGGGGTAATAACAGGGACATTCTGTGCAGAAATAAGTGTGCGTACCATTTGTTGTAAGAGCAAACTAATACCAAATGTTGCTAATAGAGTTTCTAAGGGACGGCCGTATAAATGGCGAATAACCCCTCGTTCAATAGCAACGCCAAAGAGTCCAGAAACAATAAAGGCAGCAGGAATTGCAACTATCAGAGATAGACCAATATCATTAGGCATCAGTTGCTGTACTAAGTAGGTTGTATAAGCGCCTAGCATAATCAATTCACCATGCGCCATATTGATAACCCCCATAACACCAAAGGTAATGGATAATCCAATAGCTGCTAATAATAGAACAGAGCCTAGACTTAGGCCAAAAAATAAGGTTTCAAGATTGCCAAATAAAGACAGCTTAGAACTGATCCGTTGCATTGCTTTTTCTGCTAAAGCAATAACGGCCTTATCTTGTTCAATGTATTGTCCATGTTCGTCTGTTTCAAGAATTTTTGTCAGTTTGCCTTTGGCAACAGGGTAGAGGCTATTGCCTAATCGTTTGACTGCGGACTGACGGGTCTCACTATTGTTGGAGTGCACCTCGATAAGTGCAATAGCCAGCTTAAGCAAGTCTTGCTGTGACTTATCTGTTTCTTGTCTTTGAGCTTGCTCAAGTACGGGTAATAGGCTGGCATCGTTAGCGGTTAATATTTCTTTTAGAGCGTTTTGGCGTACATCTAAATTACTATTAAGTATCTTCTTTTTTGCCAATAGCGCACGAATGGTTTTGCGTAATTTATTATTGGTTGTTATTTTCTTCAGAGTCTTTTTTTGGACGATGGCAATAGCATTATTATTTAGTGTGGAAAAGGTTTCATATTGGTTATTTTTTTTATTAATAATAACTACTTTTTTATCTGATTTTTGATAATAGAGTTTTGAGTTTAATAATGCCTCTAGTATGACAATTGTTTGAGGATCATCAATCTCAGCCAACTGTTTGATGGAGGCTATTTTTTTCTTAAAATTTTTCACACGTAATTGTGGAATAATTTTTTCTAATTGGGTTTGCTTGGTCGATACTTGTTGCTTAGATCCGTTATCAGTAATATTTGTTTTACTAATAGAGCTTGCATAAGTGCTATGAGATAGCATTAGGGTGAATAATAATAGGCAACTCATAAGGTAGCGAATATGGTTTTTCACATAGCAATGCAAGATGTTTTTTTTCTGTATGGATTTCATATTAGGCTCTAATATATGAGAGAAGAAGAAGGGATAGTATTTGTTTTAATAGACTTGTACTGACACCCAAACGACTTTTCTCTGTCGTTTGGGTGGCGAACAATAGGCTTATTTAGCCAGACACTTCTTAGTTTTGGTATTGTAGTTACCGCATTTGATAGGCGCTGTCCAATCAGAGATTAAGTCTTTGCTACCGGGTAAGAAGTCAGACCATGCATCACCGGCTACTGTACCGTCAGTAGACCATACAGTTTCAATCTGACCATCATCTTGTATTTCACCAATTAAAACCGGCTTAGATAGGTGATGATTTTTATTCATTATTGCCATACCACCGGTTAGATTAGGTACTGTCATACCAATCATGGCTTGTTCTACAGCATCTGTTTTTACCGATTTTGCTTTTTCAACCGCTTTTGCCCACATCGTAAAACCAATATAAGTGGCTTCCATTGGGTCATTGGTAACACGCTTATCACTTTTAATAAAGCTATGCCATTTTTTAATAAAGGCTTCATTCTCAGGGGTCTCAACACTCATAAAATAGTTCCAAGCAGCCAGATGACCGACCAGAGGCTTGGTATCAATACCAGAGAGTTCTTCTTCACCTACTGAAAAGGCAACCACAGGAATATCTTCAGAAGAAATATTTTGATTACCTAATTCTTTATAGAAAGGGACATTGGCATCACCATTAATGGTGGATACCACAGCAGTCTTTTTACCTTGTGAGCCAAATTTCTTAATCTCAGAAACAATGCTCTGCCAATCAGAATGACCAAAAGGGGTATAGTTGATCATAATATCTTCTTTCTTAACGCCCTTGGCTAATAAATAGGCTTCCAGAATTTTATTGGTTGTACGAGGGTAAACATAGTCGGTACCTGCTAATACCCAACGTTTAACCTCTAAGTCATTCATTAAATAATCAACGGCAGGAATGGCTTGTTGATTTGGCGCTGCACCGGTATAAAAGACGTTTTTGGATGATTCTTCACCTTCGTATTGAACTGGATAAAATAATAAGCCATTTAACTCTTCAATAACGGGTAGCACAGATTTTCGAGACACGGATGTCCAGCAACCAAAAATCACATCGACTTTTTCTTTTTCAATCAACTCACGAGTTTTTTCAGCAAATAGAGGCCAGTTAGAAGCAGGGTCAACCACAACGGCTTCGAGTTTTTTACCAAGTAAGCCGCCTTTTTTATTTTGCTCTTCAATCATCATTAAAACAGTATCTTTTAAGGTGGTTTCACTAATGGCCATTGTGCCGGATAGTGAATGCAAAACACCGACTTTAATGGTATCGGCTGCCCATACCATACTGGTCGTGAGTGTGGCTGCTGTAATAGCAGCGGCAACGGCTATTTTTTTCAAAGATTGTATTACCATGTCATAATTCCTATAGTTGACTAAAAGTAGAGTAAAAGGTGAGTAAATCATTCTTTTGTAACTTAGTATTACTTTAAAGCATCTAAGGAAATAACAAAATTCGACAACTGGCGCATAGAGATACGTTAAATGACGTATAGGCTATTTGATATAAATGTCGATATGTCTTTTAGAAAATTTTTAGGAGACAATAGAGGTAATGAAATTTTTTAGTAAGTTAATATGATAAATAAAAAAGTCTTCTCTAATCGACGTCGATATAATCAATGGGTAGCGAATGAAACATTGGAAGACTATGCGCTTCGCTATACGGCAAAAAAATCACGTCGTTGGTCTGCTACTTGGGTTGCTAATACGGCTTTGGGTGTGGTTTCCTTCCTAGCCCTTGAGGCAATTGGTGGGGCGATTACTTTGGACTATGGCTTTAGTAATGCCATGTGGGCCATTCTGGTTGTAGGGAGTATTATTTTCTTATCGGGCTTACCTCTATCCTATTATGCGGCTAAATATGGGGTGGATATTGATTTATTAACTCGTGGCGCAGGTTTTGGTTATATAGGCTCTACTTTATCATCACTGATATATGCTTCTTTTACCTTTATATTTTTTGCCTTAGAAGCGGCCATTATGTCGATGGCGATTAATATGATAACGGCTATTCCCTTATCCATTGCCTATATTATTAGCGCTTTATTGGTCATCCCTCTGGTTACTCATGGGATCAGCCGAATTTCACTTTTTCAAGCATGGACACAACCGATCTGGTTGCTACTGCAAATACTTCCCCTTGTTTTTATTGCCATTCATGAAAGCAGTGCCTTTGAACAGTGGTTAAATTTTACGGGGTCTCAGACTCAGCAAGAAGGCTTTGATCTGCTCTTATTTGGTGCCGCTACGGCGGTGATCTTTCCATTGATTGCGCAAAATGGTGAGCAAGCAGATTTCTTGCGTTTTTTACCAGAGAAAACTCCAGAGAATAAAAAACAGTGGTGGTTGGCGGTTATTGGTGCAGGGCCAGGCTGGGTTGTTTTTGGTGTTTTAAAATTATTTATCGGCTCATTTTTGGCTGTTTTAGCTCTACATCATGGCCTTTTGCCTGACTTGGCAAGTGACCCCGCCCATATGTATGCCATGGCATTTTCTTATATCAGTGATAATTCCAACACGGTTTTATGGTTAACAGGGCTTTTTGTGGTTATCTCACAATTAAAAATAAATGTCACCAATGCCTATGCTGGTTCGATTGCTTGGGGGAACTTTTTCTCCCGTTTGACACATAGTCACCCTGGACGAGTGGTCTGGCTGTTTTTTAATGTGGCCATTGCTCTGATGCTTATGGAGCTAGGCTTGTATCAGGCATTTGAAACGATTTTAATCACCTATGCCTGTTTAGTCGTTGCGTGGATTGGCAGTGTGGTTGCTGATTTAGTCATCAATAAGCCCTTAGGCTTAAGTCCACCTCATATTGAATTTCGACGAGGCTATCTTTATGACATAAATCCGGTTGGTGTCTTTTCTATGATTTTGGCATCCAGTATTGGTATTTGTGCAAATCTAGGGCTATTTGGTGTTTTAGCTCAGGCTTTGGCGGCCTTTTTAGCTTTATTTATCCCTTTTATCACCGTGCCTTTCATTGCTTGGTTTACCAAAGGAAAGTTTTATTTATGCCGTAGCAATACGGCTGTAAAAGATAATACTCAGGGAGAGAGCACAACGCACCATTGCCATATTTGTGAAAATACCTTTGATTCAGAAGACCTGTTGCATTGCCCAAGTTATGAGCAGTCTATTTGTTCTCTATGCTGTGCTCTTGATGCTCGTTGTGGTGATCAATGCCGTATGGATGCTCATCTATCTGAGCAGCTTTTAACACTTCTTAAACGCTTTTTTCCAGCGTTTATTTATCGTTCTTTCCATTCCAGTGTTGGGCAGTTTCTGGGTATTTTTTTGATGACATCCAGTATTATTGCTAGTTTATTTGTGGTGGTTTTTTATGCCCAAAAAGATAAAAGTAATGCCGATTTGCTTTTTATTGGTGATACCATGTGGCAAATTTATTTTTTACTCTTAATTGTTACCGGTATTTTAATCTGGCTTTATGTACTGGCACAAAAAAGTGCTCATTTTGCACTTAAAGAAACCCAGCAGCAAACAGAATTATTAACTCAAGAAATTGAGGCTCATAAAGCAACGGCCATTCAACTTGCTAGTGCTCGTGATACGGCTAATATTGCTAATCGAGCTAAGTCACGCTATTTATCTGGTGTGAGTCATGAATTACGCACCCCCCTAAATACCATTTTTGGCTATGCACAATTAATGGAAAAAAACTCAGAGAGTGACACTAAGAATAAAAAAATTGCGACAGTTATTAAGCGCAGTAGTGAACATTTATCCGATGTGATTGAAGGCTTGTTAGAAATCTCTAAAATTGAAGCACGTAAGTTGGACTTACATCGGGATAAGGTTGATTTGAATGCCCTTATTCAACAACTTAATGATATGTTTCAGACACAGGCAGAAGCGAAAAATATTGAATTTCTAGTGGATATTCAAACCAGTCTTCCCCGTTATGTTGCTGTGGATGAAAAACGGCTACGGCAAATTTTACTGAATCTACTTTCTAATGCGATAAAATTTACTAATCAAGGGAAAGTTGAATTAGTTATTAACTATCGTAATCAAGTGGCTTGTTTTGTTGTTAAAGATACGGGTATTGGTATTGATGTTACGGATCAACAGCGTATTTTTGAGCCTTTTGAGCGAGTTCATAATACACAAAAACAAGTGGTTTCTGGTACGGGGTTAGGTTTGGCTATTAGCCGTTTAATGGTGGAAATGATGGGGGGTAATATTGCTTTAAAAAGTCATCTTGGTGAGGGCACAGAATTTAGCCTAAGATTATTTTTACCCAGCGTTTCATTGTCAAAAGCAGAAGAACAACAACATAGTAACGATCAAGTAATGACTATTTCAGGTTATAAGGGGGCCAGAAAACACCTTATGGTCGTGGATGATGAGGTCAATCACAGAGCTTTGATGAGTGATTTATTAAGCCCTTTAGGTTTTACTGTTCATTTGGCAGAATCAGCTGAGCAGGCATTAGAAATGTTAGCTAATAAAGAGTCGGTTGATATTTTTCTTCTGGATATATCCATGCCGGGAATGAGTGGTTGGCAATTAATTTCTCAATTACGTCAACAAAATTATAATGAGCCTATTATTGTTGTTTCAGCTGATCCCTATACGAAAGAACAGCGGCAGTATAATGAGTCTAAAATAGATGCTTATATTAATAAACCAGTGCCGTTTGAAAAACTATTGTCACAATTACAAAGCAGTCTTAGCTTGCAGTGGGTGATCAACAATGAGCATAATAAGGCTCAAGAGAAAAATCATTTGTCTGGTAATGCTCATTCAGTGAATCGTGTTGCCAAAAATGTTAATGTAAATACGATAATGCTCAATGACTCTGAACAGGCCTTGTTAGTTTCATTAAAACAATACGCACAAGTTGGTTATCTAAAAGGAGTGCTCGATTGCATTGCACAGCTAGAGAACGATGAAATAGGTAAAAAACAAACCGATAGCCATGCTTGGGATGCATGGTTAAAGCAATTAAAAACGCTATCAGAGCAATGCAATTTAAGTGGCATTGTTGATTTTTTAAATTAGGTATCATGATGCAAGCATTTAAAGACAAACTGACTGTACTGGTTGTTGATGATTCTCCCGAGTCTTTGGGAATGATTAATATGGCATTAGATGATGCCGGCATTGCCGTTTTAATTGCCTTAAATGGTCAGCAGGCACTTAATGTTATCGAGCATGTTACCCCCGATGTGGTACTCCTAGATGCGATTATGCCCGTTATGGATGGTTTTGAGTGTGCCCGTGAAGTACGAAAAAAATTACCCTTAACCCCCATTATTTTTATGACCGGTTTAAGTGATGTTGAGCATATTGTTAAGGCCTTTGATGCCGGAGGTAATGACTATATTGTAAAACCCATTCGTCCTGAGGAATTGATGGTTCGTATTCGTCAACATAGTAATAATACTCGTATGCTATTAGAAGCTCAGAAAACCTTAGATGCCATGCGCCAACATGTATTTTGTATTAATCAATCCGGTCGGATAATTTGGGCAACACCGGAAGCACAAATTTTATTAAATCAATATTCACAACAGGAAAACACCACGACAAGTCATGTACATGAGTGTTTAAGCAGTTGGCTTTCCAGTGGTAAAGAGGGCCATGATCTCGTGCTACCCACACAAAATCATCATGAGCTAATGTTAACAGTGCATTATTTTAAACAATCCGAAGAAGATGAATATTTATTAAAAATTCAGTCGCCAAATGTGTCCATCGATCCTTCTTCATTAGAGGACAGCCTGAAAATTACCTATCGAGAAGCCGAGGTATTGCTTTGGGTTGCGCATGGCAAAACCAATAGGGAAATTGCTGAAATATTGGCTATGAGTCCCCGAACAGTGAACAAACATCTGGAACAGATGTATCCTAAAATAGGGGCAAACAATCGGACCACAGCCGCCTCAATTGCTATTCAAATGATATTAGGTGGCCACATAGGTTCGCCTAATATAACTAACTGAGTGTGCTACACTGTGTTCTTTGTTTTTAATGCGTTACTAAAAAGTTGTGGGAGATAGCTCAGACATGAAAGATCATAACGTCACCTTAAGTATAATAATCTCTATCTTGTTATGGTTGTTATCTTGTGCGACGGCTTTTGCACATTCTGATACCGCAAGTTTACAAGGTGGTTTTGTCAGTGGCTTTATGCATCCCATATCAGGACTTGACCATGTTGTTGCAATGCTGGCTGTGGGTTTATGGGGTGCTTTTTTGGGTAAGCCAGCGCTCTGGATATTGCCGATTACCTTTCCATTAGTTATGGCTTTTGGTGGTGCCCTAGGGGTGGCAGGAGTACCTATTCCTTTTATTGAAACGGGGATTGCCTTGTCAGATATCGTCTTGGGTTTGGTGGTCTTATTTGCATTGCGCCCCCCCTTGTGGGTTGCAGGCCTAACGGTTGGTTTTTTTGCTATTTTCCATGGTTATGCTCATGGTGTGGAATTACCTAATGCGGCTAATCCATTGATTTACAGTATTGGTTTTGTTATTGCGACTGGATTACTACATCTTGTAGGGATTGCTATTGGTGAACTTAAACACTTATCTTTTGGTGAGATGATTGTGAGGGCTGGCGGTGCGCTTATCAGTATGATTGGGCTGGGTTTTTTAACTCATCTTATTTCTGTATAATCGTATTATCCAAGAGCCAGTCGCTTGAGTAGAAAAAGCCGCTTCTTTTAGTGACTAATTAACATGATATTTTTATGACCTTATTATTACGCATAAACTGCTTTCTTTACTCAATGTTTTTGCCACAACTTGCATTGGCTCATAGCCCAATTAAAGGTATTGGTTACTTTTTAAATGGTATGCTTCATCCCTTGTTGGTACCGGCTCAAATCATCGTTATTGTCGCATTGGGGTTATTTTTCGGTCAGCACAAACCGGCCGAAAATAAACTATCTGTGCTGATATTTCTAATGGCAACCATTGTGGGATTAATTTATACCTTTTTTTTTATTGCTCCTGATGTTTTTATTTTACTATTAGTTGTTGCTACCCTTATTGGCTTACTACTGATTAGCGGTTTTACAATGCCTCCAATTATGTCTATTTTATTGGCTATCATTGTTGGCGTTCTTGTTGGACTGGATTCTTCTCAAGAAGATTTAGGCAACAAGGAAACCATTGTGTCTTTATTTGGTAGTGGCCTAGGTATTTATTTTTTAATGTTATATTCAATGGCTTTATCAGAAACCTTAAGTAATAAACACTGGCAAATCATTGCTGTACGAGTCATTGCCTCATGGTTAAGCGCCAGCGCCATGATGGTACTGGCACTTAGTTTTTCTCATTAAGATTTTCGGAAAAGTTGTTATTTTCGCGACTCTAAGACCAAACGGTTTACTATGTCCGTTCTAAAAAAATCGCTGTTACTTTTTATCTTATTACTCGTTTCTATCAGCAGTTATGCAGACTTGGTCAAGCCAGCATTAATTGAAATTACCGTTAATGAGCAAGGTCAGGTTGATGTTAATATACGTGCCAGTATAGAAGCGTTGCTAACCGGTATTAATGGTCGTTACAAAAACACCCAAGAGGCTCCAAATGCGGATGAATATGATAAATTAAGACACATGGATCCTAAGCAATTAGCAGGTGAGTTCCAAAAATTTCAAAAAATATTCCTGGGTAAGATTGCTATTAGGGATAATCATCACCATAAACTGTCGCTAGCCATTAAACATATTAAGATTCCAGAACGAGGTTATCCAAAAGTGCCACGGATCAGTGTGATTGATTTGGTGGGCAAGGTGGATTTAACTGCCGAATCAATACAAAGTTATTACCCTATGGCATTTGGTGATAATGCCGTAAGACTAAAACAGGTCAACTTAAAAAAACAGCAGTTTCACTGGTCACAATGGCAGTGGATACGTGATGATAAGTATAGTACGCCTTTTTCAATGACTGAAATTGTGGCACACAAACCATTCTATAAAACAGTTATTAACTATATTGAGCTGGGCTTTAAACATATCCTCCCAAAAGGCATGGATCATATTCTTTTTATATTGGGTTTATTCCTGTTTTCCAGTGCTATTCGCCCCTTGTTGTGGCAAGTGACCATGTTTACCATTGCTCATACAATTACCTTGGGATTAGCCATGAATGGTCTGTTTAATTTACCCGCACAGATTGTTCAGCCGCTAATAGCCTTATCCATTGTTTATGTCGGCGTTGAAAATGTGTTTGCCAAAGGTTTACAAAAAAGCCGTTTGGTACTTGTTTTTGCCTTTGGTTTGCTGCACGGCCTGGGGTTTGCGAGTATGCTGGCTGATTTTGGTATGCCGGAATATGCTTTTGCAACAGCACTGATCAGTTTTAATGTCGGCGTTGAATTGGGTCAACTAAGTATTTTATTAACTGCTTATCTCTTGATAGGTTTATGGTTTGGCCGACGCCTCTGGTATCGAACGTTGGTCATTAATCCGGCTTCAATAGTGATTGCTATCATTGCCTTTTACTGGTTTATTGATCGCTTGGATGTGACTCAAATTTATTAGCTGATCCACACCAGAAAAGCAGATAGAATTACTGTTAATCTGCATTTGTCATATTCCAAAGTCACTCTAGCGAGTTTAAATTTGGGCTGTAAGGTGGCAAGTTTGAACTCTTTTTCCAGACTTCAGCCCTACTTATTTTACGGGGCTAAAGCCCCGACTCCAATAGAATTATAGTCAAGTTATGTTGGGTTTAAATTGAGCCTGATAGCATGCCTTGTTCAATAATAAATTCTATAACAGCCTTTAGCCCTGTTTTATCTTTCATATTTGCAAAGATAAATGGCCGTTCGGAACGCATTTTTTTGGCATCACGTTTCATAACATCCAGTGATGCGCCAACATAAGGTGCTAGATCAATTTTATTAATGACTAATAAGTCTGATTTGGTAATGCCGGGGCCACCTTTACGAGGAATTTTATCACCTGCCGCAACATCAATGACATATATGGTGAGATCGGATAGTTCTGGGCTAAAGGTGGCACTGAGATTATCACCACCGCTTTCAATAAAAACCACATCTAAGTTTTTAAAACGATCATTAAGGTCACTAACCGCAGTGAGGTTCATTGAGGCATCTTCACGAATGGCGGTATGTGGACAGCCTCCGGTTTCAACGCCCATAATGCGTTCTTTTTCTAACGCACCATTGCGGATTAAGAAATCGGCATCTTCACGGGTATAAATATCATTGGTGACCACAGCAATATTAAACTGGTCTTTCATGTGTTGACATAATGCGTATAATAAGGCGGTTTTACCGGAGCCAACAGGACCACCGACACCGACTCTTAAAGCTTGATCTGACATTTAATTTTCCTTTTTATGAACGAAATAATCGTGAATATTGTACTTCATGTTGGGCGCAGGCAATACTAAAACCCGGTGCCATGGAACCAATTTCATGGTCGTTAAGTTGCTGTGCTTTGCTGACCCCCTGATTGATATCTTGAATTAAGGAAGTGAGTATTCTTTGTCCAGCTGTTTGCCCAAGGGGAACCAGTTTTATTGCTGCAGCGACTTGATTTTCACACCAAGCCCAGAGAAAGCCACGAATGGCATCAGCCATAGGAATGTTCCAAAGACTGCTTGCTAGGGCAAATATGGTCACATAACCTGGGCGATCAATTTGTTTAACCAGTTCTCGTAAGGTATTGCTATGCTTGTCCGTATTATCAAGAAGATCATTGAGTAGACGCCATAGAGCACGTCCCATTTGTTGATCTTCATGGTATAGCTCACTGGACTCACGACAGGCCAGCAAAAATTGGTTCCATTGATTGACTGTCTCACTGTCTTCTTCTTGCCATGCTTGATACAAACGAGCTAATACTGGGGCGTCTAGATGACTGAGTGAGTCATTTAATATGCCTGAGATCCAAGTTTGCACTTCTGCTTCATTGTTTAGCCAATTTTTTTCTATTGCGCTTTCTAAACCTTGAGAATAGGCATAAGCACCAATCGGTAATGCTGGACTAATTAATTGCCATAGGCGAATACTGGCATTGGGGTCAGCTTCTTGAATGGGTGCGCTAAAGTGCGATTTAAGGCGTGAGTTAGTTTGTAAATCAGTCATGAGAATGACTATGTCCATTATGTGAGTGGCTATGACCACCATAGGCACCACTTTCGGGTTCAAAAGGTGCTTGTGTGCAACTGACGATGAGACCAAGTTGTTTGAGCATATCATCTAAGACATGATCATGCAGGTAAGATAATGAATGGGCGCTTATTTGTAAAGGTACATGACGGTTGCCTAAATGGTAACAGGCTCTTGCCAGAAGCAAGGTATCGTCTGTATTGACCATAGAAAGTGTTTCATTATCGGCCTGAACTTGAATAATACTTTCATCTTCAGCCTGCAAGCAATCACCACCACGTAAAACGTCACCACGTTCTAGAAATAAACCTGCTTGACGGCCATCACTTAAGGTCACTTTTAAGCGACTTTTTTGCCGTAGCTCAAAGGGTAGGGGCAGTTTTATATTAGTCTGTTGTGGCTTAGCTAATTTTTTAGTAATTTTTAGCATAAGTTATTCGTTTCCTGTTTAAAATAAGAAATAACGCTGTGCCAGAGGCAGCTCGGTGGCGGCTTCACAGACTAATAAACGGCCATCGGCACGGACTTCATAGGTCTGTGCATCGACCTCAATAGTAGGCTGATAATCATTAAGTAAGAGCTCTGACTTACTAATAGAACGAGTATTTTTTACCGCGACTAAACGTTTTTTAAGGCCAATAGAGGTGGCAATATTATTATCAATGGCTGCTTGAGAAACAAAGGTAACGCTGGTATTTTCTCGTACTGCACCATAGGCACCAAACATGGGGCGATAATGTACAGGCTGTGGTGTGGGAATGGATGCGTTAGGATCACCCATAGGGGCTGCGGCAATAAAACCACCCTTAATAATAAGTGAGGGTTTGGCACCAAAAAAGGCGGGTTTCCATAAGACAATATCGGCTAGTTTGCCGACTTCAATACTACCGACCTCATGAGAGATACCATGTGTAATGGCTGGGTTGATGGTGTATTTGGCAATATAACGTTTAATGCGTTGATTATCATTACGTTCAGAGTCGCCTTCTAGGGCACCAAATTGTACTTTCATTTTATGGGCTGTTTGCCATGTTCTGGTGATGACTTCACCCACTCTTCCCATCGCCTGAGAATCAGAGGCTATCATACTAAATGCACCTAGATCATGAAGAATATCTTCAGCGGCAATGGTTTCTCTGCGTATTCTTGACTCGGCAAAGGCAACATCTTCGGCAATGCTGGCATCTAAATGATGGCAGACCATCAGCATATCTAGGTGTTCATCAATAGTATTGATGGTAAATGGACGAGTCGGGTTGGTACTTGATGGTAGTACATTGGCTTCACCACAGAGCTTAATAATATCAGGCGCATGACCACCACCTGCCCCTTCGGTATGGTAAGTATGAATGGCTCGGTGTTTAAAGGCAGCTAAGGTGTCTTCAACAAAACCAGACTCATTTAGGGTATCTGTGTGAATGGCAACTTGGACATCCATTTCATCTGCCACACTGAGGCAAGTATCAATGGAAGCGGGGGTAGTGCCCCAGTCTTCATGTAATTTTAAGCCCATAGCACCGGCAGCAACTTGCTCTCTAAGAGGGTCTTTTTGACTGGCATTACCCTTGCCCATAAAGCCTAGGTTCATAGGGAATTGATCGGCAGCTTCTAACATGCGATGCAGATTCCAAATACCCGGTGTACAAGTGGTTGCATTGGTTCCTGTGGCAGGTCCTGTACCACCACCAAACATGGTGGTTATGCCCGACATTAACGCTTCTTCAATTTGCTGTGGGCAAATAAAGTGAATGTGAGAATCAATGCCCCCTGGGGTCACAATTTGCCCTTCTCCAGCAATGACTTCGGTGCCCGGGCCAACAATAATACTGACATTAGGCTGAGTATCGGGATTACCTGCTTTACCAATGGCAGCAATACGCCCCTCTTTGATACCAATATCAGCTTTAACAATGCCCCAATGATCCATGATTAAGGCATTGGTTATTACCGTATCAACCACTTCTGTTGCGCATCCCTGACCCTGTCCCATGCCATCACGAATGACTTTGCCACCACCAAATTTAACCTCATCACCATAAATGGTATGATCGGCTTCAACCTCTAATATGAGTTCGGTATCACCCAGACGTACTCTATCACCCTTAGTGGGGCCATACATTTCAGCATAGGCCTGTTTGGATAGTTTGCTCATGACTGTTCTCCTAATTGACCCATAATTAAGCCATTAAAGCCATATATTGTCTTTGTGCCGCTGTATTGAACCAATTCAACTTCTCGCTCCTGACCCGGCTCAAAACGAATCGCGGTGCCTGCGGGAATGTTTAAACGAAAGCCTTTAGCATCTTCACGCTGAAATTGTAATGCGGTATTGGTTTCATAAAAGTGATAATGAGAACCGACCTGTATGGGACGATCCCCCGTATTGGCAACGCTAATAGAGGTGGTTTTCATGCCAACATTGAGTTCAATATTACCTTCATCAATAAAATATTCGCCTGGTATCATGGGCTTATTCCTGTAAGCAGTTTACGTAGATTTATTTAGGTTAAACAATAGGGTTATGGACGGTTACTAATTTAGTACCATCAGGAAAGGTGGCTTCGACCTGTACATCTGGGATCATATCGGCAATACCATCCATAACATCATCAATAGATAAAAGCGTTGTACCATAGGACATTAATTCGGCCACACTTTTACCTTCGCGCGCACCTTCCATAATTTCTGCAGAAATGTAGGCAATGGCTTCGGGATAATTCAGTTTTAAGCCTTTTGCTTTACGCCTTTCTGCAAGCAGAGCGGCTGTAAAGAGTAGTAATTTGTCTTTTTCTCTTGGGGTAAGTTCCATTTGATTCTCCACATTGTTTCAATGGCTTTATTTTAACCTAAATAGTTGCCTAACGACTGAGTGTTCTAGCATATTTAGCCAAAGAGTCTAAATACTTGCTGGGTGCTTATCTTAAGTATTCCATATCCGAGGAATATGGGCAGTGTAGTTCATTATAGCGGGTCGGATTAATTTCCATACCTCAATAAAGCAGGCACGAGCATGTTCCGCTTGTTCACCTAAAAAACGGCAGATTAAGACATCTTCTTTTAAGGTAACACTAAAGTGCCCCTTAATGGTCATGGTAGTAAATAAATCTTGTACTTCTTTAAGCTGTTTTTCTTGGCAATGGGTCGCAATCATTGTGGCGCTTAATGGCCAATGATCCATGCCCCACTTTTCTTTGAGCATAGAAGATTGTCCCTTTATTTGACAGTGCTCGATAAATAATGGTTTGTTCTCTCGCCATAATTCAAAGTGTTGCTGGCATTCTCCTGCTATATAGGGTTCGGTACTTGCTTTGCGACCTAGGCAGAGCATTTCCCAACCGATAAAACGAGCATGAGCTGATAACTGTATCAAGGTTTTTAATTGTACCTTGCTGGCATTAAACAACAAGGTTTCTTGTGGCAACCATTCTAATGATGCCGATTCTTTAACCTTAAGGGTTTGGGTAAGAGAGGCAAATGCCCCTGTTGAGCGATAAAATTTGCCTGCTGCTGGGGTGGTAATTAAGGCATGAGCAGAAGTTTCTATGCTTGCATTAATTGTTAATTGATCACCATAAACAACCCCACCGGGGGGGTGTAATAAATAGACATGACAAATTTCTTTTGTTTCAGGGTAAAAGGGTTTTTGTACCAGTAAGGGGCCATTGTGCAAGTTTTTGCTGAGTATCGTCTTGTTATTTTTAGCACTAAAAATAAGTTCAAGAGAGGCTTGCCATGTTTTATGGTGGCTATTATCTGCTGTATTGGGCACTGCTCAGAAAGCTCCGGATCATCAAATGATTTATTTAGGTTAAAAAGTGCTGTAAGACTGGTTTCTTTATATTATAATTTACCCTATTATAAAGCTCGATAAAACAATAAATACACATAATAGGATTATTTTTAATGAACGTAATGACTTCTGTACTATTGGCAATATTAGTATCATTTTTTATGGTTTCTAGTGCTTATGCACACCCCAATCACATGACGTTTGAACAAATTAAGCATGAACTTGAAACATTAATAAGTACCTCACTAAAAACAGATAAGATGATGCCTTATACGTTACAGGAAGACTATGAGCATAACGATAACATTGTGCCCTGCACACAAGAGCATAAAGCAACACCCTGCAAGAAAAAATAATCAGCTCTTAGTCATATAAAATAAAAGCTCCTGAGCACCTAAAAAAATAGTACTGTCATTGGCTAAGGTGACACTTTTATCAGCAATTGTTTTACCGTTAACCTGAGGTGGATTTTTCCCTTTAAGGTGGGAGATGTAAAAGCCATCGTTACGATGTGAGAGCAAGGCAATGTGCTCTTCTGTGGTATCGCTAATGTTGGTCATGCCTTGTTTTATTTGCAATGTTTTGCCCATATTGGCACCATTCAAATACTGTATCCAGCCAGTAGTGCTCTCTGTGCTGTGAGCAAATGGATTGGTTTCTGGTTTTTTCGGTATTGGGGTGCTATTGCGCTCATCAAAGGTAAAACTCATGGTATGTTTACCTAAAGCAATTTGATCGCCATCGGATAAATCAGTACAAGAGTGGATTTTTACGCCATTAATAATAATATCAGATTGATCGCTGAGCGCCTTAATGGCATAAGAGTGATTATTATAAATGATTTTGGCGTGTTGAGGGTTGATGGCCAGACTATCAATAATAATATGGCAGTGCTGGTCACTACCAACGAGCATCTCACTGAATCGATCAAGAGTATGGACACTTAATATCCGGTCTTTAAATAAAATAGTTAATTGTGACACCTTGGAATATCCCCATTAATAAAATGGTTTATGAACTGTCCCTGCTACTTAAATCGACAGCATTTTCTAAAATAATAACGGTTTTGATGGTATTACCCATAATTTGTTTAATTTCAATGGCATAATTATCAATCAGCACGCTGGTTCCTGGCTCAGGGATGGATTCTAAAAACTCTAAAAGTAAACCGTTAATCGTTTTGGCATTATTGGTTGGTAGATGCCAGTTCATCATACGGTTTAAATCACGGATATTGGCACTGCCATCAACCAGAATGGTACCATCTTCTTGATGGTGGACTTCCTTCATCAATGTATCAGCAGGGTCGGTAGTAAATTCGCCAACAATTTCTTCTAAAATATCTTCCAGAGTGACAATACCTTGAATATCACCATATTCGTCAACCACCAAAGCGGTACGACGTTTGTTTTTTTGAAAATTCAGCAGTTGTTTATTTAATGGTGTTGCCTCTGGTATGAAATAGCATGGGGCAATGATTTTCTTTAGCTCATCTTTACTGGCATTTTGGCTAGAGACAATGGCTAAGGCTTTTCTTAAATGAATAATGCCAAAAATATGATCAATATCATTTTCATAAACAGGTAGGCGAGTATGCAGGCTATGGGTGAGCTGATCAATAATATCATCCCAACTTTCACTAATGTCCAAACCGACAATTTCATTGCGGGAAATCATAATATCTTCTACCTTTACAGCTTCTAAATCTAAGATATTAAGCAGCATTTTTTGATGCTTAGCAGGAATCAGTGAGCCTGTTTCATTAACAATGGTGCGTAGCTCTTCTGGACTTAATGAATCATTTTGAGTGGCCTTATTAATCCCAAATAAACGCAAAATACCATTGGTTATGGTGTTAATAAAATAAACTAAGGGGTAAAACAACCACATGAGAAGTCGTAATATATAGGCGGCGGGAAAAGCAAGTTGCTCTGGATATTGAGCCGCATAGGTCTTAGGGGTGACCTCAGAAAAAATTAAAATAACAAAGGTTAATATTCCAGTAGCAATGGCAATACCAGATTCACCAAAGAGTTTTAAGCCTATGACGGTGGCAATAGCCGAGGCAAAGATGTTAACAAAATTGTTAAATATCAGAATAAGACCAAAGAGACGGTCAGGACGTTCAAGTAAGTCGCTGGCAAGCTTTGCGCCTTTGTTACCAGAATGTACTAGATGTTTTAATCGATATCGGTTTAGACTGACCAGAGCGGTTTCAGAGCCAGAAAAAAATCCAGATAATAGTATTAGTACACCGAGTACAGAAAAAAGGATACTAATGGGAATATCATTCATAATAGAAGCTGAGCCTATTAACTTATATCGAAGAATATAGGCATTAGATTTTGTGTAAAATAATTTCTAATACAATTTTACTGCCAAAATAGGCAAGCATTAGAAAAATAAAGCCTCCTAAGGTGAAGTGAATGGCTTTTTTGCCACGCCAGCCAAAGTGCCACCGACCCCATAGAAGTATGGCAAAGAGCAACCAAGCAATGATTGAAAGTAGGGTTTTGTGAACGAGATGCTGAGCAAAAATGTTATCAAGAAAAATAAAGCCACTTAATAGGGCTAATGTCAGTAGAATAAAGCCGACTTGAATTATTTGAAATAATAGGGTTTCCATGCTTTGCAGAGGTGGCAGTGAGCGGATAAAGCCACCGGGCTGTTTATTCTTTAAATAATGGGTTTGGATAAGTAATAAAATGGCTTGTCCAGCAGCAATGGCCAGTAAACCATAGGCAAGCAAGGATAATAGGATATGTTCTTGCAGTTCAAAACTGCGATCCACTAAGGTAATTCCATCATGCCAGATAAGCTGTAAAAAAACCGCAATGCAGGCAATAGGGAAAATAAAGATACCTAATAACTCAACGGGCTTGCGTAGTTCGGCAATGAGATAGAGTAATACCACTAGCCACGCAACTAAAGAAAAACTATTGACAAAAGAAACATTAAGACCACTTGGAGTTGGAGCTACAATACTGGAATAACTGATAAAGGCGTGCACAGACAAGGCGACAAAAGCAATCCCTAAGATGCTTTTATGAGGGGCATCCTGAATAATTTTTTTATTGAGCAGATTTGATATCAACCAAATGGCACAAGCCAGATAGAGAAATCCGGTGATAATTCCTAAAATAAGCATATCTAATTCATCTATGAGTAATTGCCATATAATAGATGGCTTTCAGAGCTAAGGCAACCCGTTTATCAGGCTATTTATGCGTCAAGTATTGAATCGGCTAAAAAAATACTTTCTCGTGTCAATAATTATTACTATAATGAGCGGTTCACACGGTTTTATATCGGTGGCTTTTACTGGAATTACCTAAGACGGTATTAGGTAGTTATATAAATCGCGATTAAAGGTGCATTAAATTTATGTTTGATGGTTTAACGGAACGTCTGGCCAAAACGGTCAAGAATCTTCGTGGTCAGGGACGCTTATCCGAAGATAATATCAAAGATACTCTACGTGAAGTTCGTATGGCTCTTCTTGAGGCGGATGTTGCTCTGCCTGTTGTTAAAGAATTTATTGCCCAAGTTAAAGAACGTGCGATCGGCAAAGAGGTTATTGAAAGCATTTCTCCGGGACAGGCTTTTATTAAAGTCGTCAATGATGAATTGATCACCATGATGGGGGAAACTAATAATTCTCTTGCCTTAAATGCTCAGCCACCGGCGGTTATTTTAATGGCTGGCTTGCAGGGTTCAGGTAAAACCACCAGTGTCGCCAAACTATCACGCCGGCTTAAGCAAGAAAAGAAATCGGTATTGGTTGCCAGTGCTGATATCTATCGTCCAGCAGCGATTGAGCAATTGGCGACACTAGCTAAAGAAGTTGAGGTAGAATTCTTCCCCAGTGATAGCTCGCAAAAGCCCGTTGATATTGGTCGTAATGCTATTGACTATGCACGTAAGAAACACATTGATGTCGTCATTGTTGATACCGCTGGCCGTTTGCATATTGATGATGAGATGATGGCTGAAATCAAGGCCTTGCATCATGCCATTACCCCGGTCGAGACTTTGTTTGTGGTCGATAGTATGACGGGTCAAGATGCCGCTAATACGGCTAAAGCATTTAATGATGCACTGGAGCTAACCGGTGTTATTCTAACCAAAACAGATGGTGATGCTCGTGGTGGTGCAGCGCTTTCTATTCGCCAAATTACCGGTAAACCGATTAAGTTTATGGGAGTGGGTGAAAAAGTCGATGCTTTGGAAGCATTTCACCCTGATCGCTTAGCATCACGTATTTTGGGTATGGGTGATATTTTAAGCTTGGTTGAAGAAGCCCAGCAAAAAGTGGATCAGAAAAAAGCGGTTCGGTTAGCGAAAAAAATCAAAAAAGGCAAAAATTTTGATTTAGAAGATTTTCGTGATCAGATCCTGCAAATGAAGAAAATGGGTGGCATGGCTGGCCTAATGGACAAATTGCCGGGCATGAATGAGATCCCCAACCAAGTCAAAGATCAGGTTAATGATAAAGAGTTGGTTAAGATTGAAGCCATTATTAATTCTATGACCCCCATGGAACGTCAACGCCCTGAACTAATTAAGGGGTCTCGTAAAAAGCGAATTACTGCGGGTTCAGGGACACAAATTCAAGATCTTAACCGCCTATTAAAGCAATTTAAGCAAATGCAGAAAATGATGAAGAAATTTTCTAAGGGTGGTATGAAAAATATGATGCGTAATTTAAAAGGACGTATGCCACCGGGAATGGGCGGTGGTATGGGTAGGATGCCTTTTTAATAGAATAGCCTGTATCGGCTCCGATGCTGAACTCGATGTTGAGCAAAAAGCTGACTGTAAAAAAAATAAAAAATCTCTTTATCTGTTTAAGGATTTAGAGTAAAATGCCCGTCTTTTCTGAGCTGGCTTAAGTACCGCTTGTAAGAATGTGTTTATATTTTTCTTAAACGATTGGTTAAACACCCATTCTTCAAAGGCTTAAATTTAAGTTCCCAGAGTTTGCTTGCTCAGAGTACATGTTGTTCTGGAACATATTGAATATATTGAGGATTTTAGACTAATGGTAACGATACGTCTAGCTCGTGGCGGTTCTAAAAAGCGCCCTTTCTATCAGATTGTAGTAACGGATAGCCGTTCTGCTCGTGATGGTCGTTTTATTGAAAAAGTAGGGTTTTTTAATCCTATGGCTCGTGGTAAAGAAGTTCGCCTCGAAGTGAAAAGGGATCGTGTTGATCATTGGCTTGGTAATGGCGCACAAACATCGGTTCGTGTGAATACGTTACTTAAAGAGTTTGCTAAGGCTGCTGCATAAATCTATCTTTGGCTAGTATCAAAGGTATTAGCTATTTAGATTGATTGCTAGCATATCTGAAAAGCATGTCTGAAAAATTACATATTCTGGGTAAAGTATCCGGATATTATGGAGTAAAAGGGTGGGTTAAAATCTATTCTTATACCCAGCCTAGAGAAAATATTGTCCGTTATAAAGCATTAAAAATTAAGCTAGGACAAGAACATTCTCGCTTAGGCAATATTGATGATGCTTGGCAAGATATTAAGCTCGATGCTGGCAAAGCACATGGTAAAGGTGTTGTTGCTCATTTTATTGGTTATGATGACAGAGAAAGTGTGGCACGTTTAATAGGTGCCGAACTTGCAGTGCAACGCTCAGAATTTAAAGCGACATCAAAAGATGAGTATTATTGGACGGATCTAATCGGCCTAAAAGTCTTCAACCTAGAAGAAATTGAGTTAGGGCTAGTGACTCGTTTGATAGAAACAGCGGCTAATGATGTATTGGTTATTCAGCCGCAAAAAAATGACAATAGTGTTAAAGAAGCCAAAAGTGAACTTCTTATCCCCTTTGTGATGCAGCATTATATTAAAAATATTGATTTAGATGCGGGCAGTATACTTGTCGATTGGTCAATCGACTGGAATGTGAGCGACTAAACATGCAAACGATTCAATATAGTCAGTAGTTTACTATCAATGCACACATTAAAGCGTATTGATGTTATTAGCCTCTTTCCTGAAATGTTCAGTGCTTTAGAATATGGTATTACAGGCAGAGCAATACGTAATGAGCTAATCGAACTGGTGATAACCAACCCCAGAGCGTTTACTCAAGATAAACATAAAACAGTGGATGATCGTCCGTATGGCGGTGGTCCAGGAATGTTAATGAAAGTACAGCCTCTTAGAGATGCGATACTTTCTATTAAACAAACGCTTGGTGAGCATGAAGCTGCTTCAGTAAGCAAAAAAAAGACTAAAGTTGTTTACCTATCGCCACAAGGTCAGCCATTGACACAGAATATTGTCAAAGACTTAAGTGAAAGTAAACAATTGATTTTAATTGCCGGTCGTTATGAAGGTATAGATGAGCGACTGATTGAACACTATGTTGATTATGAGTGTTCCATTGGCGATTATGTTCTCAGTGGTGGTGAATTGCCTGCCATGGTATTAATTGATAGCTTAATTCGATTAATTCCAGACGCACTTGGGCACAATGAATCTGCGCTTGAAGATTCATTTTATTCCGGTTTATTGGATCACCCTCATTATACTCGTCCAGAAGTACTTGCTATTAAGGATGGAGATAGAGAAAATGTCGCCGTGCCCGATGTATTATTAAGTGGTAATCATAAAAAAATTGCTCAATGGCGTCTTAAGCAATCCTTAGGACGCACTTGGCAAAGACGGCCTGATTTATTGACAGAGCGTCAGCTGAGTAAAGAAGAGCAAGAACTGTTGCAAGACTTTATTCAAGAGCAAAAAGAGTCAAATAAACGTGAATTGTAATGAGTGCCCCTCTATTATTTACGTTTTTAGCTTCTCCTTTCTATTGTCCTTCTATTTAAAAAAGGGAATGAAAGAGAGCAGCATAAAGTAGATGGGCACGAATGAGTTTTTTATTTTAAAATAGACGCCTGGGTTCAGGGCCTAAGGTAATTGGAGCAAGGAAATGAGTAAGATAATTGATGCTTTAAACGCAGAACAAATGGGGCGTGAAGTGCCTAAGTTTGGCCCTGGTGACACAGTGGTTGTAAATGTAAAAGTAAAAGAAGGCGATCGTGAGCGTATTCAGGCTTTTGAAGGCGTGGTGATTGCGGTTCGTAATCGTGGTTTAGATTCTGCCTTTACCGTACGTAAGATTTCTTATGGCGAAGGTGTTGAGCGTGTCTTCCAGACATACAGCCCAATGGTTGATAGTATTGAGGTTAAGCGTCGTGGTGATGTACGTCGTGCTAAACTGTATTATCTTCGTGATCGTCGTGGTAAGTCTGCACGTATTAAAGAGAAGCTAGGCTAAAATAGTCAAATTTAGCTTTTGCTAGCAATTTAAAAGGATGCTTATTGTATAAGCATCCTTTTTTTATGCTAAAATTCCACTATGACTCATTTATCGCTTCCTTTTGCTCACTTTTTACCACCGATTTTTGAGTTATCTGGGACAGTTTCTCTTAACTCTACTCACTCCCACCCTTTTAGTTACTTAAGTCTTGATATTGAATTTTCAGATCAAAGCATCCATCACATCCGCTATACTTGTTTGGAAGCACCTCATGAAGCGGAGCGACTCCTATCTTTTACAAACCAAGAATTAGCATTTGTACAGCTTATTAAGCATGATTTTCAAGGCTATTTCAGACAGCCTGATTTTCAATGGTCATTAACATATGATCAAAGTTTAGGAAGTCGTTTTCAAAAAAAAGTATGGCATGCTTTGACTCAAATTCCTGTGGGGGAAGTCGTTACCTATGGAACACTGGCTAAGGAATTACACACCAGTGCCAGAGCTGTTGGTAATGCCTGTCGGCAGAACTTTTTTCCATTACTTGTGCCTTGTCATCGCGTGGTCTCACAGGCGGGTATCGGGGGGTATGCAGGGGATACCTTAGAGACCCAAAAAGGTCAAATTCCTTTTCTAAAAATAAAACAATGGCTGCTGGCTCATGAACAAGCACGCTTTTAATAAAGAGCAATTTCAGCAGGATGAGCAGTTAATAGACTATTTTTTAGAGTCACTATGGGCGGAATATGGCCTTAGCCAGCATACATTAGATGCTTACCAGAGTGATTTAAAAATGCTGTCAAAATGGGCGGCTAGTGGCCATGCTACTGATCTGATTCATCTGGATAAAATCAATATACAAATGTATTTAGCATATCGTTTGGATAAAGGGATTAAGGCTCGTTCAACTGCTCGAATGTTGTCAACCCTAAGGCGCTTTTATCAATTTTTAGTACGTGAAAATAAGCTCACTTGTGATCCTAGTGCTTTATTAGAGTCCCCAAAACTGGGTTTGCCTCTGCCTAAAACCTTATCCGAGCATGAAGTCGAAGCCTTGCTTGAAGCACCGGATATTGAGGATCCCTTAGGGCTTAGAGATAGAGCCATGCTAGAACTGATCTATGCAACGGGTTTACGGGTTTCAGAGCTGGTTTCTTTAAGCCTTTATGAAACTAATTTGCAACAAGGCGTGGTGCGGGTTGTTGGCAAGGGTGATAAGGAACGCTTGGTACCTATGGGCGAAGAGGCATTAAGCTGGGTGGCGTTGTATCTAAAAAATGCTCGGGCAGAGTTACTTGGTTACAAACAATCCGATAAGCTTTTTGTGACTCGCAGAGGGGGTGGTATGACCCGTCAGACATTCTGGCATATTATTAAACGTCATGCGCAATGCTCGGGGATCAATACCGTTTTATCGCCCCATGTATTACGTCATGCCTTTGCAACGCATTTACTCAACCATGGTGCTGATCTCAGAGTGGTACAAATGTTATTAGGCCATAGTGATTTATCAACCACTCAGATTTATACTCATGTGGCCAAAGAACGTTTAAAAGAGATCCATGCTAAGCATCATCCACGAGCGTGATTTATTTATGCTCAATATTAAAAGATAAAATTGACAATTATGGATGGATAGTTAAGATGGTTTGTCTGTTTGCTATCAAGCAGATTATACTATTTAACTGGGTTTAAACGGATTGTAGGATAAAAAAATGCCTTCATTTGATATTGTTTCAGAAATTAATATGCATGAGCTCACTAATGCAGTGAACAATGCTAATCGTGCTATTACACAAAGATATGATTTTAAGGGAACTCAAACCAGTGTTAAGCAGTCAAAGGAAGAAGTGACTTTGATCAGCGAAAGTGAGTTTCAAGTACAACAAGTGCTCGATATTATGCTGACTGAATTAGTGCGCCGCAAAGTAGATATTAAAAGTCTGGAACAGGGCGATATTAAAGGTAATGGCAAACTCATGGAGCAAAAGTTAACAATTTGTCAGGGCATTGATAAAGACAGTGCCAGAAAAATTGTTAAGTTAATAAAAGATAAAAAATTAAAAGTTCAGGCGGCCATACAGGGTGAGCAGGTTCGAGTTACAGGAAAAAAGCGAGACGATTTACAAGCGGTTATGGCAATGCTCAAAGAGCAGGATCTTGCTGTAGCATTACAATTTACAAACTTCAGAGACTAAAACGGAAAATTTAATGAGTTTTGATACTATGTTTACTAATACAATGAGCAAGTCCCCTAATACCTTAGGTAAATTAGTTACGGGCATCGCTATCGCAATGTCTTTAAGTGCTACTTTGTATACCAGCAGTGCTATCGCCGAGTCAACACCAGAATTAGATGCGGCATTGGATAAACTAATGCCAGGAACTAAGCCAAGTAGTATTGAAGAAACGGCTATTCCCGGTCTTTATGAAGTCAGTTTTGGTTCGACTATTTTTTACTTTAACAAAGATGCATCACTCATGTTTCGTGGTGATATTATTGATGTCAAAAATCGAGTAAATCTGACAGAAAATAAACGAGGTGAGGCAAGAGGAAAGTTACTTAAGTCGATGGATGAAAGTCAGATGATTGTCTATCCTGCTAAAAATGAAATAGCCAAGGTTACGGTTTTTACAGATATTGATTGTCCTTATTGTGTTAAATTGCATCGTGAAATGGCTGATTATAATGCGCAGGGTATCACTATTCGCTATATGTCTTATCCAAGAGCGGGTTTAAATAGCCGTTCGTATCAAAAAGCGGTTAATGTCTGGTGTTCAGATGATCGAGCTAAGGCCTTAACAGAAGCAAAAGAAGGTAAGGATCTACCTGATAAGAGCTGTGATAATCCTGTGGCACAACAATTTCACTTGGGTCAGGCATTAGGTGTGCAAGGGACACCAGCCATGTTTTTAGAAGATGGAACCAGTATGCCGGGTTATGTACCTCCTAAACGTTTAGCCAAAGCAATTAAGTCGCAATAATGTAAAATAAATACGTCGCTCACTGTAAGCTGAGCGACTAATATTAATACAATAATGTTGCTAATTTGGTACGGTAACTGCGAGTGAGAGGCTCTTGAGAACCTAGAAGTTCAAATACTTTTAGCATGGTATTTTTTGCTTCACCTTCCTGAAAGTTCATATCGTGCTGTAAAATAATCATAAGTGCTTCTAATGCCTGTTCGTATTGATGACCTACGATATATTGATTAGCCAGTTGTAGGCGCAGTGTCTGATCATTGGGTGTTTTTTCGAGTTGAGCAAGTAATTCGATTACCTCTGGAGCATCAATTGTCGCTTTGGTTAAGAGAAGTTCATCTTGAAGCTGCTTGACCTTATCTGTGACTTGTATATTAGCGGGTAAGGATTTTAATACAGCTTCACAATTGTCTAAGTCACCAGATTGTAAATAGACCTTGGCAATGGCGATATAGACATCACTATTACTAGGATCTTCTTGATTTAATGTTTTTAACATATCGGTTGCTTGCTGATAGTCACCCGATTGTGAATAGTGCAAAGCTTCTTTTATTTTATTATTCATTTCACTTTCAATATGAGCATCAATAAACTGGCGTAATTCAGCTTCTGTTTTAGCCCCCATAAATTCGTCAACCACAGTACCATCTATATAAAGCTTAACTGTTGGTAGGTTGCGCACACCCGCACTTACAACTAATTCTTGCTGTTCATCAGCATTGACTTTAGCAACAATAAAAGCCCCTTTATAATCTTCATAATATCCACGTCCTAAGGACGTGGGTTGGTTCGAAGGCTCAAGCCTGACGAATAATTAAGTCTGCTCATGTATCCTAATAAATGTTGTCGCCACAACACACAAATTAGGAGAAAATACATGAGCAGATTTAGTAAACTATCACATGTGATATGGCATTGTCAGTACCATATTATTTGGGTAACAAAATATCGATATAGGGTATTAAAAGATCAAGTTGGTTATGAGGTAGGAAAAACGATACGAATACAGGCTGAACGATTGGGTTGCGAACTAGTGGAGTTAAATCTTCAGCCAGAACATGTTCATTTATTGATAAAAGTTCCGCCAAAAACTTCAATATCAAAGTTAATGGGTGCAGTAAAAGGGAAGACAGCTTTACAGGTGTTTAAACAATTTCCTTATCTAAAAGAAAAGCCTTATTGGGGGAACCATTTTTGGGCTAAAGGTTATTGTGTTGACACAGTTGGTGTTGATGCAGAAATTATACGAAAGTATGTAAAATATCAGGAAAAAAGAGAGAAACAGCTAGAGCTTGGCTTAAAGAAATAAATCAATGAAGGCGGCAATCGTAGTGGCCAGCCTTCTCAGAAGGCTGGTTTTTAAATACCCTTATAGGGTGAGACTAAAACCACGTTCTAAGAACGTGGATATTTACTT
>WFNB01000018.1 GCA_015488755.1 Gammaproteobacteria bacterium | reverse complement strand
GTACTGCAATCGCTGGGGAAGATTATATTGCCACATCAGGCACAGCCATCATTCCAGCAGGTAGCACGTATATTGCCATTGCAGTAGAGCTTATAGGTGATGCCATCAAGGAAGAAAATGAAACCTTCTCTTTGGTTATCAGTAATCCTTTCGGTGGGCTTTTTCCAGCACATATTAGTGAAATAAGCGCTACTCATACGATTATTGATAATGATTAAGCCTTAGCTTAGTAGCGTTGTATGTGTGCTCAAGGTCGGAGTCAAATAGCTTATTTAGTCCTGTCCATTTACGGGGCTAAAGCCCCAACTCCAAAGAACCACCACTGGAACCGGAGCTTTAGCCCCGCTCATAATACTCTTTACGAATGGTTTGAATCAACTACCACGTTTAGAAAACGTGGTTTGAGTTCGCCCTAGAAGGCCGTAATCAGCAAAACCCAAAGAGCCTTACTGAAATAAAACAAACTGTTCCCACAATGTTTTAGTATTACTTGTTACCTTGAAATTTAACGTACTTTTGTATCATTTCAGCATCCAGACCTACGGTATCGTTTGTGGTCAATTTTTAACTAAAACAAACTCCAAAATATGAGTAATTAGTAGTTACAATCATTACAGCTAAAGGGTACAGGTTATTGGGGCTTTTATAGAACCTATTTTGCACTCTTGAAATCTTTAATCGTTTCGCAATGCTCTAGCTGAGATAAATAAGGGCGAAGGTCATAGCCAAAATTTTCTTTAACAACTGAGACTAATTGATGTTTGTCTACTTCCTTAATAACGGTATTATCATCGCTATAAATTTCTAATTGATCATCCCGTAAAAAAATAAACGTATCATCCACAATTAAAGAAAAGCGTAGTTTATCTTTAAAAGGGTAATCAATATTAGATGTGAATCTCTCCCCTATCTTTGCCTTTATCTCACTTTCCATTCGGCAACATAAATCAATTTCCAATTGAAGAGATTCCTCCTTACCATAACGAGAATGATAAATACGTATTCTCTGTTCACTTATTTCTGTTCGAAAGCCCATATCAAAACAACGGTAACTGATTTCTTCATCTGCAGGGTAAAGTTTAAGGGCTGGCCAACCATTGCCGACATCGGCAAAATAAATACGCTCTCCAATTTCAATACGTGCAAGGCGATGAATCTCCTGACCACGAATAAAGCCCGTATGTAATCTGGCGTCAAAGCCAATACTTTTTGCTGCTTCAATAAAACTCTGTGTTTTATCAGAGCAAGTCCCGCCATATTCGAATGTGGATGGTTGCTTGCCATAATGTAAGTATAAATTATGAAAAGGCTCTGTTTTGTACTTTTCGAGCATGAGTGCTTCGATTGTGTCTATCATTTTAAGCTCTAAAGAATGCCTGCCCCAGTAGGTGTCTAGCACTTATGAGACTCTCCCCGTTGATCAATAAGGGCATCAAATATGGGATAACTATGAAAATAATTCGCTAATGCATCATGCTCAAATAACTGCTTCCATATTGCCTTTAGTTGCTCCCTTTCCGTTTCCTTTGTACCGCTTAATTGTTGCACAACAATACGCCGAATACCACTGCCAACATCACATGAAATTTTTGAACGATTTAGTATATTATCGGGAAGTATGCCTATAAAATTTCGACGTAATGTAACTTTGTTTTCATCAACAGCATACATTTCATCAAAACATAATTGATCGCTAAAACTACGTAAGGCACGATCAAGAAAAGGGCACCTTGCTTCTATATTATGAGCCATGGTACATAAATCAAGTCGTCGTAATTCAGTGACTGGAAAATCATTAATAAGTTGCTTTCTTACCTTTCGCCAGGAGGAATTATCCTTTTTAAATTGGTGGTAACCTCCAAATAACTCATCAGCACCTTCTCCTGTTAACACCACTTTCACTCCGGCTTTGTGTGCTGCTTGTGCAAGCAAGTAGGTTGCAAGCCCATTGCTTATTATTGAGGGGTTATAACTTTCTGTAACATACACTATGGTTTGCAATAGCGTTGCAATATCTGCTTGCTCTGGCAGGCCAACATATCGTATATCCTTTAAATCCAGAAATTGAACCAATGAATCAACTGCATCACGATCAGGAGAGTCAATATTTCCTAAGGTAAAATAAATGATATCATCTCGACATTGAGATGCTATAGCGGCTATCAACGAGCTATCTAAACCACCACTCAAAAACAAACCAATAGGTTGGTTGTCTGAGGGTATTCTTTTACGTACAGCCTCCTTCAGTAGATGAGATACATCGCCGGTATAAATACTGATGTTATGAGTAGACAACACTGTTACTTGCCCTGTTTCTAAATTAACGCGGGAACACCCCAGAGGAAGTGGTTCAAATTCATCTATTTTCTGAATTGCTTTAAGTTCACTGGTAATAAATAATTCGTTTTGCGAACGCCCCAAAAAAAGTGGTTTTTTACCAATATGATCACGAAGACAGATGGCTTCTTTTGTTGATGGCTGAACAATAACGCCGGCGTAAAAACCATCTAAAACATCAATTACCTGCTCACCCAGAATATCAAACAGAGGAAGCATTACATGAGCATCACTTTTACCACTGCCCAATAAATTAAATTCTTCATTTAATTCGTGATAATTGTAAATTTCTCCATTCATTGCGCCAACAAACTCACCATGACTATATGGTTGTTGTCCACCAACCCCTTGCACAGTTATTTCTAGCCGAGTAAAGCCAAGTGACGTACAGCCAGAAGACCAAATATCTTGAGCATTCGGCCCGCGATGTGTTAAACAATCAAGACAAGCAGGAAGTCGTTGTTTTGCATCAGGCCCATGAAATAAGAGAATACCACACACAGGTTGCTCCTTTGGCTTGTCTATGAAAGAACGGCGTCAGTTTTTAACAATGATCGCAACTCCATCAGTAATACACCTAGGCGGTTTAAACCCAAAGCCCCTGCACCATCACCCCAGTATGCATCTTGATGAGTGTGCTCAACAAGCCTGCAATCATCTGATGATAACAATTTGTCCCTCAAATCAGGGTGTTGAGTAAATTTCGCATGCAATCCTTCCCGCATTATCTTTTCCTTTATCAACTTCCAGTCATCACGCAAATAATGTTGTTGAAGATTATGTGCTCGTTGTTTGGCTAAAGTTGGGCTTGATGCACGCCTTATCTGTTCGACTTGTTCGGCATCAGGAAATTTTTGTGCTTGATAAAAATGCTCGACTGTTGGCCAAATTTGCTCATATAAATACACGGCATGCTGAGAAAAATTCGACAACTCACCCCAGGGCTGATCAGAATGGTAAAATTCTATAGTATCGTTATTATTGTTTTCATCAAGGGGCAAACAATGTCCCAGCTTTTGATTTTTACTGTGTAAATAAGCTTCATTTTCCTGACGAATATTTGGATGTGTATTGATCATTTCAATATCAATACCATTTTCCTCTAATGATTTAATTTTACGTGGGTTATTTGAGATTAGACGAACACGTTTAAGGTCTAAATATTTAAGTATTTGAATGGCATCATCATATTTTCTAATATCTTGTTTTAAATCCAAAAAATCATATGCCTGAACAGTATCTAAATTGTTTATTGCCATTAAATTTACCGCCTGAATTTTTTTAGATAACCCCTGTCCTCTTCCTTCCTGACGCAGATAGATAATTATTCCTGCATTCTCTATAGTCATCATCTTCATTGACTCTCGAAGCTGATCGGCACAGTCACAATCACCAGCACCAAAAATTTCGGAAGCCATACAAGATGAATGTATGCGCAATAGTGGCTTATCTGGTTGCTTAAATATATCACCAAAACATACCACAACAACATTCTCATTCCCCGTATCATACATGCGACCATGACCAATATGGGTCGGTAAGGGACACCAATTTTTAAGCATTTACTTCCTCCTCTTCCTCAGATAGAACCCACTGCTCTATAAGAAATTGCACATCAACATTTCTCCCAGCAAAATCATCCGCTATATTTTGTAGTGATAATAAAAACTTTCTTGCCTCACATTTAAAATTAAGATTAACTGCTTTCTTAATACGGATAAGTACGTCAGGTGTGAACCATTCATCTAAATATAATAACAAAGAATCTAATTCATCATTCATGGCAATTTGACGAACAGATTGACTTAGCCCACGAATTCGATAGAAACTGTATTCAAGGGAATGTAACCGCTGTGTTAGGTAGTCATTAGACAAATCAACAATAACATCTACCTCTGATGAGGAGAAATTCAATTGATGGTTCGGGTGGTGCTGAGCAAAAAAACCAGTCAGTCCGGCATACAATGCAGACCCCACTATTTCAGCTTGAACCTTTTTGGCACTTAAGTCAGGCCTTGCTACGTGTCTGGCAGTATGTTGAATAGGGAAGCCTACAGCCTTAATAGTTAAGCGTCGATAATAACGATTTACAACAGCCCAAATCATATCAGAGCGTCTGGCCTCATAGCCACAAACAGAGAGAATACTATTCGGTGTAAGACTTAGCGATTCAGCGTTTAAAATAAAACTACACCCCCCTCTGTTAACAGAATCTATTGCGGAATGTAATGGATTTACTGGAATATCAGCCACAATAGGCCGAGAAAACACGGAGCCACTTAACATTCCTTGAGCAGTAGATATTAAACGGCGATAAGCCTCACCCACCGTTTCCCCGATATATTCAGGCTCTAACCAATAAGGGGTTTCTAAATGTCCTGTATGTTTACGAGATAAGTCATAATAATAATCAGGGTATTTAGTCCGAATTTGTGTATTTTCATCCCTTCTATCAGGCATCACGCCATCAGCAGAAAGTCCCTGCAACCACAACATATTATGCAATAAATCCACAAGCTGAACTCGCATACCATTAATCGGGGGGTTAGGTGAAGATCCCTCATAGTGCCCCAATAAAACATCTACACCATCATTCCTGAAGATTGGCAACCAGGGCAGGTATTTTAATGCACGCTCATCCACCTTCATGTCATCATCAAGCAACCAACCGAATGATGTTGCATCCAACTCCAATAATTTTCCTATATATCTTTGTAACATGGTGCGGGCATGAGCAATTCCTACTGATCCGCTTTTACGTTGCTGGTACAATGAACCAAAAGCTCCTGATCGGGCATCTAAATCTTGTTGCTCAATTGTGACTGAGGCCACATCTAACCCGCCATTTTGCAAATTTTTAAGTAAGTTCCGCAACTGAGTATCTACGCAGCCATTATCCAGAACAAGCACTTTTAACGCCTTAATGCTGGAACTTTTTTGCAATAAAAAAAGGCTGTTTAACAAGTTTTTAAGGGTATTAACATCAGCACTAATAACCCCAACATAAAGTGTAAAAGCTTGATGTTCTGGAGGTTGTGCTGGCTTATCAGGTGAAAATTTATTATCAACAGGCTCGACTATAGGTTTTTTTTCAGTACACAACAGCTCCCAATCAAATAAATCTAAAGCTCGTTGAGAAAACTTATTCCTCTGAATTTCAGTCATTCGCCCTGAATATTTTTTCCAAAATGCTGTTAACCCCTGAAGCATTTCCCTAGCCCCTCGCTGATTCAAGAGTGCTCGATTATTGTCTGCAAAATGATTAACCAGTGTCAACGGAAGTCGGGCATAATGAACATTACCTAAATCACAAATACGTAGACACATGTCCCATTCTGTCGTACTTTGCAATTCTTCATCAAATCCCCCAGCGGAGAGTAAAATATCTATGCGACAAAACATATTTGACCCTTGAATGCCTGGATTACCGACCAAAAAATCCGCTGCTTGTAATAACTCAGGCGCTTCAGTGATTATACGCGTTGGTGTAGCTGATCCATTCTCAATTCGATAAAAGTCAGCGGCGACCATATCTAGTTTCTGAGAGAATATAAAATGAGAGCAATGCTCTAGGTACGTAGACTCCCAGGTATCATTACCATCCAAAATAGCAATGAAGAGTTGTTCGACATTTCCAGCTTCATGTAATAAGAATTCAATTGCTGTATTCCAAGAGCCACTCGCACTCTTAGTTCGTTTATTTTTCAGGTAATGTACATGAGTAAATATTTGCTTTATCGACTCAACAGTATAGTGATTTTGCTGCTGGTAATCAGGACTTGAATCATCAACAACTACAAGGTATTCTGGGCGTAGGGTTTGAGAAATGACAGAGGGGAGTGCGGATTTACTCAACAATTCAGGATGGTTTTTTGTTGCAATAACAACAGCAATAGAAAATGATTTTGCAGTGCTTTTTATCATAAAATCAAAAGATTCTTCGCTTAAGCTAGAGGGTTGAATTCCTTAGGTTTAGTATTTTTTCTGACATTTAGTTTTACAGTTAAATGTACTTCTCTCAAAAAATATAACTATAACAAACACTAAACATTAAATCAATGGGGTCAGGACAGACTGGTTTATTGTCTGTTAAAAATATTTGAGACATTGATACAAATAGATTGGTTGCTACTCTATCGGTTGCTTATGTTTTTTCAGAATTACACCTTGTTCAGACTCATTTCAGCATTGGAAAGTACTCACCATTAACTATTTTTTACTGGCACTCCAAAACCATTAGCCTTTGATGCCTCTGTTAATTATATAACCAGAGATGGTACTGCAATCGCTGGGGAAGATTATATTGCCACATCAGGCACAGCCATCATTCCAGCAGGTAGCACGTATATTGCCATTGCAGTAGAGCTTATAGGTGATG
>WFNB01000017.1 GCA_015488755.1 Gammaproteobacteria bacterium | reverse complement strand
GTAACAAACTGATGTAAGTATAGCCTTTATCTTATTGTTATTAATAAGATTAATAAATTTAATCCATCTTTTTATTATTGTAGAAATGTGATCTTAGTCTAACTTTAAATCTAATTTGAAACAATTTAATCATAAGTATGTATTCAAAATATAAATTTTAAGTTTACTTTAAGCTTTTAGAGCTACAATTCAAATATTGAGATCAAAATAAAATCTAAGGCTTATTCATATGGCAAGAACTAAGAGCAAGCTAATAAACACACATGCCCTCTTCCACTCTGGTGAAATCAGCGCGCAAAAAAAATGGCAAACAGAAAATTTGTGGGATAGTGAGCGAAAGAAAAAACTATTATGGTCTGAAATACCAGCCCAATATCATAATCGCTTAGAACAAGCTCCGTTCTTTTTCCTAGCCACCAGTGATGCTCAAGGGCATTGTGATTGTTCATTTAAAGGCGGGGGGCCTAACTTAATTAAAATTATTGACGCCACTCATTTTGCCTTTCCTGATTTTGATGGTAATGGTGCTTTTATGAGTATTGGTAATATTATGCAAAACCCCAATGTGGGCTGCTTATTTATTGACTTTAGTGATGGCGCTCGCCTACGGGTAAATGGTCGAGCCACTATTCATGAAAATGATGAGATTAGTGCTTATTTTAATAATACCAAACGGGCAATTTTAGTTCATATCGAACAGGTCGTACCAAATTGTGCCGCGTATATACCTCAGTTAGACCTTAAGTGAAATAATTATGAAACCTTATCAACTGGCAATTAATATGGAATGGAGTAGTAAATGTAATGCCCGTTGCCTTATGTGTCCCCAAGAATTGATTCAAAAACCACAATTAATGACTCGTGATACTTTCAATAAAACACTTGAACGCATTTCTCCCGACAGGATCTTTAGAACTGTGATTGCAGGTTATGGTGAACCAACCACTCACCCTGATTTTATGCATTTTGTTGCTCAGATAAAACAACACCCTGCCCGCTTTGATATGGTAAGCAATGGACAACAGTTAAATGAAGAACGCTTAAAGCATTTAGATGGTAGTATTGAACTTTTAGTCATTTCTTTTTCAAGTATTGAATCATCTGTATATAATCTTGTGCATGCAAAATTGGATCATGAACAAGTAAAAGAAAATATTATACTTGCCCAAAAGCTGTTCAAAACAACAAAATTGGGGATCAGTCTGACTCCTATGATGGAGTGTCTTGATAGTCTACCAAAAACAATTGAATGGCTAAAATCTCAAGGAATAGAATTACTTACCATGTCACCCACACTTTATAATCGGGCTGAAAATAGTGGCTATCAATTAGCAACACAGAAGCTCAGAAAAATCATTGATAAATATTCATTACATTCTCAAGAATTAGATTTTATTCCGTCTATAGGTGATATTTCCCGACAATACTTCAGTAATAAATTCAAATGCATCCCCCGTAATAGTGACCTATTTATCAGTGCCAGTGGTGACTATTTATACTGCTACAATAATATCACTCATGAGCACAGTATTGGCAATGTTTATCAGCACTCCATTGATGATATTTTATTACAACGAGAAAAAAGCTCGATGCTTAATTCCTTGTGTCAGGATTGTAATATGAAAGATCGCTATCAATTTAAAGAAATTCTAGGCGTGGCAGGAAGTTATCTTGCTCAAAGCACACCAATAAAGTGGTTAAAAAGCTAAACAAGTGATGAGGATAATTTTTTCAGTAGTTGAACATTTTTATACTGTTTGAGGTTACTTCTTGCATTAAGTAAAATCATAATAGCCAAGACAAAATGCGTGGAATCAAAATGCCCCCATATAGACATATAGCCGATAATAGCCACAGCGACAAAAATACCTAATACACAGACATAGAGATAAATTTTTTCTCTTGTTAATTGTTGTCCTAGAAATTTTTGCTCTAGAGGCGTTAATTTGTTTTTTTTCATCATAAAATAAGGTATACACAACCCCCAATAATTAATACTACTGAGGTTTATGTATAATAAATTTAGTGGATAGGCGCAGCATAAAAATCAAAAAATACCCACATAATGATAGTTGAAGCAATAAGCGTTATGATCATGGCAGGTGTTCCTTTTCTAAACCATAAGCCTGGTGTAATGGCTAAAGAAGGATCATTATTTTCTTTGGCCATCCGTTCAGACAGGGTAACAATATAAACATTTGCGGTTGATCCTAAATGGGTACCATTGCCCCCCATACCGACACCAACAGCTAATGCCCACCAAAGAGGCGTGACATTAATTCCTTGGGCTTCCAAACCTAAAATAACAGGTACCATTGCTGCGGTAAAAGGAATATTATCTATCATGGCTGAAAATATTGCCGCTACCCACATCAGTACAATGGCAGAGGTTAATAAATCGTGTTCAACAAAGGGTTGAATAAAGCCACCAATATACTCAAGAAAATGACTCTGTTCGACACCACCAACAACCATAAAGAGCGATATAAAAAATGTCAATAAGGTAATTTCAACACTACCAAAGGCATGATCTAAATCGACTTTAGGAACCACAAAAAGTAATAGAGTAAAACCTAGAGCGGCCACCATCCATGCTTCCCACCCAAGTGCATGATGAAAGATAAATAGCACCACCATAAAACCTAAAACACCTAAAGAAGCTTTCCATGTATATGGATCAGCCAATTTTTCTTGCTCAGTAAAATCAGCAACATGAGGGGTAACACTCAGTTCCTTCTTAAAGAGGAATTTTAAAGAGAAAACAATGGCTAACCATGCAACAAAAACAATCCCGCCCATATGAATTAAGAAAGTATTAAAATCAATGCCTGCTGCGGAACCAATCATTAAGTTTGGTGGATCACCAACCAAGGTTGCCACACCACCCGTATCAGAGAGCAAAGCGGCTGCTAACAAATAAGGAATTGGATTCACACGTAGTGCTTGAGAAATAAGAACAATCAGTGGTCCAAAAATAACAACCGTTGTTACATTGTCTAATAATAGGGAAATAACAGTAACCGCTGTGCCCATTAAAAACATCAGTAAGAATAACCTGCCTTTACTATAGTCAGCTACCTTATAGGCAATCATTTGAAAACCACCTGTTGGGATCATAATGGCAACAATCGTCATCATAGCACCCAATAAAAGAACAACATTCCAATCAATTGCTTCTAATGCAGCCTCAGGTGAATAAAAACCAAATATCTGACCTGCTACAATCATACTAATCGCACCAAGCAAACCAAATTTAGCTCTATGAAAACCATGTAAACCCTCGGTAAAGATGCCAATAAAGGTTAACACTAAAATAATGGCCGAAACTAACATCGGAGTATCAAAAACTAAAGGTTCCATTGTTCCTCTCTTTTTATAAGTTATTTAATCTATGTATAAAACGTTACTAAAAAATAATAGACATCACGCCCATCATAACAATCAAGAACAAGATAGTCATCACACCACCTGCCTTCATAAAATCAGGAACCTTATAGCCACCAGGACCCATAATTAATGCATTCACCTGATGGGTAGGTATTAAGAATGAGTTTGATGTCGCAATTGCAACAGTCAAAGCAAACACTGCGGGATCAGCACCAATACCAACAGCAATATTCACTGCAAGGGGTACTAATAATACCGTTGCTCCTACATTTGACATGACTAAAGTAAAGAATGTTGCCAACATTGCAACCGCTGTTTGTATGACCAAAACAGGCATGCCATCCATAACAATTAGAGTTTGCTCGGCAATCCATTTAGCAGTACCCGATGTTTCTACCGCCAAACCTAAAGGGATCAAACTGGCCAATAAGAACACTGTTTTCCATGACACCGCTTCGTAGGCCTCATCAATTTTTAATACACCTGACAAGACCATACCTATTGCTCCCGTTAATAGAGCAACCGATAGTTTAAGATCGGTAAATAACACCATAGAAAGGGCAATAGCAAAAAACAAACCCGCCCAGCCTACTTTATTAGGACGATTTTCTTCATGAGGATACTCAGTTGTTACCACAACAAAGTTTTTATCTTTAGCAATGCGATCAAGATTATTCCATAGCGTATGGACAACTAAGGTATCACCTGCTTGAAAAGGTAAATCACGAATACCTTCACCAGAGCTTAAGGTTTCACCTTCACGGTGTAAAGCAACCATGGCCAAACCATAGGTTTTTCTTAACCAGATATCACGAGCTGACTTTTCAATTAATTGTGAGCTTGGTGGTATAACAATTTCAGCCACACCTGAACGAGAAGATGATAAGGTTTCTGAGAAATTCTCTAAGTGATCTTTTACTTCAAGCGTATAATCTTTAGCAAAATCCATAATGTATTGTTCAGAACCTAGAATACCTAAAACAGTATTAGCTTCAATCGTATAGTCTCGCGCCACACCATTAGGACCAATAGTGACATCTTTGGTATTACCTTTAACGGCAGCGATAATACGAATGTGTTCTTTTTGCTCAATATCATTCAAAACATGACCAACTAATGGGCTATTAGTTGGTACTACTAATTCAAACATACCATAGTCAATACCATAAATATTCTGGAAATAATCCATGGTATTGGTCGCACTACTAGCATCCATTTTTTCACTGGTTTTTGGTAAGACAAAACGACCGGCTACTACAAAATAGATAATTCCAGTTAACACCAGAGCCAAACCAACCGGTGTCACAGAGAAGAGTCCCCATGTATTCATTTGTTGTGCTTCTGGTAAGGCTTGATTCGACGTAAGAATTAAGTCATTTAAAAGAATAAGAGGTGATGAGCCAACCATGGTTACCGTACCACCCAAGATAGCACAAAAGCCCATAGGCATAAGCAGACGAGACATGGGTAAACCAGAGCGAGCTGAAATTCTACTCACAACAGGAATAAATAGTGCAGCGGCACCTACGTTTTGCATAAAGGATGAAATAATACCAACGGTACTGGAAACAATAGGAATAATACGTTGTTCTGAAGTACCTCCAACATTAAGAATAAAGGCAGCAACCTTACTCATAATACCGGTTTTATCTAAGCCTGCGCCAATAATCATAACGGCAATAATTGACATTACTGCATTACTTGAAAAGCCATTAAAGAGCTTATCTGTGGAAACAAGCCCTTCGTTTAAGCCCATAAATGGGGCAAACAATGTGGATAAGCCCAGTAAAACCATAATAGAGATTGCCGTTACATCAACATCTAACACTTCAAATGCAAACAGATAGATAGTCAATACTAATAAGCCCATCACCCAAGCCATTTGAAGGGTCGGTACAACCGAAGCCATAAATAAGGCTAATCCAATGAATAAAATTCCAGCGATAATTTTCTTTTTATTTTTTTTAAATTTATCTTTCATTAAATCTCTCTTTACATTTAGAATATTTGGATCAGCATTTTAAATACTAATAGAATGAAAACTTTGCAAAAAAAATGTGATCACATCAGTATAGCAAATTAAAATACTCAATAATACCAATATTTACAGGGATTTAGAGCAAAAAAAAGCCAGAAGATAGCTAGGCAAATAGAGTAGAAATTAAATGAGCATGACTGCAAAACAATAGCATTGCTTTATATCAAGAATAAAATTAGAACTCAAACTCAAGCGATAATTTAAGTGTTTTGTCTGGGGTTTTATTATCTAATGCCCAAATGACACCCGCTTCCCAATGAATTTTTTTCTTGCCACTGAGCTTAATATCCCCCAATAACACCGGACCAAGCCCTTCACTGGTATCGCTACTATAAAATTCAATGGCAGGTTCTAGTGAGCGAGACCAACGATAACGAGTTTGCACAGCCATTGCTGTTTCTAGCTCATTGTCAATTTGAGAACCCCATTCATAAATCAAATAAAGATTAGCTGTACCTACCCATCGCCCCCATTCTTTTTCAATTAGAAGTGCTGATGACACTTCTTTAATGTGGATATCTCTTTCATACTCAAACTCAAGTAACATACCTAAATCAGCATAATATTCACCCTGCTCAGTGATTTGCCAAAGAGATTCAACTTCAAGTGCACTGAGTGTTAAGTTATGACTGGATTTTTTTGAGCCAACCAGATAAAGCTCTGTAAACCAGTTTTCACTAAGTGACTGCCCATAGGCAAGTCGATATTGTTGCGTATTATCTTGGCGAATATTTTCATTGTCTTTTTCTATTCCCCAGCGAAACTCAAACTCCCTTTCATGGGGTTGGACGTAGGGATGATAGACTTTGTCAATAAATGAGTTATCAGCAAAACAAAAGCTATTAAACAGTATAAACAACAAGAGCCCCAAAATGAGTCGTTTTTTACTTGAAGACATTAACCAATCCTAATTCCTGTATTAAAAAATTACCCAAATGCATTTATTTTGTTTCAGCTATTTTGTTATAAGCAATACTTTTACTATTAACCAAAGCAATTATCCCCACCGGAAACAATAAGCCAAATAAATACAAAGAAGCCTGAATTGCAGTGGGTGTGGCTTCATAACCAATAAGTGCATACATCAATTGCCCCATTGCTGTTTTTTCTGAAAGAAAAGTTGATGTATCCCATAAAGGCATTTGTGCTGGTAGCCAGTCCGCTTGTATTAATAATAACGATGCCTGAGAGACCATACCGGCTGACACCAATATAAGTAATGCCAAACCAATGCGCAGTGCCCAAAGTGAACGTAGATTGACCAGTAAATAATAAAACAAAAAGCCCACGCTGATGCCAATACTCGCACCTATTATCATACCAATAAGCACCGAGACATAGTGATTTTCTCTACGTGTAGCACTAAAGAAGTACAGCAGTATTTCAGCCCCTTCCCGAGTCATTGCCAGTGAGGTAATTACAATCATAAGAACTAAAAACCAATATTTTGAGGTCATTGCCTGATCTTTAAAATAGACTTGCACGCCCATATAAATTACCAAAACAGCGTATATAAATAGTTGTATAAAAGCATTGGCAACCTCCTGCCCCACACCATCAAACCATTCTGAGATATTGCTTAAGTTCATACCATAAATAATGGCTCCTACTAAGCCAAGCGCTAATGACCACAATATCCAATGATTACCAACAGCAGAATGTTTTGCTAGAGCAATTAAAATACTAAACAGCAAGGCCGCTTCAAGCACTTCTCTTAAAATAATGATAACGGAACTTAATAACATGGGACTTATTCCTAAATGAAAACTCGTACGTTTACTTTACTCAACAATCACTTTTCCTTGTGCCGTCTTGGGGAAAAACTCACCAAAAAATGGATATTCTCCAGCAGGTAACGGGCCAATAAAGATGGTTCCTTTACGTTTACCTATAATTACTTTTTCTCGATTAAGTTCATAACTTTCAAACTCTTCGTCTTCTTCATCATAATTATGGATGATTAGCTTTACTTTGGTATTTTCAGGTATAGTAATTTCTGAGGGAATGAATAAATGATTGCGGATATCAATATTGATAATAGGTGTTGCTGAATAAACTCTGGTCATAAAAGACAGTGATAATAGGCAACAGATACTAATAAAAGCTTTTTTTGAACATGAATAATGGCTAATATAACTCATATGAGTTTCTCTTTTGGGAAAATAATACGAACACACAAACCTGAACTATTATCTGCTTTAGCAAGTACAATTTCTGCATGATGTAGATCAGCAATTTGTTTTACAATGGCTAGACCAAGACCACATCCTGTTGTACCTGATGCATGACGATCACCACCAAGGCGGTAAAATCGGTCAAATAAACGCTCATATTTTTCTTCTGGCACACCGGGTCCTGAATCCTGAACTTGTAACTGAGTCTGAGTTTTATTACCCGATACTGTCACCATAATGGAACCACCTTCTGGAGTATACTTACTCGCATTTGATAATAAATTATGTAATAAAATATCTAAACTAAACACATCACCTTGTACAATTGCATGCTCACCTTCTAAAGCAATTTGTTGATTTTTAATATCAAATTGTGCGTATTCACGCACAACAATATTTTGTGCCAATTCATAGACATCAATTGTGGTAAATTTTTTACTGTATTGCTCAGGAGATGTTCGATTGAGATTTAAAATTTGCTCAATAAGATGACCCATACGATCAACAGCTTGTTTTAGCTGGCTAAAACTCTGATCATCCTCAGCAATGACTTTTGATAAATTATGCAAATGAATCTTAATCGCACTGATGGGTGTACGCAATTCATGAGCTGCATCGGAAGCAAAGCGTTTTTCTCTTAAAAAAGAGACTTTTAAACGGCGAAATAAGTCATTAATTGAGATCACCACTTGAGTTAGCTCTATAGGTTGTTTCTCTACCGCTAATGAACTGAGATCATCTGCCCGTTTATCACTTAAGGCCGATGATAATTTTCTTAATGGTAGCAGGCCATAGCTGACAATAATCCATATCATTAGACCCAAAATGGGCACCATAATCACCACAGGCAAAATGGTCCCCATAATAATATTCTCAGCTAGGATATAGCGTAAGTCCATACGCTCTGCGGTTAATATCCAGAGGTTGTTCGTTTTATTGTATAGCCCATAAATGCGCCAACGACGGTGTAAAACATTATTATCCTGAAAACCTGTTTTAAAGTTTGCTATGGCGGTATCAGGTAAAAATGCTGATTTTAATAATAGAGTATTTTTATGCCATACTTGAAAAGCAAAGACATCATTTTCAGTAATGGCACTGATTTTATGCTGGACTAAGGATTGATTGCTTTGAGTATTGATTGTCTGGGTAGAAAAAGATAATGACAATAACCGAGCCTTATCGATCAATTCTGAATCAAATAACTGTTCCGCTTTTGCCATACTGTCACGATAACCATTTAAAGCGGAAAGAAATATCATTAGGGTTAAAGATGACAAGATAACAAGGGTCAAAAAGGCCCTAATTGACTTCATGGTTTATTAACCGTATAACCAACACCACGAATTGTTTTAATAAAGTCACTGCTCAATTTTTTTCGCAGATGATGAATATGCACTTCTAAGGCATTGCTATTAACCTCTTCTCCCCAACTATAGAGTTGAGACTCAAGGCTGTCACGGGTTTGTACTCGTCCAGCATTTTGCATTAATGTTTTAAGTAACATAAATTCTGTTTTTGACAAACTGACTTCCTGATCATCATAGCTAACCCAACGTTCCTTAGTTTCAAGTGATACGCGAGCAATATTAATTGTATTTGATGTTGTTGAAGTACTAATGCGGCGTTCTAATACCCGAATACGGGCTAATAGTTCCGTCATATCAAAGGGTTTGGCTAGATAATCATCGGCACCACAATCTAAACCAGTCACTTTATCCTCTATCGCTCCCCTTGCCGTAAGCACAAGAATAGGTACCGTATTTTTTTCCTTACGCAGGGCAACAATAACCTCTAGACCATCCATATCAGGCAAGCCTAAATCAAGAATAACAATATCTGGTGGAAATGATTCCACAACATGTATTGCTTCATTGCCCTTGGTAACATGATTGACGGTCATGCCTTCTTGTGTTAATGCTAATTCCAAACCATTTGCCAAAGATAGGTCATCTTCAACCAGTAATATTTGCATTATTTATCCCTCTAAAGCCCGATTGTATACCTCCAATATAACAGTTATTGAATAAATTTTTTAGATAGTTTGTTTTGTGAACGGGTCGCTTTATCAACCACTCCAGGTAAAATAGCATTAATTCGAACAAATAATGATTCGGGGAAACCTAGATACTTTTCCTTGTGCTCTTTTATAATAGAATGAACAATATTTTTAGCCACCTTTTCTGGTGTATCCATATTCATTTTAACTTGCTCTGCCATATTATAAACAGCACTGGAATTAAGTGAGGTTTTAACGGCTCTTGGAGCAATATAGGATATTTTAATGTCTGTTTCAGCCAGTTCTCTGCGTAATGCTTGAGAAAACCCCCGCAAAGCAAATTTTGTTGTGGAATATGAGGTAAACCAAGCAAAACCAATAGAACCAAAAGTAGAGCCAATATTAATAATATGCCCTTTGTTTTGCTCCAACATATAGGGCAATACTTTTTTACATAATTGCATTGGTGCAATCACATTAGTCGCAAAGACCGCTTCTATTCGCTCATCAGTTTGTTCCACAAAAGAAGTGAAGTCCATTAAGCCTGCGGTATTAATTAACATATCATGACCATCAAATGCTGTTTTCATTTGTTCGACAATTTTCTTGCGCCCCTCTGGCAAAGTAATATCAGCAGCAATAGCAATGACTTGCCCTTTTTCACCCTTAAGCTGACTAATGAGTTGCTCTAATTTATCCTCCGAGCGCCCTACTAGCCCTAGTTTGCAATTATGCAGTAATAATTGTTTAGCCAGTTCAGAGCCAATACCTCCGGTTGCTCCTGTTAAAATAATTCGTTGTTCAGTTAAACTTGCCATTCATTAATCCATTGTTTTTTTTAGGTTTATAAGGGGCTATTCATAAATTGCACTACATTAATAGGTCATGCTTTCAAAAAAGTAAAACAAGAACCACAATTTATGAATAACTTTTACTTAAGATCATTTAATTTAGCTTTAATCTCAGCACGACGACCCTTGTCTGCTAAAGGTCTTTGAGGACGAGCGGGTGCTTGAAGTGCTTTTTCAAAATACTGCTTGGCTTCTTTTTTATTGCCCTGATCCAACATAAAATCTGCATAAAAATAGTTAGCATCAATACCATCAGGATTTAAAGACAATGCTTTTTTCAAATAGCTTGCTGCTTTATCATCATCACCAAAACCAATAGGCCAGCCAGGCACTTGATAGTACAAACTTCCCATAGAGGTATAAATAGAGCCATTGAGTACCTCTGGATTAATTTTTTCTGCTTGCAATAACAGATCACGCGCTTTTTTTACTTTTCCTAGCGCACTTAAACCACCCGTTTTACCGGCATCGGTACTGACAATAATCGCATTCCAAACCAAAGGCTCTGCCTTGTTGGGAAATTGCTTAACCGCAGCTTCTGCTTTTTCAATCAGTGCTTTAAATGTTTTTTCTACTTCCTTTTCAGGGGTTTCATAGTTGGCAACAGCCCAGCCTTTTTGTAAATCATGAATGGTTTCATCCAAGGTCATAGCATAGACTGATTGAGCACTGATAAAGAGTGCAATAAATAATATAAAATATTTTTTCATTCGTTTTTCCTTTTAGCTGTTTATAATTGAATGCTTATAATTCAATGGCACGAAAAATATCACCATAAAGGCGATAAAACATATTGGCACAATGAATAATCTGTGCCTGATCATCCTTATCTACCACCTGATTCATGAGTTTTTCATAAAAACCCATGTGTTCAATATCTAGTGAACCATGAGAACTTAAATAACTAAAGGCTTCTTTGGGTAAGCCTAAGTTCTGCTGTATTTTTTCTGCTGCATGTGTTGCCAGAGCAATGCTAGTCCCTTCTAGCACTAAAACCATACCAAAAAAGCCAATAGGATTAACCCGAGTGATGGTATCATAGGCATAAGAAACCATAAGCTCTGTCGTATAGTGTGGTGTACCATAACGAACGGCTTCTGCATCCATACCCGTGACATTAATATCATTTAAGATCCATTCTTGATGTCCCAATTCTTCTTCAATATATTCGGCAATGGCATTACGCAACCACTCCTTTTGTGCTGGAATACGACTACCACAGGCCATTAATAAGGGCGTTGTGTGTTTTACATGATGATAAGCCTGAGTTAAAAATGCCTGATAACCCGTTAAGGATATCTCTCCAGCACTGCCTTTTTGTAAGGTTTCAATGGCTTGAAAATTTTGTCGTTCCTGCTCTGTAGCGGCCATTAATTCGTCAAAAAAATTGCTCACGTATTTATCTCCTCAAATTGATGCGCTTGTTTCATAGCACTGCTCCAGTTCAGCCGAGTAATATTCATATATTGCCGAGCGTCTTGGCCTTCCTGTACCGGTTAATTGCTTATTTTTCACACTAAAGGGTTCATTTAAGATAGCGTAATTTATTATCCGAGCATAATCCGGTAATTGATTATTTAATTGTGTGATAGCTTTCTCTACTTTATTCTTATCTACCCTTGTTGCCTTTGAGTTTCTTAACACCAATAAGGCAACAAGATAGGGTTTTGCATGCCCATAAACCACGCATTGAGCAATTTCTGCAATGGCCTCAAGCTCTTTTTCTAGCCACTCAGGAGAAATATTACGCCCAAAAGAGGTATTAATAATATTTTTCTTACGCCCTGTAATAAATAAAAAGCCATCATTATCTAAATAACCAATATCACCTGTGGCATAAAAGGTATCTGGATCATAGTTAGCTTGTCCAAGGTAACCATTAAAAAGTGCATTTTTGATTATTATCTCGCCTTCTTGTTCAGTATCATCCTCATTACATTCAGTTTTATCACTGACAATGGCTAAATGATGATTCATTAACACTTTGCCTACAGAGCCAATTCGATGTGCTGAGGGATTATTAACAGCCACCACAGAAGCCGCTTCGGATAGACCATAACCTTCAAATACTGGAATAGCTAATTGCTTGGCTAATACTAATAAGTGTCGTGAAACAGGTGCACCACCCATAGCAATAAAACGTAAAGAATCCGGTAATTTATAACCTTCTTGATAGGCTTTAATAAAGAGCAATAGTAATTGAGGAATAATGATAAAAGCCGTTGGCTGATACTGAGTAATCGTCTGCAATAACTGAGCAACATTAATCTGGCTAGAACCAGACAAGCCCGTACTTTGAGGTGATACCAAACTCACTGTCGCACCACAATAAAGAGGGACGTATAAGCCACCAATATTTTCCAATAGGGTCGATAGAGGTAAAATGGATAGCGCAATATCGTCTTTATTGGCTTCACTGGCATCAGCTAAGGACTCTACCTTCGCCATCAATGTCGCTTCACTTAACATTACTCCTTTGGGCTGACCCGTTGTCCCAGAGGTATAGGTAATTTTAACAATACAATCAGTCAATGATTTTGCATCTGATTTTTTTTGAGTGCTTAGCCGATAGCAAATAAATGTCCTATCCATAATATGGATCACTTGCTGATCCACTATGTGAGTATTTAAGCGTTCAGCTAAACTCATATCATCACTGATCAAATAATCAGCTTCTGAGTTTTCCAAAGTATGTAATAATTGCTCAGTAGAAAAAAACTTTGGTAATGGCACAGAGCATTGTTGATTAAACAATAAAGCCAAATCAATCACTGCCCATGCTGGCTGATTATCCATAAGCACAGCAACAACTGGCTGGATAATGTCATGAGTTAATTGCTGTAATTTTTTTTGTACTAACCTAATCACATGATAGAAATCACGATACCTTAGCCCCTCTTTTTGACCTAAAGGGAGAAGATCACTTTGTAGAGCTATTTTTTCACCTTGTTGATCCACATAATAGTGCAATTTCTGCTCTAACACGTTCAAGCAACTGCTCCATCAATAGGCATTTCCAAACGGGCTTGCTTACCTAAACGACAGGCCTCTTCAAATAGGGGGATTAATTTTTTATTTGATTGATAGATATTGTCTTCCATAATAGCAAAGCCTTCGGCAATATCACCCGCCATTACCATTGGTTTTGCTTGATAATATTCATCTCCCCATTTATTTTTAAGCGCTTCAGGTAAAGAGGAGCGTTTTGCTGGAGTAATTTCTTTTAAAGGCACGTCCATTCTTCTAAAAGCATTAAAAACACCTGGAACGGCAGTAAATACAATGTATTTATGCCCAGCAGAATACAAAAATGCCGTAATAGCAGCAATTAACCAACGCATTTGACCTACATTAGCAGGTGCTAAATTTCCAACTTCAACAACAGCTTGACGAGAGATGGGTTTATTATAGAGTGCTGTTAATTCTGTTTCTAATGATTGTGATAAATAATATTCAGAAAATAAAGCCTCATCTGCAGCACATCGAACACCCGCAATGGCTTTAATGGCTTTATCTGGATCAGATGGGTCGCTAATCTTAGACTCTATTGACAATAAATTGGGATAAAACTGATCAATCTCGGCATTATAATATTTTTTAAATACTTTAGAGATGAAACGCTCTAGTCGAGGGCGCTTAGGATCACCGCTATGCAAATAAGAAATATGAGTTTGAGATCCCACATGCGTATCCTTAAATTTTGCTACCAGAGTAATATTACTCTGGTCTTTTTGTGCTGTATCTTGATGGGAAGTTGAATTTTGCATCGCTAAAGCCATGACTGGCACTCCAATATATTTTTCATTGTGCTCAGTATAAACAACAAACCTTAAGGTAATCTTAATTTTTCATATTATTATCAATAGTAGTGCTTAATTAGATAGAGTTCACATAATACTATAACCATTACTATGCTTTATTACTCATAACAAAACACATAGATTTATAAAATCAATTAAAACCTTAAGCTTTTCTTAAGCTTTGCCCTATATAATACCTGCCATTTACGATTATAAAATACAGTATTAATTAATAGTCCACATGATATAGAGGTAGCCATGTCATTCACCACCGAGGATCAGCTCCTAAGCCATACCCCCGATCCTAGTCAAGAATCAACTTCTTTTTGGCGACCTTTCTGGCAAAATTATCTTTATTTCTTTTATTTTTCTGGCCTCTACCAAATTATTATATTTAGCAGTGGCATTGCCGGTGGTACAGGTTTACGCCAAGCAATTTATATGAGTTTTTTATGGCTGATTCCACTCTTATTACTGCCCCGCTATAGCAAAGTAATTTCTGCAACTATCGGCTTACTACTTTGGGCAAGTTCTTTAATGACCATGGGCTATCTTGCTTTGTATGAACAAGATTTCTCTCAAAGTGTCTTGTTTATTATGTTTGAATCCAACACATCGGAATCAAAAGAATTTCTTGAATCATATTATAAATGGTGGATGCTACCTGCCTTAATTATATATACACTGATCCCATTCTTACTTTGGAAATACTCATCACCTATTTATGCTTCAACCCAAAAAACCACCATAGCCGTTATTATCATTGCCTTGATCGTCAGTTGGCCAGCATTTAATCGCCTTGTTATTCAACAGGATACTTTCGAGCGAGCTATTAGCAAACAGATAAACAGGATGGAACCAGTAGCACCTTGGCACTTAGTAATGGGCTATGTAAAATATAAAAAAACATTGCATGATATTGAACAACACTTGCTGGTCAACAAAAGCCTAGCGCCATTAGAAGGACTCTCGGATAAAAATGCCCTAACCAAAAACACATTGGTGCTAGTTATTGGTGAGTCGACCAATCGCCAACGTATGAGCCTGTATGGTTATCAGCGTAATACCTCGCCCAAACTTTCGGCATTAAAAGATGAGTTACTCATCCTTAATAATGTTTATTCTCCACGGCCTTATACAATTGAAACATTGGAGCAAGTATTAACTTTTGCGGATGAAAAAAGCCCTGATCTTTATTTAGAAAAGCCAACACTGATCAATTTAATGAAACAAGCTGGTTATAAAACGTATTGGATCACTAATCAGCAAACTCAGACTAAGCGAAATACTTTATTGACGACCTTTTCTAAGCAAGCAGATGAACAGATTTATCTCAATAATAATCGTATGCAAGATTCTTCCCAATATGATGAAGTGGTTATTAAGCCTTTTAAAAAGATACTAACAAACAAAGAACAGAAAAAATTCATTGTAATTCACCTTTTAGGCACACATAGAAAATATCATTATCGTTATCCCGAAAACTTTGCCTTATTTGATCATAAAATTGATCTGCCAAACTGGCTCAATAATGATCAGGCTGAAGAATATAATGAGTATGATAATGCTGTTTTATATAATGATCACGTGGTTGCCAGTTTAATTCAATTATTTAAAGACAGTAAGGATAATGGTTTTTTGACCTATTTTTCTGATCATGGTGAAGAAGTGTATGACAATCCTGAGCATTTATTTGCTGGGCGTACAGAAGCAGCACCCAGTAGTCAGATGTATACCATTCCTTTTATTCTTTGGACCAGCCCACAGTGGCAAAACAATAATACTATAGCCGATAAAGATAAAATTGAGCAACGAGCCTATAGCACTTCTGACTTCATTTACACTTGGGCTGATTTAGCAGGGATTACTTTTAAAGAATTTGATGCCAGTCGAAGTGTGGTAAATAAGGACTTTAGCCCCCACCCTATTTGGATCGGTAACCCATACAAACCAGAACAATTGAGAGATTTACAAAAGCAACCCTTTGCAGGCATTAAGGCTCATGATCATAAAAAATGCAAAGCGGTTGTTACCGATGAGCATATAAAAAACAGTTCATGTGGTGCATAGAAATAGGATATTTGTGCATTTAGCTTATCTGTTTAACCTGAGTTCTGGATAACTGAATTGTATTAGTTCCGACTTCATCGGGCAATACTATCGGCTGTTGCAGGTAAAAAACCACCCCATGAGACTTCATAGTGATCGACTGCAAATTGATAGCTGCGTCGGGTGTTCTCTTTGGTTGCAGCCTGTAGGTGGTGATCAATATCAGCCATTTCTTATTTCTATGAGGCTTTAAGCAATAATGGTTTTACTTCTTTGTGGTTTTGCAGAGCGTGCCATAACTCCCAATTGCGTTGTAAATTTAGCCAGAACTGAGGCGTATTACCC
>WFNB01000016.1 GCA_015488755.1 Gammaproteobacteria bacterium | reverse complement strand
TAAGTTCATTATTACCGCTTATCTAATGATACCTTGGTGACCTATTTATCCATATAGTATAACTAAAATTAATATATTATAATATATTTAATGAGATTTTTTGTATGAAGTTTAAGAAATATCGCGCCATTATAGGCATTTTAATAGCGTGTTTTTCTGCTGTAAAACCGCTATAATTTCTGTGATATAAATCCCCCCATAAACTGCATTGCTCTAGTGCATTGAGACCTGCCATTATGCCAATAAAAAAGAAATCTAAAAAATCAAAACCATCCAATTTAAAGAATATTTTCTCTTATGAAAAATATTGGGCTGAATGTTATGGGATCTCAGACTATTTACCTCACTCTGTATCTGAAATGGAGGCTCTGGGCTGGGATTCCTGTGATGTAATTTTAATTACAGGAGATGCTTATGTGGATCACCCTAGTTTTGGTATGGCATTAATTGGCCGCTTATTAGAATCACAGGGATTTCGTGTTGGCATTATTGATCAACCAGATTGGCAAAGCAGTGAGCCGTTTAAGATTTTGGGTAAGCCTAATCTATTTTTTGGTGTTACGGCCGGTAATATGGACTCAATGATCAACCGCTATACGGCTGATCGAAAGCTTCGTCATGATGATGCCTATACACCGGATGATGTGGGAGGCAAACGCCCTGACCGAGCAGTGGTCGTCTATACTCAACGTTGCAAAGAGGCTTGGTCAGATGTGCCGGTTATTATTGGTGGTATTGAAGCCAGTCTAAGACGCATTGCTCATTATGATTATTGGTCAGATAAAGTTCGGCGCTCCGTTCTAGTCGATGCCAAGGCTGATCTATTAGTTTTTGGTAATGGCGAGCGGCAAATTACTGAAATTGCGCATCGTTTATCCCGTGGTGAGGCCATAGAAAAATTAGATAATATCCGAGGTACGGCGTATAAAATTAATCATCAACAGAAAAATTGGATGGAAATTGATTCCAGCCGAATTGATCGTCCGGGTAAAGTCGATGCCGTGGTAAGTCCTTATGTGATGACAGAAGCATCCAGTTGTAGTACAGCCAATGAAGCGCAAAAACATCAAGAATATGCCGATGAAGTCGCCATTCCCCTAAAAAGCATTATCAAATCTTTGGATCGTGAGCGCTGTGTCATTCGTTTGCCTTCCTATGAGAAAGTAAAAAGTGACTCGGTATTATATGCTCATGCTTCACGAGTATTGCATATGGAAACAAACCCAGGTAATGCGCGGGCTTTGGTGCAACGTCATGGTGAACGGGATATTTGGCTTAATCCACCACCTTATCCGCTTAGCACTGAAGAATTGGATCAGCTTTTTGAACTACCTTATACCCGTTTACCGCATAAAGACTATCAACAAAGTAAAATGCCCGCTTATGAAATGATCCGTTTTTCCATTAATATTATGCGAGGCTGTTTTGGTGGCTGTACCTTTTGTTCGATTACCGAACATGAAGGTCGGGTGATTCAAAATCGCTCCGAAGAGTCAATTATTCGAGAAATTGAAGAAATTCGAGATAATGTTCCTGAATTTAAAGGCTATATTTCAGACCTTGGTGGGCCTACCGCTAATATGTGGCGTTTGGCCTGTGATGACAAAGAAATTGAATCTGTTTGTCGTCGCTTATCGTGTGTGTACCCAAAAATATGCCCCCATATGAATACCGATCATGAGCCACTTATTCACCTGTATCAGCGTGCCCGACAATTACCTGGTATTAAAAAAGTATTTGTCGCCTCAGGCCTGCGTTATGATTTGGCCGTGCGTTCACCAGAGTATGTTAAAGAGTTGGTTAGCCATCATGTTGGAGGCTACTTAAAGATTGCTCCTGAACATACAGAAGAGGGCACACTCAATAAAATGATGAAGCCCAGTATTGATTCGTATTATGAGTTTAAGAAAATGTTTGAAAAGTTTTCTAAAGAGGCCGGTAAGGAACAGTATTTAATCCCTTATTTTATTGCTGCTCATCCGGGAACAACCATTGAAGAAATGATTAATTTAGCCCTATGGTTAAAAGAAAATAATTTTCGTTTGGATCAGGTACAAAACTTTTATCCTTCGCCTATGGCGACAGCAACAGCTATGTATTATAGCGAACGTAATCCATTAAAAAAACTCAGTTATAAATCTGAAAAAGTGCTGACAGCAAAAGGCGAACGAGTAAGGCGTTTACATAAAGCCTTATTACGTTATCATGATCCTAAAAATTGGCCGTTAATCCGTGAGCTCCTGAAGGAAAAAGGGCGCTATGATCTGATTGGTGATGGAGAAAAACAATTGGTGCCTGCTAAACAGGATAAATCCTATTCACGAAATAGTGCTAAAAGGCTCGTGCGTACTAAAAAAAATATAAGAAAATAATACGTAATCTGAGTGCGGGGTAACTGAGCTAGTAACTGAATTTATTTTTAAGAGCATCTTATCCAAAGTTCAGATTAAGATAGGACAAGTTTATTGTTTATACCATTTATTTTTCATGGCTTTAGAGACTTTATTGGGGTATCTTGCTTTGCCTAGACTGCCATTGTATCGTCCTAAGGCTCGAAATAGATTGCCTTTTTCTATTTTTAGATAATAACTGAGTATGGTACAACCAAAGCGTAAATTGGTTTGTATATCAAAAAGGTTGTCTTTAGGATGGCCAATTTCTTTGAGCCAAAAAGGCATAATTTGCATTAATCCCCGTGCCCCTACCCATGAAATGGCATATTGATCAAAATTACTTTCAACCTCAATGACAGATAAAACTAATTCAGGTTCTAAACCTGCTCGGGTAGCCTCTTGATGAACATGTTTTAAAATTTCCAGACGTTCTTTTGGATCAGCGACTTGCTTAGTCATACGAGTTGACATGTCTAGTAGCCAGACCTCGGCATCAAAGCGATCAGTAAAACCTGAGGTATCTTCAATGGCTGTGATGAGGAGCTCTCTTAATTTTTCATCCACTTCGGTGCGATAGGATGATGTGGTGTTTTGAGTTTGGAAGTTACCTTTAATTAAGATGCTACTTTTAATGGTATCTTGTGCGACAGATAGTAAAGGCGAAAATAATAGACTAACAAGCAAACATAAGCCAAAGATATGATATCTTTGGCTACCATTGCAATGATATTTGTAAATTAGGGTACTCCTATAGAGCCTGTACATAGCTTACAATATCATCAATGGGTATTTCCTTTGCCTTGTCATCACTACGACCTTTAAATTCAAAAACACCATTATCCAGACTGCGCTCCCCAATAACAATGCGGTAGGGAATACCGATAAGTTCCATTTTAGCAAACATGACACCAGGGCGTTCTTTTTGATCGTCAAATAGAACTTCAACTCCGGCAGCTGTTAGATCGGCGTAGAGCTTTTCAGCAGTTTCTTTAACACGCTCACTTTTATGCATATTCATAGGAACAATAGCGATTTTAAAAGGAGCCAGTGCATCGGACCAGATAATACCGTTATCATCATGGTTTTGTTCAATAGCAGAAGCAACAACGCGAGAAACACCAATACCATAACAGCCCATGGTCATTACTTTTGTTTTACCATTTTCATCTAAGACACTGGCATCCATGGCCTGAGAATATTTTTCTCCTAATTGAAAAATATGGCCGACTTCTATGCCACGCTTAATATGGATAACTCCCTGACCATCAGGGCTAGGATCGCCATCTTGAACATTGCGAATATCTACAATGGCACCAAGTTCCACATCTCTTTGCCAATTCACACCGGTAAAATGCTGACCATTTATATTGGCACCACAGACAAAATCACTACAAACAGCGGCGCTACGATCAACAATGATTGGGATGTTTAAACCAATAGGACCGATAGAACCTGCATCGCAGCTAGCAGTTGCTTGAATGTCTTCATCACTAGCAAAAGTCAATGGTGTGGCAATAGCATTGAGTTTCTCAGCCTTAATTTCATTAAGTTCGTGATCACCTCGAAGCACTAAAGCGATAACGTTGGCTTCAATTTCATCACTGGCTTTTACTAGGAGTGTTTTTAGTATTTGTGACGGCTCTATGTTAAGAAATTGACTGACTTCTTTAATGCTGTGTTGATTCGGAGTATCAATACATTTTTTTTCTTGTGTAGCTGTGGCTCGTTCAGTTGTGCAGATGGCTTCAGCCAACTCAATATTAGCAGCATAATCACTTTCACTACTGAAGGCGATAGCATCTTCACCTGAATCTGCTAATACATGAAATTCATGAGAAGCACTGCCTCCAATGGAACCTGTGTCGGCATGTACGGCACGGAATTCTAAGCCCATGCGTTGAAAAATTCGTGAATAGCAGTCGTACATGGTTTCATAGGTTTTTTGTAGGCATTCTTGGGATGCATGAAAAGAATAGCCATCTTTCATAATAAACTCACGTGATCGCATAATGCCAAAGCGAGGGCGAATTTCATCACGAAATTTAGTTTGTACCTGATAAAAAAGGGCGGGGAGTTGTTTATAGCTTTTTAGTTCATAACGTACCAGATCCGTAATGACTTCTTCATGGGTTGGGCCAATACAAAATTCACGCTGATGGCGATCAGTTACGCGAAGTAACTCAGGGCCATATTGTTGCCAACGACCAGACTCCTGCCATAACTCAGCAGGTTGAATAGCCGGCATCAATAATTCTTGACCGCCTGATTTTGTCATTTCATCACGAACAATGGCCTCAGCTTTTCGTAATACCCTCAACCCCAAAGGCAGCCATGAGTATAAGCCAGAAGCTAATTTACGGATCATGCCTGAGCGCAACATGAGTTGATGGCTGATAATTTGAGCATCAGCAGGTGATTCTTTAAGTGTTGGTATTAAATACTGTGAGGTACGCATTAATGGTCTTCTTTTACGCTGTATGGTCTAAATAAAATAATGGGAGTATAAGGATAGTTATTTTACCCTAAGAGTTTGTATGAAGACAGCCATAAATTAAAGAAGTCTTTATTCACTTTTGCGAAGTTGCTTTATTTTTAGCTACAGATAAAATGACTATCCAAGGGTAAACCTTAATGGTCATTGGTACTCAAACTTATTAGTATGATCACTTATGTTGTCTGGGTTTATTTTGAATGTTTAGTATATTATTATATAAGCTACAAGTTATTCCTTGCTGACAGTATCAATAATAAAAATGAAATAATAAATGAATAGTATTTATGTTGTACATAAAATGACACTAATTCAAAAAAATAATGCAAAGTATCTTGTAATAACAACAAAAAAATAATAAGTTTAGAGTCTTTAAATGACATCTTTGGCGAATTTAGTTATCAAATGATTATTAGGCTTGTCATAAGTGTTTTAAGTTGCTAGCAAGTAACTCACTCTGGGCTAACAATTTTTACTCCAAGTTATGCTAATATTCAGCTACTTTTAACAAAATACTACCCAGTAACGGGTGATTTTGGGTTTTAAAAGGGTTAATTAAATTAAGGCTTATTTTATAGTTCACCTGTTTTTTTAAAATCAGTTGTTAAACTGTAAAATTGACTGACGGCTACACACTACGACTAGAAAGGTATTAAATAATGTTTAAGCGCTTAAGTAGCACTTTTGTTCTAGGTATTGGATTATTATTAGGTGGGGAAGTTTTTTCCAGTGAAATAATTGAAGTTGGGGCTCATCAAGATTTAGAACAAGTTTACCTTGGTGGTAGTGTTATCCCGTATAAGGAAGTGACATTATCTGCTCAAATGCCTGGACGTGTTGAGTTTTTAGCAGGTAATGAGGGTGATTCTTTTGAAGCAGGTTCATTATTGGTGAGTATTAGTGATACCAATTTGTTGGCCAAACGTAAATCAGCCTTAGCCCGTTATGATCAAGCTGTTGCTGCCTTGCAAAACTCTCAAGTGCAATATAATCGTGAACTATGGTCACCTAAAACAGAAAATGCAACACAAATGCCTGGCATGGGTTTGCCTGGTATGTTTGACCAAATGTTTACTAAGCAGATGAGTGATACCATGGGTTATGGTGACAATGATGTACAGCGTCAAGCCGATTTGTATAACCAAGGTGCTACTGTGAATCAGGCTCAATCTATGGTTAGAAGTGCACGTGAAGCTATTAATGAAATTGATGCCAGTATTCGAGATACCCGTTCAATTGCCCCGTTTAAAGGTATGATTATTAAAAAATTGGTTGAAGAAGGGGATACCGTTCAACCAGGTATGCCTTTAATTTCTTATGCGAATACGGATTACATTCGGATCCGTACAGAAGTGCCTGTCCGTTTAGTTCCTTCACTTAAAGTCGGTGACTCAGTGAGAGCTTATCTGGATGTTAGTGGTATGATGATTCCTGCTAAGGTGGCACAAATATACCCTCTTGCAGATAAAAGCAAACATACAGTAACGGTTAAATTTGATTTACCCATCGGTACTATTGGTGTGCCAGGAATGTATGCTGAAGTTGCTATTCCAATTAAAAATTCTAAGCCTAGTACCGCTATTACTATTCCTAAAAGCAGTATCCTAAAACATATGAGTAGTTTACCTAGTGTCTTGGTTATGAATGAACAAAATTTAGCTGAATTACATGTGGTTCGTCTAGGTAAAAAAGTAGATGGTGGTAAGTTGTATACAGTACTTTCAGGCTTGAAACGTGGTGATCGCATTGTTGACCATCCACCACAAAACTGGAAACCAGGTTTGCAAATTAAATAGTCGCTGAAAATATTTCTTGGCGAGTATCAATTCTTTACGTATCAATATACTAATATCTTTCGATATTGGTATTTTACTTGAAGCAGAATAAAGCAATAATAAACAAGTACGAGTAATATTAATTCTATGGATAATTCAAAAAATAAACACGGTTTGGGGTTGGCTGGCAATTTAACTCAAACCTTTATGCATTCACCATTAACCCTATTACTTATCATTGCAACATTTGCTATTGGTTTAGCAGGTTTTCTGATGACTCCAAGGCAAGAAGATCCGCAAATATCTGTTCCTATGGTTGATATTTTTGTCAGTTATCCCGGGGCGTCAACTGAGCAAGTTGCATCCTTAGTTGCCGATCCTTTAGAACGAATAATGAGTGAAATTCCTGGCGTTGACCATGTCTACTCAGCCTCTCAGCGAGATCAAGCCATTGTCACTGTGCAATTTGAAGTGGGTGAAGAAATGGGTCCTTCGCTGGTTAAATTGTATGATAAGTTACAATCAAATATGGATAAAATCCCCCCTGGTGTTTCCCAACCCTTGGTAAAACCTAAAGGTGTTGATGATGTTCCCTTAGTTGCTCTTACTCTATGGTCTGATAGTCTTGATGATGCAGCTCTAAGGCTTATTGCCCTAGATGTTATGCAAGAATTAAAAGAGATCCCTGAAACCAGCCAGAGTTTTGTTATCAGTGGTCGTCAGGAACAATTGAGAATTGAGGTGAAACCTGAACGTTTGGCAGGTTATGGTATTACTTTGAAGCAAATTGCAGGTACTATTATGACTGCAAATAGTGAAAAAACAGTTGGCTCAATTGAGTCTGGCGATGATAATTTTAATTTATATACAGGCTCTTTTTTACGTAATGCTGAAGACGTAGAACGCTTAGTGGTTGCTATGAAAGACGGTAATCCTGTGTATGTCAGAGATGTTGCTGATGTTATTCATGGCCCAGGAGAAGCTCACAAGTTTGTTAATTTTTATACGGGGTCTGCTACAGAAGAAGAGAAAGCAGCTAATGGGGCGCCAGCAGTTACTTTAGCGATTGCCAAGAAAAGTGGTACCAATGGTGTCAGTGTTGTGGCGAATATATTAGAACGGGTTGAGGCAATGAAAGGGCGTTTAATCCCTAGTAATGTTGAAATCAGTGTGACTCGTAACTATGGACTCTCTGCGCAAGAGAAAGTCAATGAGCTGATGTTTAAGCTTGTTTTAGTAACCCTTGCTGTTTCAATTCTTATCTTTTGGTTTTTAAATTGGCGTGCTGCTTTAGTCTGTTTTATTGTGATCCCAAACGTTATTTTAGTAACGACATTTTTTGCTTTAATTATGGGCTATACTATTGATCGGGTGAGTCTTTTTGCCTTGATTTTCTCCATTGGCATCTTGGTGGATGACGCCATTGTCGTAGTAGAAAATATGTATCGACGTTGGGCAATGGATGGTGAAATTTCAGACAGCACCTCGATTGATGCAGTAAGAGAGGTTGGTAATCCAACCATTCTGGCAACCTTTACAGTTATTGCAGCCTTGTTGCCGATGGGAATGGTACGTGGAATGATGGGGCCTTATATGGAACCGATTCCTGCTCTAGGCTCAGTGGCTATGATGTATTCATTATTTGCGGCCTTTTCCTTTACGCCTTATTTAGCTCTTCGCTTTAAACCTGCGATGGATTCCCTGCAAAAAATGGAGGATGCAGAACATAAAACGGTGAAACGTTTGGATGGCTTTTATCGTCGTATTTTGACCCCATTGATTGATAATAAAGTAACCGGTAATATTTTTCTCGTTTCTTTATTTATCGTATTCTTTTTATGTTGTAGTTTGTTTTATTTCAAAGTAGTTAAAGTAAAAATGATGCCTTTGGATAATAAAACTGTTTTTAATGTTGTTGTTAATTTCCCCGAAGGGACTTCTCTGCCAATAACCGCTAATTTAACTCGTCAATTTGCTGAAGCAGTGCGAAAAGTACCTGAAGTAACAGCCATTCAGTCTTACGTCGGTACGGCTTCTCCTTATGACTTTAATGGTTTAGTTCGCCATTATTATTTGCGCCAGCAACCTTGGCAGGCTGATCTCAATATACAACTACAAGAAAAAAGTGACCGAGATAGAAGTAGTCATGAAGTCGCCATACAAGTAAGAGAAATTTTACAAGATTTGATAGCAAAAAAGATTGAATCTAAAGTATATACTCAAGCAAATAAACCTCGATTTCAAGTGGTAGAAATGCCACCGGGTCCCCCCGTACTACAGACAATGGTGGCCGAAGTTTATGGCCCAACTGCCCACGAACGTCATGAGGTGGCAATGAAGCTGACTCAGTTGTTTGAAAATGCAGAGCCCATTACAGATGTTGATAACTATATTCAAAAACCGTATGAAATATGGAATTTTAAAGTTAATCGAGAAAAAGCAATACGTGTGGGTGTTACTGTCGATGCCATTAATAAAACCTTAGAAATGGCTATGGGTGGGTTTGTTTTAGGTGATATTAAAGATGGTTCAATTCTAGAACCTACCATGATTATATTACAGCTACCTTTAGATATTCGTGCGAATTTTAACTATCTAAGTCAACTACCTGTTCCAACGATGCAGGGTGGTAGTGTGCCTCTGGCTGAGTTGGGTGCTTTTACTAAGGGTTACAAAGAAGCCGTTATTTACCACAAAGATTTACGTGATGTTGAGTATGTTATTGGTGAAGTTTTCGGTGAATTTGCTGCCCCTATTTATGGTATGTTTGATGTCTGGGATCAACTTGATCTTGAAGAAAACTATGGCTTAGATAAGCAGCCTATTGAAGGTACTTGGATGGGACCTCCTGATTCATCAGACATGCATAGACGTTCTGGTTTTGAATGGACAGGTGAGTGGACAGTAACCTATGAAACCTTCCGAGATATGGGCTTAGCATTTTGTGTTGCAATTATTCTTATCTATATGCTAGTGGTTTGGGAATTTGGCAACTTTATACTACCAGCTGTTATTATTTCACCTATTCCACTAACGCTTGTTGGTATCATTCCTGGTCACGCCATTATGGGCTCAGAGTTTACTGCTACTTCAATGATTGGATTTATCGCATTAGCAGGGATTATTGTGCGTAACTCAATTCTTTTAGTTGACTACTCACGTCAAGAGATCAGTCGTGGTGTTGAAGTTAAAGAAGCCATTATTATGGCGTGTATTACCAGAACCAGACCCATTGTGATTACAGCATTAGCACTTGTGGTTGGTTCAACAGCAATTTTAATGGATCCTATTTTTCAGGGAATGGCAGTATCACTTATGTTTGGTGTGTTTATATCGACTATTTTGACATTAATTGTTATACCTTTAGGTTGCTATAGTGCACGAGCTTCTTTTTGTGACGTAATGAGCGAAGATCACCCAGATTACCATGACTGTATTGAAGGAAATAATAACTCTAAGAGCAATGGCTCTTTTATGAAATTGATGGGTAAGATATTATTTACTACTTATACGGTTATTGTCACCGCTGTTCAGGTTATTTGGTGGAGTCTTCAAGGCTTATATACTGTTTTACACGGTATTATCTTTAAGCCAAATAAAAAAGTAACTGCACCGGTAGTAAAAACTAAGCCAACCTCAACTGTTACAAATACTTCTAAAGCGGGTTCTACAGCAGCATCTTCAGGCGCAGAACTTAAACAAGAAGGACTTAATAAAGATGTCTCTAGCGATGCTGAGCCAAAAAATGCTGAGCCAAAAGAAGAAGTGACTATTGCAAAAACTGAAACTCAATCTGTGAATACAGCTTCTTCAACTTCCTTAACAATCGATACGGTTCAGAAAAAGGATGCTCCTATTGAGTCAAAACCGGTAGCTAAAAAGAAAGCAATAGCAAAAAAGAAATCAGTAGTAAAGAAAAAAGCAGTTAAAAAGAAATCTTCTATTAAAAAATCAGTAGTAAAGAAAAAAGGACGTAGAGGTATACAGCTCAAAGGAGATTTAGATGAAGGTTAATTGTTTGTTTATCAGGAATTAAATATATGATCACAGTGATTGGTAATCTAAAAGGTGGCACAGGAAAAAGCACCGTTACTTTTAATCTCGCGGTTTGGTTGGCCTTGAATGATCATAATGTTGAGCTTTTTGATCTGGATCCCCAAGCAACACTTAGTGATGTGGGCGATATTCGTGAAGAAGATGAATATGAACCCGCTATATCCATTAGTAATTCAATTGATGCTATTGCTAGTTCTTCTAAAGATGAGATTTTAATTGATATTGGTACAGCAGATACAGAGTCAATGAAAAAAGCCATTGCTTTAACTGATCGTATTATTGTTCCTGTGCCCCCGAGTCAAGCAGATATTTGGTCAACACAACGCTTTATTAAAATGGTGCTTGATATTCGTGGTGAAGATAATATGCCGCAGATGTTAGGTTTTGTTAATCGTGCTGATACTCATAAGGGAGTTAGAGAAACCGGTGAAGCAGAAGATGCACTTAAAATGTTACCGTACATTGATTTAATCGGCACTCGTCTCTATCAGCGAACAACCTATCGCCGTTCATTTAGTGAAGGTTTGGCTGTTTTTGAACTAGAGCCAAAAGGTAAAGCCGCAGCTGAAGTTAATAAGTTTGCTAGTATTGTTTATCCCAAATAATAGAAAGAGGCTATATTTGTGTCATCATCTCTTGAGCTGGAAATAAAGCCTTTTCGTTGGTTGCTCAGTCACTCTTTAGCTATTTTTTTATTTGCTAGTATTGTTTATATTTTCCTGAATTATGGTGATCAGATACTAAAAAGTGGTGTCAATACTTCGGATGAAGAGCACCGCTTTAAAAATAAAAAAGTATCAACTGAAGTTACAGTTATTCAAAAAACTCCTGAAGATAAAAGTCTGAAGAGTAAACCCACAGTAGCTTTTTCTGAACGTTTGGCGCACTATCAACAAAGTCTTTCTCCCGAAGAACAAGAAAAGATGAGACTTGCAAGTGAAAAATTCCGCCAAAAGTTATCAGAAAAAAAACAACCTTATGTTAATGCTGATTTAAATAGTGCCCCTTCTGTCAGTAGAGCATTTACTGATACGGTAATAACAACTGCCCTCATAACAGATAAAGCGAATGAAAGTGACAAAATAGATGGTTCTTTGCTTGAAAAAGTCCATTCAGATAATGGTATTGCTAAGCAAATAAATGCTAGAACCTATCCTAACAATAGGAGAATACAGAGTAGAATAACCTTATTGCAAAGAGAAATACCTGATAAAAGTAATGATTTACAGCAACGTATGTTGCAATTAATACCTCTTGACAAGACAAAAATAGCAGACAATAGAATAAAGAGCAAAAAGGAAATAGAGAATAAGCCCAAGGAAATATTGATTACTATCAAGCCACTTATTCAAACTCCAGAGCAGGCTACTTTATTAGCACAAGCTCGCTCGGCTGCAAAGGCACAAAATTTTTCTTTAGCAGAAAAGAAGTACCAACAGCTTATGTTGCAATTACCAGATCTCCCTGATGTTGTCGGCGAATTAGCAATGCTTTATAAACAGCAAAAGAAACAATCAGATTACTTAAGTAGTAGTACACTTTTTGTAAAGCGCTTAGTTAATCATAATCGTTTTTCTGAGGCTTGGGAGGTTGTCGAGCAAACTGCGCAAATAGATAATAAAATAGCAAAAAAACAACGAGATTTTATTATCAAAAAGCAAGTGATAATAAAAGATGAATAATTTTATTAGTAAATTCTAATAAACTGAAAATTTAACTACCTCTTATGATCACTTTATTTTACAATAGGAAGTAGTCCATAGTGATTTATGATATTAACCATTAATATTTAAACACTGGGGAGATGTTGATTGCCTAGGAGGGAGAAAAAATGCCTATTAAACGGTTATACCATAAATTAACAACTGATACAGAGGCAACAGGATTTGATTCTGATACCTTGGTTGAACGTAGAAAAGATTCAGATGTTAAAGGGCAACGATTACAACTGATTGTTTATACAGCATTATTTGCTTTTATTGTACTAGCAGCCTATGGTTATTATCTTATCTTTAACTTAACGCATGATGTACACTCTTTATCAAACGATGTCAGACAAATGACACAATCTGTGAATAAAATGTCACAATCAGTCAATAGTAATATGATTATTATATCGGATAATATTATTCGTATGCAGGAAAGTACTGCGCTAATGGCTAAAATTGTTGCGAAAACAATGCCCGAAATGTCTAACAATACGACTAAAATGACACAAATTGCACAAAATGTGAGTAATCGTATTGATGGTATGAGTACAAATATACAGACAATGAGTGTTGGAATTGTGGCTATGCAACGTGATATGTGGAATATGAATAGAACATTTTCTAACCCTGCAGAGAGTGTTATGGACAGTATGGTACCATGGTCAACCAGAAAAAATGTGTCTCATGGTCCCATGCCTTTTCAACGTCCAGTACGTTAACCTTCTTAAGGTTAAATGAACTAAATTATAAATTTTAGGAGATAAAATAACGATGTTCTCAGGCCCTAGTACCTTACTTAAATCACGATTACAAAGTTTGCAGGATAATCTTGCGGCTGAGAATCCCATCCTAATTGATGCCGTTGATTCCTTTAAAGAACTGGATAAGCTTGCATACCGTCTTGGTTTGTTAAGCAACGACCAATCCTTTGCAACCACTATTTCATGGTGGCCTCTTATTTCAGTTTTGGGTACTTTTTCTGCTGGTAAATCATCCTTTATTAATAGTTATTTGGGTGTCGATCTACAACTGACAGGCAATCAAGCAGTTGACGATAAATTTACAGTGGTAAGTTATAGTCAGGAAGATCAAGTGAGAGTGTTGCCTGGTTTGGCTCTTGACGCCGATCCCCGTTTACCTTTTTATCAAATTAGTGAAGAAATAGAAAAAGTATCTGCAGGTGAAGGTAGTCGTATAGATACTTATTTGCAATTAAAAACCTGTAAGAGTGATGCCCTCAAAGGTAAAATACTTATTGACTCTCCAGGTTTTGATGCCGATGAACAACGTAATGCAACACTTAAAATTACCGATCATATTATTGATTTAGCTGATTTGGTTTTGGTTTTCTTTGATGCCAGACACCCAGAACCTGGTGCCATGAAAGACACATTACAGCACCTTGTAGAAGGGACTATTCGTCGTAATGATGCGGGTAAATTTCTATTTATCCTTAATCAAATGGACTCAACTGCTAAAGAAGATAATGCCGAGCAAGTGGTTGCTGCATGGCAACGTGCAGTGGTACAAACAGGACTATCTACAGGACGTTTTTACTGCATTTATAATGAGAAAATAGCACCTGAAATTGACGATGAGCATTTACGTAAACGCTATAAAGATAAGCTTGATGTGGATATGGGTGAAATTGAACATCGTATGCAAGAGGTGAGTGTTGAACGGGTTTATCGTATTATTGGCGCATTAGAAAATACCGCCAACCAAATTGAACAAGTTGCTGTTCCGCAAATAAAAGAAGCCATGGAACGTTGGTATCGCTCTGTTATGATCACAGATACAGTGCTCTATACCTTGTTAATATCATTATTATTAGGTATCTCAATCTATGCAGGTTATTGGGTTGATTGGTCTTTTCAGCCTGCGTGGTTGGATTCATTTAAGGCTAGTCAAACAATACAGGCTGTGGTGGCTGGTATTTTTGTTATTGTTTTTGGTGGTATACATTTTTGGGTTCGCCGCTTATTTGCGAATAGAATAGTTAAAACCTTACCTAGTGAAAATGGTCCAGGTAATATTGCTGCAGCGTTTTTAAAAAATACTTATCCATTACGCAGTGTATTTGCAATTAAACCTGCAGGTTGGGGACGTCGAGGTCGTAATGCTATCGATAGAGTACGTAATGAAGCTGATAATTTTGTTAAAGCACTTAACGATAATTTTGCTGATCCGCTAGGACGTAAAGAAGCTGCACGTATTGCTGCTGAAGAAAGTAAATCAATAGAAAAATCATCATAATTATATGACATAAGAGTTAACTGGGGTGTTTCAATATAAAATTTTTCTTGGACGAAAATGAATGAATTTTGAAAAAGTTTCTTTTGCCTTTTTTGTTGTGTTTGCGTTAACCATTAACTTTGGTTTTTTTCTGGGTGACATTGATAATCCTGCCCATCATCATGTTATGGAGCTTTTTTCTGCCATTGTGATCAGTTTAATTGCAACTATTATTAAACTGGGTGATCGATCTCATATAGGTGCTGTTTTATTAGCAACCAGTTTGGTTGCTGATATTCACCTATTTGCGGCGGCTATTATTTGGGCTATTGCTGCCCATGTTAGTTCATCCGGTATGACTCCTGATATAATGGCGACTATTGTCTCTGTTTCTGGAGGGGCACTGCTTGCTAATATTACCTCTGTTGTCCTTCTCGTTATTGAGACTGTTGTCGTCCGGCGTTAAGTCTTTATAACGTTAAATATATTCTCCTAGAAAATTAAAGATAGGTTTACTATTGAATAGTTTTATTTTCATACTACTGAAGAGAATACGTCTGCCACTGATATTACTGATTATTTGCTATTCAGTTATTATTCTAGGTTTTGTACTTATTCCTGGTCAGGATGATCAGGGAAATGTCTGGCACATGAGTTTTTTTCATGCCTTTTATTTTGTTAGTTTTATGGGCTCTACTATAGGTTTTGGTGAGATCCCCTATGAGTTTACTAATGCTCAGAGAATGTGGACAGTGGTTGGAATTTATGCCTCAGTAACCATCTGGCTTTATAGCATTGGCTCTATATTAAGTGCTTTACAAAACCCTGTTTTCAAAAAAATATTACAAGAAAATGAATTCCGAAAGAAAGTACGTCGGATTAAAGAACCTTTTTATTTGATTTGTGGTTATGGTGACACAGGTAAACTTTTAGCCCATGAGCTATCGGCTAACCATATTTTATCAGTTGTTTTGGATACTGATCCTGAGCGCATTGATAATTTACAAATTGATGAGCCTGATATTGACATCCCAGCATTAGCTGCCAATGCAGCCTTTCCTGAAGTACTGGAAACAGCAGGTTTAACTCATGATTTTTGTCAAGGAGTAATTGCTTTAACAAATAAAGATTCTGTGAATCTAAAAATTGCTATTACAGCACGTTTGCTGAGCAAGAAAAAAATGCTCCATGATGATCTCATGGTTGTGTGTCGAGCAGGAACCAGAGAGGTTGCCGCAAATATGGCTTCTTTTGGTACTTCTCATATTATTAATCCCTATGAAATATATGCTCGACGACTGGCCTTGTCTGTGCGTTCACCTAGTGCATATCTTATTTATGAATGGCTGACAAATCCCTATCATCAAGTAAGAAAAGAGCCAATTAAGCCCCCTAAAGGAATATGGGTGATTTGTGGTTATGGGCGTTTTGGCAAAGCTATTTCTAGACATTTAAGTTATATTGGCGTTAAAACAGTCATTATTGAGGCTGAACCGGATGCTACTGCGTCACCAGAAGGTACTATTGTTGGTCGGGGAACTGAATCTGTGACCTTGAGAGAAGCTAAAATTATAGATGCTGCAGCTATTGTTGCTGGAACCGATAATGATGCCAATAATTTATCCATTGTTCTTAGTGCACAAGATGAGCTAAAGCGTTACCATCAAAGTCAGGCTCGTGAAAAAGCGCATTATAATAAGTATTGTTTAAAAAATACTGACTATTTATCAACAGATGTAGATGAAGAACCATCTGATGACATAGAAAAAAAGTTATTTTCTATTGCTAGACAGAATTATAGCCGTAATAAAAAGGTATTTGAAAAAGCCGAATTAGATTTTGTTATGCAGCCCGCAAGCATTGTTGCAGGAGAAATCCTCTCTATTATTAAAACACCTTTGCTATCAACGTTTTTATCCTTAGCAAGGAGGCAAAAAGATGAGTGGGCAAATATTTTAATCAGTCGTATTAGTAGCTTCATTGATGATATGGCAACAACATGGATGATTAAAATTTCTCATAGCCAGACACCTGCTGTGATGTTTTTTTTGCATAAAAATAAGATTACTATTCAAGAAATAACCCGTCATCCTAGGGATAGGGATAAATCGCTTAATTGCGTTGTCTTATTAGTTCGGCGGAAACGAAATACGAAAGCTGTTTCAAGAAAGGAATTTTTTGAAGTAAAAAAATCAGTGAAATACGATAATTTTTTATTACCTGAGTATGATTTTCAGATTGAAGAGCATGATCAGCTGCTTATTTGCGGTGAAAAAGAAAGTATGCAATTAATGTATTGGACGATAAGTAATATTAATGTATTTAATTATATTCAGACAGGCTCTGAATTAGCCGGTGGATATTTCTGGCAATGGCTTTTAAAATTTAAATATGTACCTAAACAAAAATAATTATTACAAGTATCATTAACTTATAGTGAGAGTGGCAAATGTTGTTAAAGATTGACAAACAGTTTAGAGGCTTGTTTTTTATTACATGCTGTTTGCTTACATCCCCTCTTTTTGCAGAAGAGCATTATATGTTTCCTAGTGATATTGTTGATCAGTCTGAGCAGGCTCAATTTGATCAACAGCTTGCTCAACGCTATATAAAAGAACGCCAATGGCGATATCCTCAATACGTACAAGAAATAAATAAAGATTATAATAGCAACACAAATAAGTATCCTGTTGATTATCCGAGAAATAAATTAGGTATAAATTCTCGATCCTTAAACCAGACACCAAGATATTCCCAAAAGTATTCTTATATTATGCCCAAAAATAAAGCATCTTCTGAGCATAAGGCGACTTATTATAATCCCTCATCATATAGAACAAAGCAAATGCATACGGCACCCTCAAAGGTATTAACAAAGCAGAAATGGCAAAGAAAATCTGATAGATATCAAGAGCATTCCCAAATTCTTTATCCAAGTGACTTAGTTAATACTTATGATAATAGAAGGGGGAAATTTTATGCTGAACAAGGTTCTTATAGTAACTCTTTGCAGAAACCACCTTTGATGGAATATCAAAAGCAAAGGAAAAGTGTCAAGCCCATTCGTTATGTGGCTATACCGATGTACGGTGTGCCAAGAACTCTACCAGGCACTGTTCCTGGTATTATTACGCCTAGAAATATGGTTCCAGGTTATAGCCATTTAAGTCCCAATTATAATTCATCAGATACGCTAAGTGCGTATCATAATGGTGCTATAAATTTTCCAAGCATTCAACATAACTTATCTCCAACTTTAGGTGCTTTCTCTCAAGGTTCAAAGTTGTTTAATTCTGCATATGAGCAACATAATCATCATTCAGATGTGGATTATCGGTTTCCATTATCGGAAAGTATGCAACCCAATTTGTTAATGCCGAGTATGTTTTAATTCTATTAAAATAATTTACAACTAAAGTAGTTTTTCATATTTTCCTTCTGTATAATCACGTCTTTACGCTGAAAGGCAGTATCAACTTAGTTTATTACTATTTTTAGTTCAAATTTTAGTTTAACATCGCAATAAGGAAACCAAAATGCCAACATTCGTACGCACAGAAAAGTGTGATGGCTGTAAAGGTCAGGACAGAACAGCATGTATGTACATCTGCCCACACGACTTGATGAAACTGG
>WFNB01000015.1 GCA_015488755.1 Gammaproteobacteria bacterium | reverse complement strand
CCGGCTGTTTTAGAACATTTCAATATGCTCAGGCTTATTGTCGAATTTCAAGTTATCTGCAGACCATGGCAAATAAGGGATATAATCCTCTGATTGCTATTCAAATGGCTTTGGCTGGTAAAATTAATAATGTAGGGTGTAAGTAGTTACCTTATTGCTTAAAAACAGTCGAGTAATGATTATTTCAGAAATATGGTGAACAGTTAATGATCTGCCAAAGCTTGTGCGAATAATTTTATTTTACACGATTGCAAACAGCACTTACTTCAACTTTACTATTGACACCATACTTCGTAAACATACGTTTTTTTGTGTTTTCAACCTCTTTATAAATATGATTACTTACAGCCTTACATTCAGCCATTGTATTGAATCGTTCAAGTGAAGACTGTATATCACCATTCCCACTTATTAATAATAAAAATAGTGCATATTTCATTCAATCTCTCCCTTACTATATTAGGTAGGTACTTAAGCACTTTTGAGGCAGGATAACTCTGTATTTACTACGCAAGACGCCGTAAATCCATCCCTGGAGGCTTTATTGCCACATCCATGTGGCAAAAACTTCCTCCGTAAACACAGAGTTATCCTTAAGTACCTACTTATGCCTTTACTATTAGTAAATAAAAGCAAGCAGTCCGTCTATTAGCGTGATCTTAGTGAGCTTCAGTAATTGATGACCTAAGCAATCCTCTCTCGAGCACGTTTAACGGCTGCCCGTACTTGCTCTGGTGCCGTACCGCCGATATGATTACGGGCGGAGACAGAACCCTCTAAGGTCAGCACATCAAAGACATCGGCTTGAATTTCCTTGGAGAATTGTTGCAGTTCTTCTAATGATAATTCTGCCAAATCACGTTGACTATCAACCCCTAAGCGTACTGCTTTACCTACCACTTCATGGGCATCACGAAAGGCTACACCGGCACGCACCAGATAGTCGGCTAAGTCGGTGGCGGTAGAAAAGCCACGAATAGCCGCCTCGCGCATGGCTTCTTTATTGACAGTCACATGTTGCATCATATCTGCATACACTTTTAAGCTGCCTTTGAGTGTATCGACCGTATCAAAAAGGGGTTCTTTATCTTCTTGATTATCTTTGTTGTAGGCCAGAGGTTGCCCCTTCATTAGGGTCAGCAGGCTGATTAAATGGCCATTCACTCGACCCGTTTTACCCCGTACTAATTCTGGCACATCGGGATTTTTCTTTTGTGGCATAATGGATGAGCCGGTACAAAAACTATCACTGAGTTCAATAAAATTAAATTGTGCAGAGACCCATAATACTAACTCTTCAGAAAAACGAGATAAGTGAGTCATTAATAAAGCAGCATTGGCCGTGAGCTCAATGGCAAAGTCCCGATCACTGACGGCATCTAATGAGTTTTCACAGACACCGTCAAAGCCTAGTGCTTTAGCCGTATAGTGGCGATCAATTGGGTAAGTGGTTCCTGCTAGTGCGGCTGCACCAAGGGGCATGATATTCAAACGTTTACGACAATCTATAAAGCGACTGCGATCACGCTCCAGATTTTCAAACCAAGCCAGCATATGATGCCCAAAAGTCACCGGCTGAGCGGTTTGCAGGTGTGTAAATCCAGGCATAATGGTATCGGCTTCTTGCTCTGCCAGATCGATAAGCGCATGTTGTAAACGTTTAAGCTCTGCGACAATATGATCAATTTCATCACGTAAATACAAGCGAATGTCCGTTGCCACCTGATCATTTCGAGAGCGACCCGTGTGTAATTTTTTACCGGTAATACCAATTAAATCTGTCAGTGCTGCTTCGATATTCATATGAACATCTTCAAGCTTAATGGACCAGTTAAACTCCCCTGCTTCAATTTTTGCTCTAATTTTTCCCAGACCATCAATAATTTGATCTCGCTCCGCTTCAGTGAGTACCCCAATATGAGCCAGCATTTTGGCATGGGCAATAGAGCCAGCAATGTCTTGTTGGTACATACGTTGATCAAAGGTGACAGAAGCAGTAAATGCTTCTACAAAGGCATCGGTTGGCTCAGTAAAACGGCCATTCCAAGGTTTTTCGGCTTGCTGTGTTTTTGCCATAGTGTATGTTCGCTATAATAAAAAGGAGTGATTCGCTCAAAAGGATTTTTAAAACGGCCATTATAAACTGAATTTTAGTAAAATAATCAGACAATTATAAAATTATGCATCTTTTCACAGATTATTTTTCTGGGATAGACTAAGCTCAGTGGCATCAGATATCTGTGATAGCCAGAATTAAAAGTCATTGAAAATACATTCGAATATGCCGACAGAACAGCTAAAGCAAGACAATAATGAACAAGAGTCATTATTCTTACCCAATTTTTGCTCGTTCAAAGTGGTCTTTGCCGTGTTGATTATGGGCGAATTATTAGCTTTTATTTTAACTCTGGCTCCTTTAAATGTAGAGCAACAACGGTGGAATGATTTAGCTCTAATTTCTTTGTTTATTCAATGGAATGGCTTAATGTGTAGCAGTAGCTTATGTTTTTTACGAGCTAGAACAAAAAAGTATTCTAATAAAACAGTTGCCTTTATTAGCTATTTCAGTTTGCTATTTATGATCATTTTACTCAGTGAATTTACCTTTTATGTAATGATTGAAAATAAAATTACTGATCTGATTTCAGATGTCAGTCATTGGGAATTTTTATTTCACAATGTGTCTATTGGTGCCATTATTAGTGCTTTGGCTTTGCGTTATTTTTATATTCAACATCAATGGCGGTTAAAAATTCAGGCTGAAAATAGTGCAAAGTTAAAACTACTACAAGCCCGTATTCGCCCCCATTTTTTATTCAATAGCATGAATAGTATTGCCAGTCTAACACGCACAAAACCAGAAGTAGCGGAACGTATCACCGAAGATTTAGCTGAGTTATTTCGTATGCTTATTAGAGAAGATAATGAGTTGATTAGCTGGGCAAGAGAGAAAGAACTGAGTCAGCGTTATATTGATATCGAAAAACAACGTTTGGGTGAGCGTTTATCTGTGCAATGGCAAGTAGATGACATTCCCGATGATGCGATGGTTCCGGCTTTGTTAATCCAACCCTTATTAGAAAATGCTATTTTTCACGGCATTGAGCCTGAAATTAAGGGCGGTGAAATTAAAGTAACGGGTACGCTCACACATAATCAATTAATAATCGTGCTACAAAATACAAGTAGTACCAATACGGCACACCGTAAAGGAAATAAAATGGCTTTGGATAATATTAATAAACGCTTATATGCTCATTTCCACGGCCAAGCATTAATTGCTTGTCAGGAGAAAGATGATGTTTATTGTGTCACCCTTAGCCTTCCGTATCAAAAAAAATCAGCCCTTTAATAGCCACTATGAAAATTCTTATTGTTGATGATGAACCCCTAGCCAGAGAACGTTTAGCTTCTCTTCTTAAAGAAATTGATACTCGTTATTACCTAATTGAAGCAGCCAATGGGCTAGAGGCAATTGAGCAAGTTAATAATGAAGAGCCGGATATTGTGCTTATGGATATCCGCATGCCGGGCATGAATGGGCTTGAAGCAACACAGCATCTAATGGGCTTAGATAATCCCCCAGCAATTATTTTTAGTACAGCCTATGATGAATATGCTTTACAAGCATTTGAATCCCAAGCGGTTGATTATTTGCTTAAGCCTATTCGTAAAGAACGCCTTGAAAAAGCACTCGACAATTGCAGTAAACTGAATAAACTACAATTAGAACAATTGGGCTTACAGAATCAGGAAATACCCCATAGAAGTCATATCAGTGCTCAGATCAGAGGCTCTATTTTATTAATTGCGGTCAAAGAAATCGTCTGTTTTTTGGCCGATCATAAATACACAACCGTAAAATATTATCAAGATAATGTGGTGATTGAAACGGTTATAGAAGATACCTTAAAATCACTTGAGGAAGAATTCAGTGATACTTTTTTGCGTATTCATCGTAATGCTCTGATACGAAAAAATATGATTGAAGCTCTGGAAAAACAAGCAGATGGCCGAGCCGTATTAAAAATAAAAGGGCTTGATTATGGCTTAGAAGTCAGTCGGCGTCATTTATCTAATGTCCGCAAACTATTAAAATCAGCATAGCTTTACAAGCTACTAAAGAAAGGAGAGGAAGTAACATTTTAGCTTATATATAAGAATATATCAATATTCTTAATTAGAACTATTATAACCTTATAAGAAATAGTATAATTAATCTGTATTCAGAGGATTACTCTATTATTTCTTAATGCGGTACTAAATGATATGAAGCGCTTCGTACTTATTTTTTTATTTCTTTTTCAGTTTCCCACTTCTGTTTCTGCCATTGAAAATAATAATATCCGAGTTATTTTTAGCTCTTACACCCAACCTTATGTCTTTGAAAATGGCACTGGTATTGTGGTTGATATTGTTAAAGAATCACTTGAACTTTCTGGCTATAAAGTAATTCCTGTCTTTTTACCTATTGGACGTGGCTTTAAAATGTTTGAACAACGGCAGGTAGAAGCAACCTCTATTATCAAAAAAAATTCAGGTCTAAAAAATGCTTATTACTCCGATTATTTCATGCAATATCATAACTATGCAATTACTCGAAAAAATGGCCCCAGAGTTGAAGCACTCAGTGATTTGGCATACTTAGATGTGGTCGCCTTTCAAAATGCATCATTGTATTTAGGTAAACTGTTTGGTGAAACGGTGAAAGTGAATAAAAATTATAAAGAATTAGCCAATCAAGAAATTCAGACATTAATGTTATTAAATGGGCGTACTCAGGTAGCTGTGATGGATGAAGCTATTTTTAAATATTTTAGAAATAAATTACTTGCCTCAGGGCGGGTGAAGGGAAAAGGCGAAGTCATCTTTAATGATATTTTTAAAGCCTCAAAGTATCGTACCGCTTTTATTGATAAACAGGTTAAAGATGATTTTAATAAGGGGCTAAAAATACTCCATAACAAGGGGCGTTATAAAGAAATTTATAATTATTATATTAGACAATATTTTACTATTAAGCAGTAGCTCATGATAAAATTATTTTTACAAAATAAACATTCT
>WFNB01000014.1 GCA_015488755.1 Gammaproteobacteria bacterium | reverse complement strand
ATACTTTCCTTCATAATATCCCGCGAACCGTTCATATTGCGCAATCCCGCCGCCAGAATACGCCCCAGAGGGGAATCATTATATAATTTTGTTATGATTTCAGTAGTAATGCGCTTTTTATGATGCCATTTGATAATTTGTTCGGCCAGGTTTGAGGGGGCAATTTTCTGCTCTCGCAATGTCAGGAACCGTTCGATAATAATAGTGAAGGCCAGTATAGAACACAAAATAATCGGGGCCATCATCCAGCCGCCGGAAACAATTAATTCAAACACGAATTTTCCTAATTTTATTGAGTTTACAATGAGTATTGATTTAAAACGCTTCTGCGTCACGGTGCCAGAATCGTTTATTGACTAATCGTTGCTGTGTCACCAACAGTGAATTATTGGTTAAATCCACTTTAATATCAATAGCACCATTGGCCGTTGAGTACAATTTTACCCCTTTTTTCTGATATCTTTGAACTACTTTCTCTGAAGGATGCCGAAACCGGTTTCGATAGCCATAAGAAAATAACGCCATCTGTGGTTTTATCCTGCTTAAAAACGAGGCACTGGATGATGTTTTACTACCATGATGAGGCACCTGCAGAACTTTTACTGTCAGATCCGGATAATTTTTGAGCAGTTTAACTTCTACTTTTTTCTCTATATCCCCAGTTAGCAGATAACTAAATTTATTTTGAGCCGTAATATAGATAACACAGGACTGGTTATTATTCTTTTTCTGGCTGCTTTTTTTATTATTCCCTGATACCCGCAGACTTTCTGCTAAAGGTGATGCTATAATCGGTGACAGTACTTCAAACAATACCCCGTCCCACCACCATTTATCATTTTTCTGGCATTGACTGATGCGCTTGTGAGTATGCTTTTTAAAGTTATCAAAGAAATCCGAAGATGCTTCACCGGAGATGATTTCAGCCACAGAAAAATGCTTAATTAGTTCCTTATATGAGCCTGCATGATCTCGATCCGTATGGCTGATGATTAAACGGTCAATGTGTCTGATTCCACGTGATCTTAAAAATGGAATAATCACACTGTCTGCCATATTAAACTGTGCTGAATAGTTATCCCCAGTATCGTACACCATAGTATGCTGCCGGGTCTGTATGACCATAGCCAGCCCCTGCCCCACATCCAGCATGGTTAGCCTTATCTGCCCGGCTGGTGGTTTATGCGCGGTTATATTAATAACCGGTATCAGCAATAGTATCCCTAAACTTCGTCCAGGCCAGCCCCTGGGCATAAGCAGCCATAAACTACCAGCAATCATCAGCAGAATGACCCATAAAGATAGTTGCGGAATATAATACAGACTGCCTGACCACTCACTGAGATAAGCCAGAAACCAGAACAAGGCATCTAATGGCCATTGCAGCAGGTTAAACAGCAGCATTCCCAGCGGCTGAAATATTAGACTCAGCAAGGTGCCAAACAGGGTGGCAGGTACAATAAACAGACTCATTAGCGGTACAGCGACCAGATTGGCCAGCGGTGCAGTGACTGAAAACTGTTTGAACAATATGGCCATTAAAGGCAGCAGGCCAATAAATATAACCCATTGTACTCTGACAAAGCTGCTGATCTTTGCCCGGACTCCCCGGCTATGTGACAGACGAGCAGAAATAGCCAGCATAATAATGGCTACCGCACCATAAGAGAGCCAGAAACCTGCTGACAGACTGCTCAGGGGATCCATTATTAATACAATTAATAATGCCCAGAGCACAATGTAAATCGGTGTAAACTCCCGTTTAAACATGACGGCTATAAAAACCACACTAAGCATAACCAGTGCTCTTTGGGTAGGAATAGCAAAACCGGCCATAGCAGCATAAAAACTTGCCATTAGCAATGCCGAACTACCGGCAGCAAATACTGCCGGGATGATCTGGTTAAGCATCTGACTTCGACGCCACAGATAATATACCAGAGACCATACCAGTGCTGACAGCAGACCAATATGTAAACCTGAAATGGCAATCAGGTGATTGGTTCCGGTACGAAAAAAAATCTGCCATTGATTATCAGGCAGTTCAGCTCGATAGCCTATGGCCAGGGCTTTAAACAGACCTTTATAGGGGTTGTTTTTAAGCGCTTTATCCAGCTTATGAGCAATAGTCTGCCTAAGTTGTGTTCCTGAAGCAGTCTCTATGGTTTTAAATTTATGACCTTTAAGCACATAACCACTGGCCTGAATATGGTTCTGATATAACCATTGCTCATAATCAAAGCCCCCGGGATTTTGCAGACCATTATTTTTTTTGAGGCGAATATCCAGTACCCAGAATTGTCCGGAGTCAATTTTCTGATAACCGCCATACCAGCTTAAACGTACTTTACCGGTAAACTGCTTATCCTGAAGCACAGCGCCATTATGTTCCACTTCTCTGGAGAGAATATTAAACTCAAAGCGAGTTTTTAGTGCTTTTTTATAGGAAGATGTGCTGGAAAAGGACGGTTGAGGTAAGGAGACAATTTGCCCTTTAACTCGTATGGTTTTACCTTCTAATTGTTTCAGATCAAGTTCAGGCAGTGCATAAACAATATATAATGCGGTCCATACAAAACCTGCTGCATAACACAGACTCAAAAAACACAAAGACAGAAACTGTCGGGTTAAATAGAGATATTTTCTTTTAACCCAGTATAATAAGCCTGTTAAAATCAACAGTAAGATAGAAACTATCAGAATAATAGATGTTTTGGGGAAATACGGCAGATAAAGCAGCGTCATATTTCCAGCCAAAAACGCGACAATCCCTGTGCGCATTGCTTGCTTTCCAAAAATTTAAAACTAAAGTTATCTGTATTATGCCAAAAAAGCTGATAAAAAAATATATGCCCGATCATAAAACCATCAAGGAGCATAAACATTTACAAATTTTTGGAAGCTTACTTCATGATGCCAACCTCTGGCATTTTAACAGGCGTTCGGTTTCCGGTGCCTTTGCCGTAGGTTTATTCGTTGCCTTTATCCCTTTACCTTCACAAATGATTATTGCTGCTGCCGTGGCTATTTTTGTGCGCGTTAATTTACCCATATCGGTGGCCCTGGTCTGGGTTTCCAATCCCATCACCATGCCGCCATTATTTTACGCAGCCTATCTGGTAGGTGCCCGGGTCATGGGGCAGGAGGCATTACAAAGTGATTATAAACTGACACTGGACTGGTTCAGCCATCAAATTCATCTGATCTGGCAACCCTTTTTACTGGGCTGTTTTATCTTTGGAGTGATCAGTGCAGTACTGGGTTATGCCACTATCCGACTGCTCTGGCGCCTGCATGTTGTTAAACATTATAAAAAACGCAAAGCCAGGCGTGCGGCCCGGCATGCAGCCGGAAATGACAACATCAATTAAACACAGGCTCTATCATTATCTCGGAACGCACAGATCTGGCCAGAAAACAGCGTTCATGTGCCTGCTGATGAATTTTTAGCAGCGCCTCCCGGCTAAGCTCTATTCCCTCTGCAAACACGACTTCCGGCCTTAAAATCACCTTGCTGATGATCAGTTCGCCCTGGTCATTTTTTTCCAGAAAGGCGGTTGCTTTATCGCTGTAATGCTGAACAGTCAGGTGTTTTTTTGAGCAGATGGCAATAAAAAACAATAGCTGACAACTGGATAATGCCGCAGCAAAAGCACGTTCCGGATCGGCATATTCAGGCGTTCCCATAAATTCAGGGGCTGAGGAGGCATTAACCACCAGATCATGACCAAAATCCCAGGTGTGATCACGATTGTACGCAGTATAATCAAATGATTCCGTCTGTTTTTCCCAGTTCAGGGTAATATTATGTTCTGACATTTTATTTATTTCCCGACTTCAATTCTTAACGGGATCCATTTATTGGTAATACGATTGACCAGTCCCTGGCTTTTTAGTTTTGCCAGAGCTGAATTTAATTTTTCCAGCAGTTTGGTATTGCCTTTTTTAACCGCCCAGGCCAGAGGTTCTTCAGTCATATATTCATAAAGACCGAATAATTCCCGATCCTGAGTTTTAGGCAGAACGGTGTATTTCCAGATAGTCGGTGCATCATGCACAAAATAATCAATTTTATTGGCTTTAAGAGCGGCTATAGCCTGCTCCACGGTATCAAAAGCTATAATTTTAGCTGCATGGAATGTGTCGTTTACATAATGCTGCCCCGTGGTGTTTTTTTCCACCCCAAAGCGACGACCAGACTGATACATGGACATTTTAGACGACAGAGTCATAATATTGTCGGCTTTAATAAGCACCATTTGCCCAATTACCATATAGGGTTTGCTAAAATCAACCCGCTGCTGACGTTTACTGGTCACGGACACTCCGGACATAACCACATCAATTTTACCATCATTTAATGCCGTTTCCAGTGATTCCCAGGGCATTTCAACAAATTTAATATCCATACCAGTTTGTTTACCCACTGCCCTGGCAAGATCGGCTTCTATACCCAAAACCTCTCCATTATTTTTAAAAATCACCGGTGGATAATTGGTTGATACACCCACCCGGAGTGTCTCTGAGTAAGCCTGTCCTGAAACAGTAATTAATATAAAGATAATGAAACTCATAAAAAATCGGTACATTTTTTGTCCTATGTTTAATGGGATTATTGATTAGAAAAAGAACCTGCTATTAAGCGCAGTCTTCCTTTCTTATAAGTGCTTCTCGTTTTCTGGCTTTTTTAATTAGCCGGGTGTGACTTATCATATAAGTGAATGGTTTCCTTATGCAAGGCTTCTATAGCTGAGACTGGTATTTCCATCACTTCATCAGTCAGATATTTGACCTGCCCCCGTCCTTTTTCTCTGGCACAGAACAGCGTTTTCAGAAATACCACCAGTTGTGGCACTTCCTTCGGGGCGTAGCCACCCGGGTGAAGTCAAAATGTTCTAGAAAGTCTTGTAGATTCAGTGCTATGGACATTCGCAGTAGGTTCAACTGATTTATTTAGGTTTAAATAAGTGCTTCTTTTTTTTTAGTTGTCGGTAAATTAATTGTATACTATCTGCTAATTATTTAACTATGAGTGCCTTTTATAATGCAAAAACTTTTTATCTGTATTTTTCTTATTTTTGTCAGCACCAGTAATACTGCTTATGCAAATAATAAAGCCTTGGATCAGTTCTTTCAAACGACATTAACAATGCAAGTTGATTTTGAACAAACGGTAAAAACCTTGTATGGCAAACTATTAGAACAATCTAATGGACAGTTAACGCTCAGTCGTCCAGATAAATTTATTCTTGAATACGTCTCACCCGCTGAACAAAAATACATCTCTAATGGTAAAACTATTTGGATTTATGATGTGGAATTAGAACAGGTTAGTATTAAAGCACTTGATGAAGGTATTGGTGATTCCCCCGCCTTATTGCTCAGTAGTAACACCAATGTCTATAAGCACTATCATGTGAGCAATTTTATTAATGAGACAAAAGATGATTACCATTGGGTGCAATTACTTGCAAAAAAAGAAGAAATGACATTTGAACGGGTATTATTAGCCTTTAATGGTACAAAATTAATGCAAATGGTGATGTATGATAGCTTTGGTCAAGTTACTGAGCTAAAGTTCTCAAATATTCAAATTAATAAACCTTTTGCTCTGCGCCAGTTTAATTTTATTGCCCCAGAAGGTGTTGATGTTATTGGGGCAGCAGAGCAATAGTGACGGGAGATTACCAACAAAGAGACTTACTCTCTGATAGTCGCTCAATGACCATAGATAATGACAAAATGTTGGATTCTAAACCACTCGCTGAGCGGATGCGACCAGCTGATTTGGACAACTACATTGGTCAAAGCCATTTACTTGGGGAGGCTAAACCCTTAAAAATAGCCTTAGAGACAGGTAAATTGCATTCAATGATCCTTTGGGGGCCTCCTGGGGTTGGTAAGACAACGCTTGCCCGATTAATGGCACACTATACTCAGGCACAATTTTTATCATTATCGGCTGTGCTTTCTGGCGTTAAAGAAATTCGTCAGGCAATTAAGCAGGCTCAACAGTATCAGCAGACTTATCAGCAAAGCACAATCTTATTTGTTGATGAAGTGCATCGTTTTAATAAGTCTCAGCAAGATGCTTTTTTGCCTTATATTGAAAATGGTACCTTTATTTTTATTGGTGCAACCACAGAAAATCCATCCTTTGAACTAAATAATGCCTTGCTCTCCAGAGCACGAGTTTACTTACTTAAGTCTTTATCTGAGATAGAATTACTGCAATTATTGGACTTAGCCTTAAGCAATAAGGAAACAGGTTTAGGTAAACAAGTTATTCATATTGATTTGCAAGATAAACAACACTTAGTTATGGCAGCAGATGGAGATGCTAGGCGTTTATTAAATTTATTAGAAATTGCAGCGGATTTACGTGATGATGATACTATTTGTTCAGATGCCATTTCTCAAGTAATATCGGGTACCACACGGCGTTTTGATAAAGGTGGTGATTTATTTTATGATCAGATATCTGCTTTTCATAAATCGGTTCGTGGTTCATCTGCTGACGGTGCGCTTTACTGGATGGCTCGTATGCTGGATGCAGGCTGTGATCCTTTATATATTGCTCGGCGCTTATTAGCGATTGCCTCAGAAGATATTGGTAATGCTGATCCAAGGGCTATGCAAGTGGCTCTTAATGCTTGGGATGCCTTTGAGCGTTTAGGTGCAAAGGAGGGTAATCGAGCCATTGCCCAAGCCGCTATTTATTGTGCCTTGGCTCCTAAAAGCAATGCAGTTTATACTGCCTTTAATGATGCAATGGATTGTGCGAGAGAATCTGGTACGTTAGATGTGCCTGTCCATTTGCGTAATGCGCCTAGCGCTCTTATGAAATCATTACATTATGGTGAAGACTATCGTTATTCTCATAATGAACCGGATGCCTTTTCAGCAGGGCAAATGTATTTACCACCTCAATTGCAACAGACTATTTTCTATCAGCCAAAGTCCCGAGGCTTGGAAATTAAACTAAAAGAAAAGCTAGAGTACTTAGTAGGACTTAATACAAAATATTCTAATACCAAGTAACAATATCTTCAATTTTTTGGCGAGTTTTTTCTTTTTAATAGGAAAGCTGTCAATATCAATAAAGGCGACCACACTTATCACCCTAAACAAATTGGTTTTTTATAGATAAGAAACCTAGAGTAAAAAAGTGCTTTGATTATATGCCCAAAGCACTTTTTGAAAATAGACTTATTGTAAAACTATTCTCTGGTACTATTAGTCATATTCTCAGTGATCAATTAGCAGCAACTTCCTGTCTCTCATTAGCAATGGCATTGTTAAGAAGTTCAAGCAATTCATTTGATTGTTCAATTTCTTGAGCAGTTAAATTTTTTGCTATTTTATCTTGAAGCAGTAGAGCATTCAAACTGCCATTTGATACTGCTAAGGAAAAGTAAACATAGCTTGGTAGATAATTTTTGTTTTTTGTGTGATATTTACCCAGAGCAATTTGTGAATCAACATTATTGTTTAATAAAGCTCTTCTATAGAACGATAGTGCTTTATTAGTGTTTTTCTCTACACCATAGCCGTTTTCATATAAATTACCCAAAATAAAATCTGCTGATGGCAAATTATGTTTGGCATCTTCGGTACATTGTTGCACGGCCGCGTTAAAGTCTTTTTGCTCATAAAGTTGACTGCAAGAACTTGTTGCTTGTGCTTGGATACTGAAAAGAGCTAAAAATGTAGGAAAAGCAAAGTGGCTTGTTAGATATTTTATATGTTTAATTGAAGTTTTTTTAACAGAAGACATAGCGTGTGCCCCATTTATTATTTTATTATTATGTTGATGCGTCATCCGATGACTATTTGTATTTCTTGTAACTTTAAATCAAACTTAGACTTACTATTCTTATTGCCTATAGATTGTAAATCAAAAAAAGGATAAGTAAATATTAAGGAAAACCCTAGAATTTGTGCTGTAAGTAGTAGTAAAAAAGGTTGTTACCTTATCAATAATATTAATATATTATGATGTTGCTTTTAACTAATTGACAATGTTTTTTTCGAAGAAAAATTGGAACTATTGTTGTGAGTTGAATAGAGCGGGAGATGTGGTTATAGCAAGGTGTTCTTTAAATAGTATATGCAATGGGGGGGAGGTTGCATTTTAAAAAACACCTTGCTATCGCCACATCAGGAGAAATATGGCTATAGCGAATTGAAGAACACTCAATTCAAGACAGAAACAAGGAGATTTCTGGCGACACTTATTTTAAATTGAAGAGAGCCTCTTTATTTAATCTTTACATTTACTGCAAGTGCTTATACCCAATAAAGGGTAAAGAGGGCAAAAGTTAAATAGACCCGTTAGTAATGGCACAATACCTACCCAACCCCAAGGGTTCATTACGGGTACTAAAAAAGTTGAGGCAATTAAGGCGACACCGAAAACAATACGTAAAATCTTATCTATTCCACCGACATTTTTCATTATATAAGCTCCAAAAAACTATTTTGTTATTAAGTGAGTTTATTGTGCCAGAGATAGAAAAAACGTTAAGTGATAATGTCACTTAAAAGTTAAATTGATTCATTTTTCTATGTGCGGGTGAAGACTAATTAAAGTTCTTGCTTAGAGGTAGCAGGGCTGCAAGAGCATCATGATTGGTCAGTTCAATTTTTCCTCGGCTCAGTTGCACCCAGCCTTTATTTTCAAATTCTTTTAGCTGTCGACTGATGACCTCGCGAGCAGAACCTAGCTCGGTAGCCAGAGTTTGGTGTGTGGTATGAATGGGGGTATTGACAGAACCATGCTCTAGTAAAAACTTTGCCAGACGAATATCGAGTTTAGCAAAACTAATTTCTTCTACCAGAGTAATAAGCTTAATTAAACGGTCACCATAGGAATGGAAAACCTGTTTACGAAAGGCCTTGGATTCTCCCATGTATTGCTCAAAAATAGATTTTGGTATAGCAAGAGCAACAACATCGGTCTCTGTAACACCTTCAGCAGGATAATCTTCAGAAGAGATTAAACAACTGGTTGTTAAGACACAAGAGCCACCCTGAGTAATATGATAAAGTACAATTTCACGACCATTTTCAGCTCGGGTAATGACTTTTACTGAGCCGGAAATAACCAATAAATAATTCAGACATTGATCGCCCTGATGAAATACCGTTGTACCTTCTGGTATGATCATTTGTTGGCAATGATCCAATATATTAACGCCATCCTTACCAATGGCATCATTCAGTTTTGGAAACAGTCCTAAAATAGTATGGGTGAGTTTCATTGGGTAGTAGCCCTCCTTTTTATGGATGTAAAAGAAAAATTTATTATTAGTTGGATAATAGAGCTTGATAGCGTTGTTCCATGCCTCTTTTACCTTGCAGGCCTCCTGTATGTACAGCAATAATATGACTGCCTACAGGGAAATAGTTATCCTCAGCCAAAGCCACAATAGCATACATCATTTTAGCTGTGTAGATTGGATCGAGTTCGATTGAATATTTTTGTTCAAATGCTTTAATAAATAATGCTAAAGCGTTATCCATTTTGCCAAAACCACCAAAATGCCAGTCACATAATATCTCCCATATTGGTCTTTGCTCTATGCCATTACTTGTTCTAATAGAATATTCTTGCTCAGAACGTGTATATTGAGCTAATAGTTGTGCAATTGTGTTTTCTAAAAATACCCCTCCCTTCATTGCAGCAAAGCCAAGTACTTTGGGTAAGGCTTGCAATGCTCTGTTGCTCACTTGTTGGTTTTTGGTCAGTCCAGTGATAAGCCCAGCCATAGTACCCCCTGTACCACAGGGAAGGCAGACATAATGGCTATTATTAGGTATATAAGAGGCAATTTCAGCAGCACCTTGTAGTGCTAATGTATTGGTTCCCCCTTCAGGAATCAGATAAAATTGATCAGCCTGCTGATACTCGTTGAATGGATCCTCATTGAGGATCATCGCTTTAATCTGTTTAATAACTTCTGTGGAGTGTTTGTTTCTATAAGTTTTTCTATTGATGTAATATAATTTCATACCCTCGTTAGTAATATCGGATAAGGTTGGATTAAGAGGCCGGTGTTGTTCGCCGCGTACAATACCGATGGTATTAAAACCATTGGCTTTGCCTGCGGATGCGAGTGCATGCAGATGGTTAGAATAGGGGCCACCAAAGCTGAGTAAACTGCTATAATGATGTTTTTTTGCCTCAGCAAGATTGTATTTTAATTTAAACCATTTATTACCAGATATAATAGGATCGGTTTGATCCAATCTTAATAATTGTAATGTCAGTTTGTTTTTTTTAAATATGGGGTGATTAATTGTCTGTAATGGAATAGACTGACTTTTTTGACCAAGCATAATATTCAATAGGCTAGTGTTGGTTTAGTTAGGTTGAATGTAAATGACGAATAGATAGGATCATGATTATGATGATACCACAAACTCTCATATAACTATGAAAAATCAATTACCTCTGTCTTTACAAGCACCTGAAAATGCCAGCTTTGATAATTTTATTGTTGGTCAAAATCAGCAACTTATCTTCTCCCTACTTGATGATAATGAACAGCTTATTTTTCTTTGGGGTGAACATCATTGTGGTAAAAGTCATTTATTGCAAGCGATGGTCGAGCATTATCGAAATCTGGGGCTTAATTGCCTCTATATCCCATTGCAAGTAAAGGATGATGGTTCTCCTGAATTATCCTATGAAATATTAACTGGTTTAGAGAATATGAATCTACTCTGTCTTGATGATATCCATAATATTATTAGTGAGCCACAATGGGAAGAAGCCTTATTTCATTTTTTTAATCGTATACGGGATAATAAAGGACGTTTGGTACTTAGTGCTAATGCTAATGCGGTTAATTTAGACATCCATCTAAACGACTTAAAATCTCGTTTAAGCTGGGGGCTAACTTATCAGTGCCAAGCCTTATCTGATGATGACAAGGTCAAGGCGTTGCAACTTCGAGCACAACAAAGAGGGTTTGGCTTAACGGATGACGTGGTGCACTACCTACTCACCCATGTGAGTCGCAGTATGTTAGAACTGATGGTGTTATTAGATAAGTTGGACTATGAAAGTTTGGTGGAACAAAGAAAAATCAGTATCCCTTTTATTAAGAAATATCTGCCTTGAGATGTTCAATATCATCGCTAGAACCAATAACTACCAGTAAGTCTCCCGCTTTAATCTTATAGTGAATATTACTGAGTTTAAAGGTAAACTCATTGCCTGATTGCCTGTCTACAATACCTAATAAAATTAAATTATAATGGATTGATAATTGCGCATCTTGCAGTAATAGACCATTTAAAAAGGACTGTTGATTGATCACAATTTCAGCCATATTGATGGAGCTTTGACCAAAAATAACATGCTCAATGGTTTCAGAAATTAATGGTCTTTTGATCATATTGACTATTTTTCGGCCACTAAACTTGTAGGGATCAATGACCTTGTCAGCACCGGCTGCTTGTAATTTTTCTGCTGAGTCAGGTGATTGACTAAGAGTAATGATCAGTAGGTCAGGATTGATATATTTAGCAGAAATAATTAAATAAACATTTTTGGCATCTTCTTCAAAAAAACTAAAAATGGTGTCAACATTTGTGCCAATACCTATGGCTTTCAGTTGTTCATCATCGGTGTAATCAATTCGTTTAACATTCTTTTTGTTAGCATCCAGCTTTTTTAGGCAGTCTTTATCTTGAGAGATAATAATAAATTCAATACCTCGGCTGTCTAACTGTCCGGCTACTTCATTAACTAATGCATTACAGCCAAATAATAATACTTTCTTTTTTTTCATAGTAATTTTAGTTTAGAGAGCTACCCAATGCTACTTTGTCTTTAAAATGAATAATACTGTATTGGTGCCCAATGACCAAAATAATATCACCTGCCTGTAACTGAAATTGAGCCTCAGGATTAAAATAAAAACAATGGGATGTTAAATTAAATGGTGCTTTTATCGAGTTACTGGAGCGTGCTTTTTTGGTAATAACACCAAAGAGTTGCAGCCTATATTCTAGAAAATTAATATCACGAATATAGGAATCATTTAATTGACTGTCTTCACGTACACTAATAGTCTCTAAGCCAATACCATGCTTAGCTGATAGCATATCATGAATGGCTTCAAAGGCAACTGGCTGGCCAATAAATTCAACCGCAATAAGACCAACAATCTTAAATGGGACAATAGTTTGATTGGCTCCTGCTTGCTTGAGCTTACGTACACTGTCTTCTCGATTGGCACGCGAAATAATATGTATTTTGGGGTTAAGATATCGTGCAGTTAGGGTTATATAGACATTAATAACATCACTGCCTGTTAGGCAGAGGATCATTTCTGCTTGTTTAAGTATGCCGACATTTTTGAGCAAGTCGCTATTTTCAGCATTGCCCTCAATGACTCGATAACCGGCTCTTTTTGCTTTTATGACCTTATCTGGATTGGCTTCGATAATAATAAATGATGTTTTTGCTTTCGCTAAATGTTTTGCTACAACGGAACCCATACGGCCATAACCACAAAGAATGGTGTGTGAACCTAAGCTCTTATTAAGATCTAAAAAAACACGATGGTCACGCATTTCGCCCATTTTTTCATTAAAAGCTGAAACAATAACCGACGTGATAAAGGCGACTACTGCCAGACCACAAAAAACCAGAATCATGGTGATAACTCGGCCTTCTGTTGTTTTTGGGGTAATATCACCATAACCTACCGTGGTAAATGTGATCAGTGCCCAGTAAATAGCATCAAAAAAAGAATTAATATCACCACCTTCTTCCTTTGCTTCAAAAAAGAAAATGGCCGTGGCAGAGGTAAATATAATAAAGGTAATAAAAATAAAAATGGTATAAAATTCAAAGCGTTTTTCAAAAAGTATTTTAATAAACTCATTGTAGCTATGGACATATCTAAACAGTTTAAATAGACGAAATAGTAGAAAAATTCTTAAAAATCGTAGTGAACGATAGCTGGGAATAATGGCAAGTAAATCAATAATTGCCAATGGTTGACTCATATAATCCCACTTAAGAGCCAATATCTCTTTAATTGCTTTAGATAAGGAAAAGGGGTGACCGATAAATTCAGCTTTTTCATAATGCTCAATAATAATCCTGTGAGTAGAATTATAAAGCCAGAGTCGTAATAAGTATTCTAATAAAAAAACACTAACAGCAAACCACTCAAATAATTGACCGAAAGTACCGAGGTCATGTCGAACTTCATAAATAATTAAATAGACACTTGAGATGACTAAAAAAATCATTACGATATCAAAATAGGGACGGGTTTTTGAATTCGGATTATCAATTAAGTTATAAAAAAAATTCTTGCTGTTTTGATAAAATTTAGAATTTTCTAGTTCATAACAACGTTGAACAATATACTTGTTAAAAGACATAATGGTTCATCTTGATATTATTTTGAGGTGTTAGAAAGCTTGGAGGCATTATTTTGTTCAATTTGAATGTTAAAGAATCGTAAATGAACTCTATTGTGCAAGAAAATATTTACTATTTCAGCTTAAATTTTTTAATTGTTTTTCAAACAGAGCACAGATTTTTTTAAAGTGATTAAAATCAGTTGTTTCTAATGTGTGTTCTATACCATCTTCTAAGGGGTGTTTGTCAATATAAAATAAGCCAATAGGTTTACCTTTTACATGAACTGATTTTGCTGCAAACTCCCGAGTATTTAGCATCTTTTTCATATCGGCACTGATAATGGGAGAAAATTTCTGATAATTGAGTTTGTTAATAAAGACCGACTGTGGCTTGGCCAATAGTTTAGAAAACAAATTAGCCGGTTGCATGCTTAATAAAGTTGTGATAAAGACTTTATTATGTGCGCTTGCTAATTTATGCTCTTTCAAACTTCGCACCTGCAAGGTTTTTTTATCTTTACTTAGCATAATAAAAGCAACTCGGCTAAAGATATTTGTCTCAAATAGAGCATCAACTGTCAAACGGATCAAGCTTGGGAAATCATTTATTGATGGTATTAATTGAATACTGGGTGTTTTTGTTCTTTGAGGGGCTTTTTTTGCTACTTTTTTCGGAACGGATTTTTTCTCTTCAATCGCAATAACTTGTGTATAGGGAACCTTTCCGGGTAATAATGCCAGATAACTGGATGTGTCTTGAATAGGATAGAACTCCTGTGCGCTATGTGCCATATCAATAGCTGTTTTATGGACTTCTTGAGTGATACGTTCTTCACTATAATGGAGTTGTTCAGAGCATCGTGCTATTTGTTCATACATGGCCTCATAATACCAACCACTTTCTGCTAATATGCTACATTTTTCAGCAAGATACATGCATTTTAAGGACTTTGATGAGTCATCTAGGGCGTCCATTTCTTGTCGTTGTAAAAAGAGATGAGGGATATGCCACTGATGAGTGAGTGCTTGTGCTAAATCATGATATGAAAAACCAAATATTTTTTCCTGTGCCTGTTTATAGTCACTACCTTTTTGATAAACCAGCAGTTCAACCTTTTGTGCTTTAATAGGCTCTAAAAACCAGCAAACCAACTCAGAAAGAGGAGTCAGTAGCGTACTCGTGTAGACTTCATTAGGCGTAGAATCATTGATCAAGTGAGCAAAATTATATGCTTGAAAAGCAGCATGAACCCCTCTATGTTGCAGTCGGGCAAGCTTATCGGCTATTTTTTTGTTAGCAATATTATAGAGTGAAGAAATTTTAGCAATAAATTGTTCTAAGCGATCCATCCCTAGAAACATGGCCGCATGTTCAACCTGACTGATTTCCCTATCAAACTCTTTATTTATTTCACGATTAGCATAGGCGAGTAAATTAATCATACACGCAGGATCGTATTGTAAAATCGTATCAAGCTGATGGTAATTAAAACTAGGTTTTTCCAGAGCCGTTTTAAGACTTTGCAAGGTATGAGGCAAAACAGGTAGCATGGTACTATCTGCTTTGCTAATAAATTGTTGTAAACGCTGATTTTCTGGCATATAAATGTTCTGAACAACACATAATAATGAATGATTAATCTAAGATTATGGCCTAACTATAGCAAAAAAAAGAACTTTTGTAGTTTAAAATTAGAAATATTTAAGTTAGGCCTTATTGGGACGCTAAGAGTGTATGGTGTATTTTTATTTTTTTGGGATCTGTCTATGATAAATTTATCTGCAACATCAACTCTTTTATCGACACATTATAATAAACCTTTAGTGTCCAACAAAGAAAGGGAGCCTGACTCTTTGTTGAGTCAGGGGGTGAACCATTCAGCTCAAACAACGGGTGTTGTTAATATAAAAGAACAACTTGAGAATGATCTTCATGAATCAGTACGCTTTCAAATTATTAGTAAAATGATGTCCAATAAAAGTGTTGAGCAAGGTGAGTATAAAAAAAATACTCAACAGACAACGGATAATAAGAAGAGTAATATTAATGATAGTGTCTTTATTTCAGAGCAAGCTAGTAATTTATTTGTCCAAAGTGAACAGAGAGCAAGCTTATCTATCTCAAAAACGGGTGCCCAAATAGAACAAGAAAAAATACCACGCTCTGATCCTCTGGCCTTGGATCTAAATGGTGATGGCCTACAAACTACCGGTGTTGTCAAAGGTATTTTATTTGATATCAATGGTGATGGTCATCAAGAACAGCTGAGTTTTATCAATGGAGGTGATGCCTTTTTAGCTTATGATCGTAATGGTAACGGGCTTATTGATAGTGGTAAAGAACTGTTTGGTGATAATAATGGTTATCAACATGGCTTTGCTGAATTAGCATCTTATGATGATAACCATGATGGCAAAATCGATTCATCGGATAAAATATATGAGCAACTAACATTGTTGTCTATTGATGACAATGCAAAACAGCATATTAGCGATCTACAATCCTCAGATATTGCAGCGATTCATCTTGCTTATTCAGCTCAAGAGTACGCGCTTAATCAATATGATAGTGTGACTCAAGTGGGGCAATTTGAATATAAAAATGGTGCCTTTGGTTTAAGTGGTGATATCATGTTAGGCTACAAGAACCGCTAATTTTTATCGAATGGAATTTCAGAACATGAATAATTTAATAAATAAAAACAGATTGCAGTTGATGGCTATGATATTTTTTCTGGCTATGTCTTTGGCCGTTTTTGCGGAACAAAATGTCTATCAATATCAAAATGATTCAGGAGTGACAGAGTTTACTGATCAGCAAAAAGGGGATGTGCAAGCAGTTCAACAGATTACCATACCTAAACGAACCGCTGAACAAGAAGCACAAAGTAAGGCCAAACTGGAGTCGATCATTGCTAAAGATAAAGAATTAGACAAAGCCAGAGAAGCTAAGAAACAACAAGAACATGATAGAAGAATGCAGCAATTAGAGGCTGCTAAAAAACGTGCAAAAACAAAGGATGATAAAGAGAAGGACTATTATAAAACTCAGTTTAATCCTGATATTCGAGACAAAAACCAAGCTGTCTATCCCAGACCAGGTTTACCTACTCCAATATCCCCACCAACGATTACGCCAGTGAGGTAATCATTTAGTTACTGATTACTCATGAGTAGGTACTTAAGGATAACTCTGTGTTTACGGAGGAAGTTTTCGCCACATGGATGTGGCAATAAAGCCTCCATAGATGGATTTACGGCGTCTTGCGTAGTAAATACAGAGTTATCCTGCCTCAAAAATGCTTAAGTACCTACCTATGACTGATTACTTATTTATCCAAAATCCAAGTCACTTGGCTTTTTGTTGCCACCCAATCGAGCAACAATAATATCCGCAACCCGAAATGAATTGGCATAAATGGTCCATGTATGTGGCACGCTTCCCCCCGTTGGCATAAAGCTACCATCGGTGACGTAAAGATTGTCCACATCATGTGCCCGACAATCAGAGTTAAGCACGGATGTTTTGGGATCGTTGCCAAAGCGACAAGCCCCTGCTACTAGATTGGTCGGGGGAACACCAGAGGCAAAGGATAAGACATTATCGGCGCCCATTTCTCGTAACACATCCCCTGATTTATTGGCTAAAAACCAGCCGACACGTAGATTTTGTACATGCACATCGACTTTTATCTTAGCCACAGGCAAGCCCCATTTGTCTTTAACTTTAGGATCCAGTGTGACATGAGAATTATCGGTGGGTGCCCAATCACAAAATGCTTCAACCTTAATATAACGACCCTTAGTAAAATGCTCTTTTAAGCGATTTTTTAATGGTTTTCCCCAGAGTAGGCCACCATTAGAGCGGATTTGACGAGTGGCTCTAGCAACAGGATTCGGGTGTAAATGGACAAAATCAATGGTGCCTCCTTTTTGAGGGGCATCGGTTTTAAATAGATTTTTATCTTTAATTTCATACCAGTCTTGTAAAGAACGATTGACAAAGGTGCCAAATTGTTTGAGTTGACTGACTTGTTCATCAGAAAATTTATCATAGGTCAGTCTTCCTGAGCCTGCGCCACCCCCAGCAAAAATAAGATTTTTACCCACTTGATTCTGGTTGTTTGCCAAGCCATTAGGATGTTTTGGACCAGTAGAATTTAATAATAGTCGTGCGCTCTCAATGGCTTGTGCGGCGACTACATAGAGTTTTGCATCCACACCTTGTTTTTTACCATGTTTATCAATGTACTCAATGGCACTAACATTACCGCTGTGATCGCTTTGCATATGAGTAACCATAGATTCTGGGCGTAAGTCACAATTACCGGTTGCCAGAGCGCTGTCAATGAGTGCAACACGGGAGCTACTTTTGGCACCACTGGCACAGCCATAACTACCACAAAAACCACTATACACACAGGCATTACGGTTTAATGCGGGTTGTGACAGTATGGCTCTTGGCATGGGCATGGAATGAAAACCAAGGCGTTCGCATGCCTTATCAATATGTTGGGCAATTGGGTGTTCCTGAGTGGGGGGATAGGGAAAATCTTTGGAACTGCGAGGTTCTTGAAAAGGGTGATCGATCACTCGGCCAGAAACACCAACCACTTTTTCTACTTTGTCATAATAAGGTTCCATATCATCATAGGAAATAGGCCAGTCAACAATATTAGCACCTGCAATGGGGCCATAGGTTGAGAGTAGTTTAAAATCATTCGGCTTAAGACGATGGAAAAAACCGCTCATAAAATTACTGGAACCACCTACGACGCTACCATTCCAAAAATTCCAATTGGATTGATAGGTCGGAAAAGTACGCCAGCTACCATCATCATTTTCTAGTTCAATGACATGTTGTTCATCCCTTAAATCCGGCGTATAACCTCCACGTAAGGAGGTTTTTAGCTCATCTTTAAAGTAATCAGCCTCGGTATACCATGGGCCTTTTTCTAATACCAGAACTTTGTAACCAGCATGGGCAAGGGTGTAGATAATAGGACCAGCACCAGCACCACTGCCTACGACACAGATATCATAATCATGATTCATTGAAACTCTCTAAAATATTATTGTTGAATGCTTACTTAGCAATAAATCTATAGTAACCAATAACGTTTATTCATTGGTGGGTGAGGGTCGCCTGCACGATGTTCTAGCCATTGCCAACCAATACCGTTAGGATTACCACCGTAAACGGGGTCAGTTAAAAGTGCCTCAAGTACATAATTTAAAATATTAACAAGCCAACGGCCACCATCTGCTTGCTTTTCAAATTTCCGTAGTGTGATTTCTCTTTGCTCTATGGACTGATCCATTAAGCTTAAATTCGTTTGCTCGGTATTTATCATGGCCTGTAATGAGCGTACACCCGTATGAATAAAACGGATGTCTATTGGATCTGTTTCTGGGTTGTTAAGAAAATCATATAAATACCTTAAGGCATTAACTTCAACTGCCCCAGGTGCATCATTTTCAGAAGGTAACAAATGGCTTTGCACCGTGGCAATGTTTGCCCAGTCAGATTGAGTAAAATCCCTAATGATTTTATGGTGGATAAAATCATCGCTATTATGCTTAGGTATCGCAGCATTCACAACACCAGTGGCGGTCATCGTACTAAATAAAGAAGAACCAGCTAGAGTGCTGCTACGAACAAGAAAGGATCGTCTATCCATCATATTGACCTAATTATTATTTACTGCTGGCAATGCTATCGGGAGCATCTTGCAAGGTTCCTAATAAATGCCATTGCATTTGCTGGGGGGCAATATAACCTCGGCGTTTACTTATCTCATCTCTTTGTGGCGTTAGGACGATGGTGCCCGGAACACCAAAGTTACCATAGAGCATTTGCACATCACCACTTTGTTCAATGTCAGCTTTAATGGCGATATAATGGTTATTAATAATATTAATAACCTTAGGATCTTTATACGTTACGGCTTCCATTTTCTTACAAAATTGACACCATTGTGCTCCGATATCTAATAGGACGAGTTTATTTTCTTGTGCTGCTAAAGCAAAGCTGTCATTAGACCACTCATGCCATTGTATGCCTTGTTGTTGAGGCTGAGAAAATACTTGGCTGGAAAATAATACTGACCAAAAGGTCAATATAATCATTATCTTTTTGCTACTGAATAAGGAGGTCATTAGTAAAGCCCGTTTGTTAAAAATAAAGTATCTGCTCAGCCAATATCCGTATCAGATAGGAAACCCCATGTTTCAGGGGACGCTCAAGTACATCCATGTAACGCTTTAATGAAAACATCCTTGTTTTCATAAACCCCTGTAACATGGGATTACCAATCTAATACTCTGGATGTGGAATATATGCTGAGTAGCTATAAAATAAATTGAGAATAAGATATTAGCTACATAATACAAAGACCTTTAATTGCTATTAAATATTTCAAATGATTGTCTTTTATGAATCAATAGAGGTCACAATACGATGGTAACTATCAAAACGTTGCTGACTGATTTTATGCTCGTCAAGTGCTTTAAGTAGGCCGCAATTAGGTTCGTTTACGTGTTTGCAGTCACGAAAATGGCACTCTTTGATGTATGGCTGTAATTCGATAAAACCATGAATGACATCGGTTTTATTAATATCCCATAAACCAAATTCACGTACTCCAGGAGAGTCAATCAGGCTGGTTTGTTCTGCACAGAGGGGATTTTGAATGTGATATAGGCGTGATACGCTGGTGGTGTGAGTGCCTTTATTGGTGGCCTGAGAGACGGCACCTTCTTTAATCTGTGCCTCAGGGAGGAGGGCATTGATTAAGGATGATTTGCCCACGCCGGACTGACCAACAAAGACACTGATTTTGCCTGCTAATTGTGCTAATAAGTTGGTCATGCCGTCCTGACTTTTGGCACTGGTATAAATAATGGGATAGCCAATCTGCTGATAAATAGCAATGCGTTTTTCCAAGATGCTTCTTTGTTCTGCAATTAAGGTATCAATTTTATTCAAGACCAAAACCGGTTGAATATGAGACAGTTCAGCAGCCACCAGATAGCGGTCAATGAGTCCTTCATTAAGCTCAGGTATAGGGGAGGTAACAATAAAAAGTTGGTCAATATTGGCTGCTACGGGCTTCATTTGGCCAGTAAAATCTGGACGAGCAAGAATGTTATCACGAGGCTCCAAGGCACTGACAACACCCTGTATTTGCTCTTCGGTGGGCGCATTATCCAGTGTTTGCCAAATGACTTTATCACCACAAACAAGCGAGCCAATATTTTGTCGTAAAGCACAACGAACAATTGTCTGACTGTGGCTGTCTTCGATATCTAATGTTGCTCCGAAGTGGCTAACAACGATTCCCTGATGGGGTGTACTCTGATGTACTCTGGTATTGAATTGTTCATCAGATAGGCCTTTGGCTTGTTTTTTATTTGCTCGGGCTAAGCGTTCATCTTGAATTTTTTGGATGCGCCATTGCTGACGGCGATTGAGTTTGCGTTTGGCCATAAAATTAAGGTGCTACAATTTATAAAAACTGTTATTAAGATACTCAACCACATCATCAATCTGATCATCTGGCCAAGCAACCCCTACGGTTGTTTTGCAACGTGTCACTTGATTTCTCAGGCCGTTGAGACTGCTTACTCGACGATCAGCACGGGTATAAATTTTATTGGCATTACCACCCATTAGTGAGGCATGACAGGACTGGCAATTGGCATCATGAAGATCCTTTCCATGGGCAGGATTTGCAGCTTGTGTAGCAGAGCTAAGTAGTGTAAAAAATACAGCAGGTAAAATAGTGTGTGATAATTTCATTCTAATTCCTTATGTTATTTCTTGTTATTGTTGTAGATGAGCAATTCGCACTGGAGCCGGTGGATGTGAATCATAATACGCTGAGTGCAAAGGATCGGGGGTTAAGGTATTGGCATTATCCTTATACAGCTTCACCAAGGCATCGATTAATTTACTGGCATCTGCTTGCTGTGCGGCATAGTCATCGGCTTCAAATTCATGTTTGCGACTTATCATGGCACTAATGGGACTGAGAAAAAAGGTAAAAACAGGTGAGGCAATGCTAAATAAAACTAAGGCGGCATAAATTGAAGCCTCACTCATGCCTAGGCCGGTATAAAACCAATCTTGTTGCATTAACCATCCAAGAATAGCAAAGCCTGCTAGAGTCATAAAGGTCATTGATACCAGCCGTTTTATAATATGCTTTTTCTTGAAATGTCCTAATTCATGTGCCAATACAGCTTCGACCTCTTCTTCATCAAGAGATTCCAATAAATTATCAAAAAAGACGATTTGCTTATTATTACCTAAGCCCGTGAAATAGGCATTGCCATGACTCGAACGTTTAGAGCCATCCATAACAAGAATGCCTTTGCTCTGAAAACCACAACGTGTCATCAGTGCCTCAATGCGTTGCTTTAATGAAATATCATCTAATTGAGTAAATTTATTAAACAAAGGGGCGATAAAAGCAGGGTATGCCCACATCATCACAAAACCAAAAACTGTCCAGACTGCCCATGCATAGAGCCACCAGAGTGAGCCTGCGCTGTTCATTAGCCAGAGAATGACGAGTATGAGTGGGACACCAATAACAAGACTTAAAATGGATTGCTTAACTAAATCAATCAGCCATATTTTAAATGTGGTGCGGTTAAAACCAAATTTTTCCTCTAATACAAATGTTGAGTAAAGTGCCATGGGAATATCAAATAAGGAGGAGATAAAGCCTAATAGTAAAATAAAGAAAACACCTGAATAAAGTGGGTTTAGATGGTAGGAACGAATAAATTGATCCAGTAGTTCAAGACCACCCCCTAATGTCCAGATAAAAAGTAGTATGGTGCCTATAATTAGCTGAATAAGACCAAGTTTTTCTTTGGCGATGGTGTAGGATGCTGCTTTTTGGTGTTCGGCTAGGGATATTTTACTGGCAAAGGCTTCGGGTGTTTGATCCTGATGTTTTTTAACATGCTTTATTTGTCTTATAGACAGCCAAAAATGAGTGCCAAGAGACACCATCACCATAAAAACAAACAATGTACTAAAAATCGGCATAAAACTCCCTATCTATTAATAAAGCAAGTCCTAAAAAGGATCAAAAAATAGTTAAAAATAATGATTAAGCGAAGATTATACCTTATTATGTGAAAAAATAAGTAATATCCAATAGACATTTTAGTGGCGAAAACGATTAAGGAAAAACCATATGACACAAGACCAACGTAATTTAATTTGGGTTGATTTAGAAATGACAGGACTAGAACCCCAGAGTGATAAAATTATTGAAATTGCCACCATTGTGACCGATGCCCAGTTAACTATTTTAGCAGAGGGTCCAGTATTGGCAATTCACCAATCCGATGAAACCTTAGCAAAAATGGATGACTGGAATACCACTCATCATGGCCAATCAGGACTGACTCAACGGGTAAAAGACAGTAGCCTTAATGAAGCGGATGCGGTGCAACAAACGATTGATTTTTTAAGTCAGTATGTTGGCCAAGGTGTCTCTCCCATGTGTGGTAATAGCATTTGTCAGGATCGCCGTTTTATGGCCAATTGGATGCCAGAATTGGAAGCGTATTTTCATTATCGTAACTTTGATGTCAGCACCCTTAAAGAATTAGCCCGTCGTTGGTATCCTGAAGTGATGGATGGTTTTGAGAAAAAAGGTGCCCATTTGGCTTTGGATGATATCCGTGAGTCTATTGCTGAAATGCTTTATTATAAAAAAATGATTTTAAAATAAAGTGTCAGTTTTGTTTACAACTTTCAAAAGGTAAATTGGATGTGTATTTGGAAAAATTATATTATATACGCCAATTTGCTACGAATGTATTCATAATAGTTGCATTTTGGTATGTCAGCTTTTTTAACACTGCTTGTTGTTGAGATTAATTAAGTGTCGATTTATTTTATTACATAGTAATATTCTTCTTTTTTTGGCTCAATTTTTGCTTTATCGTGTGTGCACTAAGGATGTAGTGCATTGCATAATGGAATGCACTAATAGTTTTTATGGATTAATAACAAGGAAATATATATGGAAATGTTTAAAGGAATGGATTTTAAAGTAATCAGTTTTTCACTACTTATTATTTTATCATCAAGTGCTTCGGCTGGGGTTGTTAATGTTTGGGGTGAAAGATTCAATCTAGGCATTATTGATAATTTTTATGATGGTTTATCAGGGCATTCATCAGACATTATTACAGGGAACCTAGACACAAATGATTTAACAAATGTTGATTTACTTTGGGCCGTGCAGCCAGCTAATGACTATACCCTTGCAGAATTAAATGCAATGAGTGATTATTTAGGTCAAGGTGGTCGGATTGCTTTTATGGGTGAACATGGCTCTTACGCTCCTGCTGAAAATAATCGAATTAATACCGCATTATCATTTCTTGGCGTAGAAATGGGAATTGTAAATAATGTTTTTGATGGTGGTTGGCATACTGCGACTCGCTCAGGTGGTCAGATTTTAGATCATGATTTAACGGCTGGTGTTGATACATATGAATATGCAGCATTTGCACCATTGGTTAATCTTACTGGAAATGCCGAGGCTTTGATGTTGGGTCTAGATTTAAACTCTGTCATGATGGGTTTTGATATTGTTGGATCTGGTTCTGTATTTTTAATTACAGATCAAAATGTGTGGGATAGAGTTGGAAATGTGGGCAATAATGATAATGCTATCATGTTTGAAAACTTATTAACTGCAGATACAGGTGCTCCTAAACCTGTACCTGAGCCAGCTTCCCTTGCTCTCTTAGGCTTTGGTTTAATTGGCTTGTCCTTTATCAGGAGAAGAAAACCTTTATAAGGTTAATTTTTTTCCACTTAAAGTAAAAAACCTCAGACAGCTTCTGGGGTTTTTTTATGCCTGTTTGTTTTTTATAATTTAATTAAGACAACACGATTTAAAGTCGTTATAATTCTTACTTGGATATAAATCCATTCTATTTACTATACACTTTATAGGAGATCTTATTATGGGACTTTTTGATTTTGCAAAAGAAATTGGCAATAAAATTTTTGGCAGTGATGATGATGCCGGCGGTAAGCTTAAAGAACATGTTGAGCAAGATAATCCTGGGGTAAATGACCTGAGTGTTGAAGTCAAAGGAGATACGGCCGTTATTAAAGGACAGGCTGACTCAAGCAGTGCCATGGAAAAAGTTATTTTGATGGTCGGTAATGCGTTTGGGATCAGTACCGTTGAAGCATCAGAGCTTGCTGTGCCTGAAGCAGAACCCGTATCAGAAACACAGTATTATGAAATTCAAAAAGGTGACTCTTTGTGGAAAATTGCCCAAGAATTTTATGGTGATGGCAATAAATACCCTGCTATTTTTGCAGCCAATAAAGAAGTGATTAAAGATCCTGATCTTATTTTTCCTGGTCAAAAAATCCGCATTCCTAAAGACGCCTAAATTATCCCTAGCTCACTGAGTACCCATAAACAAATGGGTGCTGCCTTTTTATCAATAGAGATGTATTCATAGTGGAACTACTCACTCAAGAAGTGTTACCCGAAAATTATTTTATAATAGATGAGCCGTATTATGAGCCCGTCGCGGATGAAATTGCCGTATTTGAAGCCGCCTATAAAAACAAATTGCCTATTTTGTTAAAAGGGCCAACAGGCTGTGGCAAAACACGTTTTATGGAACATATGGCGTGGCGTCTTAAACGTCCCTTAATCACTGTTTCCTGTCATGATGATCTCACGGCCTCTGATTTAGTCGGGCGTTATTTAATTACCAGTGGTGAGACGGTTTGGGTCGATGGCCCCTTAGCAAAATCGGTTCGCTCAGGGGCTATCTGCTACCTAGATGAAGTCGTTGAAGCACGAAAAGATACCACCGTTGTTATTCATCCATTGGCCGATGATCGACGAGTATTACCGATGGAAAAACGAGGCGTGGTATTAGAAGCATCTGATAAATTTTGCTTGGCCATGTCCTACAACCCTGGTTATCAGAGTGTGCTAAAAGATCTCAAGCAAAGCACCCGACAACGTTTTGTGGCCTTAGAATTTGATTATCCCAGTAGTACCATAGAGCAAAAAATTCTAGAAAATGAAGCTAATATTGATGCTGAACTGGCCAAAAATCTGGTTAAATTCGCTCATATGACACGTAATTTAAAGGGCAGTGGCCTAGATGAAGGAGCCAGTACCCGTTTATTGGTGCATGCTGCTTTATTGATAAAAGAGGGGATTGATCCTGTTACAGCTTGTAAAGGAGCGATTGCACAAGCGCTAACGGATGATGCTGAAATGCTCTTAGCCATTAATGAACTCAGTGCCTCACTCTTTTGACCTCTACCTGATTTAGCCCATGTCTGAGCCACATCATTTGGAACTTTCACCAGCACTTAATGCGGATGAATTGGAAGAACAACTGGATCGCTTTTTAGATCCGGTACTTTCTTTTCGGCGTTCAGCAGCCCTTCCTGCGCAACAAATCGCTTCTTTAGAACCTTCAAAACAACAATTTGCTTTGCACTGGGTGGAAATTATTAGTGCCACAAATGCTGAATTTGCTTATCAATATGCGGCCAGCTTTTCTGCTGCATGTGTTTTTTTTAAACAACGACAGGATGCCTTACAGGCATGGACCATTGAGGCAATGCAAGCCTATGATGAGCGAGGTCTGCAATTTTCCTGTAAAATTTTACAAAATAGTGAAACTTTTGCGGAGACTTTTTTTAAAAAACAACAAGGGGTTGTGCTTGAAGATAAGCAAAAACTGCTCAGTGCCTTTGTCTGTGGTTTAAATGGACGAAAATTAACCATCAAATCAAGTAATTCACTGAATATAGAAAATACCTATACCGATACGGAATGTATTTTCTTGCCAGAAATGATTGCTCAATACCCATGCAAAGAAGATAATTTTTTATTTTATAAATTATTGGTGGTGTATCATTGGGCACAAAATTGGTTTGCCAGTTGGCGTTATGATCTCATAGATAAACTGAGTCACTATCCTGATTATAATAAAGCCCTTACGCTGTTTCATTGCATTGAATCCATTCGCTTAATCATAAAAATCAAATATGAATTACCCGGTTTTTTTCGTCAGGTGCAACCTTTTTTGAGTACCTTTTATCAATTGCGGGATAATAAAAACTGGCATGATATTTATCAATGTTTGGCACAAAAAAATGCCAGTATCGAAGATAGTCTTGATTTATTAGAACACTCTTATACCTGTTTGAATGGTGTTGCTTTTTCTTTTCAAGGATCGCTATTGCCTACTAAAGTGCAAGAGATTAAAGCGTACCGTTTACAAGAAGAAAAAACGTGTTTTCGAGAGGCTCTAGGACAAATGCTTAATGACTATCAGCACCTTGCTCCTGAACTATCAGACGAGATAGATAGTCGTTCATCTGAAACGGTATTTACTTTACAAATACAGGATGAATCACAAAATGATAATGTTGTCTTTGAATTAAGTCTTGATGGCCAAATAATGACACCACCTGATGATGTGCAGAGCTTAATGAGCAGTATTTTTCGGGATATTGGTGAGATCCCTGAGGAATATTTAGTTGCTGCTGGCTCTGGCCATTATGATGCTGATGCCGTAAATAAGGAGAAAAAAAATACCCAAGATGTTTGGTCGGGTGTTTATCATGAAGAAGGTGCCTATTTTTATGATGAGTGGGATTATATTCGTCAACAATATAAAAAGAATTGGTGTGTCGTTAGAGAAGTTAACGTGAACCCTATTTATGATGACTTTGTTAGCCAAACGCTGGTAAAAAACAGAGCTGTTGTCCAAGCATTAAGACGTAACTTTGAAGCCCTTAGAGGTGAAGAAAAATTACTCAAACGGCAAGTGAATGGGGATGATATTGATATTGATGCCCTAGTGCAAAGCTATGCTGAATTAAGTATGGGTATGGAATTGAGTGAACATGTGTTTACTAAAATGCAACGAGAAGAACGTAATATTGCTGTCGTATTTATGGTGGATATGAGTGGCTCAACTAAAGGTTGGATTAATCAGGCAGAACGGGAAGCCCTAGTCCTACTCTGTGAGTCCTTAGAAACCTTGGGGGATCGTTATGCAATTTATGGTTTTTCCGGCACGACTCGTAAACGCTGTGAGATTTATTATATCAAACACTTAGAAGAAGACTATAGTGCTAAAGTAAAAGCTCGGATCAGTGCTATTCGTGCTAAAGATTATACCCGTATGGGCTTTGCCATACGCCATTTAAGTAGTCTCTTAGAGGATGTAGAGGCAAAAACCAAATTATTGATCACTTTATCTGATGGTAAGCCAGAAGACTATGATGGCTTATACCGAGGTGAATATGGTATAGAAGATACTCGGCAAGCCCTTTTTGAAGCACGTCAAAAAGGCATTCATGTTTATTGCATCACCATTGATAAAGAAGCAGGGGATTACCTGCCTCATATGTATGGTGCTGCTAATTATGCACTCATTGAAGACATTAATTCACTACCTTTGAAAGTATCTGATATTTACCGCAAACTAACGACATAAGCAACACATCTTTGATATTATGATGAATACATTCATTCAACCTTAGGGAAACGAATTCATGCACTATACACGATTGGGTCGTAGTGATTTAAAGGTCTCATCTATTTGCTTAGGTAGTATGACATGGGGCTTACAGAATACTCAGCAAGATGCGGATGAGCAAATTGACTATGCGCTGTCACAAGGTGTTAATTTTATTGACACAGCTGAAATGTATGCCATTCCACCTTCACCACAAACCTATGGTAAAACAGAGGCAATTATTGGGCATTGGTTGGCTAATAATGTCACGCGTCGTAGTGAGATTATTTTAGCCAGTAAAATTGCTGGTAATGGTCTACCGTGGATCCGAGGCGGTGGTGATATTAATGCTGAGGCAATTATTCAATCGGTTGATGCCTCTCTAGAGCGTTTGCAAACAGACTATATCGATCTCTACCAATTGCATTGGCCTAATCGCACGTCCCCCATTTTGCGAAACACTGGCCGGGAGAAATTACGTTTAGTGATGTGAATGGCGAGCAACACCGATCACAAATGTTGGAAATTTTACAGGCCTTAGGTGAGTGTGTTACGGCTGGAAAAATCCGCTATTGTGGTCTTTCTGATGATACACCTTGGGGGATCAATGAATACTTGAGTTTGTCTCAAATGCATGATTTACCTCGTATGGTCTCCATTCAAAACGAATTTAATCTATTGCATACAAAAGACTGGCCCTATCTTATTGAGAACTGTGTACATAATGAGGTGGCTTTTTTACCTTGGTCACCTTTGGCCGGTGGTGTTCTAAGTGGTAAATACATTGATGGTGCTCGTCCTACAGGATGTCGTTGGAGCACCCAGCAACGCAATGGCTTGTTTCGTGATAATACGGTCGTCAATGAGGCCGTAAAAGAATATCAGCATATTGCTAACAAATATCAACTAACGCCAGCACAATTAGCTTTGGCATGGTGTCAACAAGTGGATGGTGTGAGTTCAACTATTATTGGTGCCACGTCTTTGAGGCAATTAAAAGAAAATATTAAGGCCTTTGATGTGTGCTTAAATGATGAGACACTCAGTGATATTTCTAGTGTTATGCATCAGTTTCCAATGCCCTTTTAATGCCCATTATAAGATAACATAATGACTATACTAGAACGCTGGGGCTTGTTTTATATTAATCGGCATGTAAACTCAACTGCCTGTTTTCTAAAAAAAATAAGTACTCAATCATTAACACGCATTGCTATTGCTTTATCGTTTGTGATTGGTTTTGCCATTACTTTGCTAATTGTCTTAGCCGATCTGACCATTTTTTCTGATCTTGCACAGGTGCTTTCTTCTGGCAAGTTGCTGAGCTTATTAATTGCCATTAATGTGGTATTAGTGGGTCTGGAATTCTGGTTATTATTTCACCTAAGTTTTTATGTTGTCGCATGCTATATTGCCAATATCAATGATCATCAATGCATTAGTAAAAAAGTAAAAGCCTCACTGGTGCGAGCTGTTTTAGAACTCAATGAACCTAAGATCAAACGTTTTGGCTTAAACCCTTATCGACAAATTAACAAGCATTACTGGCTGACTCTGGTCTTATACAAGGCCAAAGTCCTTATCAGTAATGCGTTAGCTAAGTTAGTTGCCAGAAAAATATTAACTCGGGTGGGCTTAAGAAGTTATGCGCCACTTATTGCCACCCTAATAACGGGTGCTTGGGATGCCTGGGTTCAAGGAGCAGTGCTTAAAGAAGTGCGCTTTCGTATTTCAGGCAGGCTCTATGTCCTTAAGCTCTTAGCTGATATTCACTCCGGTCAGCGAACGCTTATGTATATTGAAACAGTGATCCGTCTATTAGCCTTGCGCATTGAATACTATGGTTCCTATAATATTAATCTGGACTATTTAATTGTGGCATTGGATAAACAGATGGATGGTTCAGTAAAAGATTTTCCAGACTTGTTTGACTATCAACTATTAACGGATTCTTATACTCAATTAAGTCCTGAAGAACAGGACGATTGCCGTAATATTATGGCTCATTTGATGGCTTTTAAATGTAAAAAACTATCTAATAATGAATATGAGTTAGTTAGGCTTTTTAGTTTAAGCATGGATGATGTTAAACGTATACAACAACACTATGAGGCATTAGCATAGCATCTACTGAAGTGTTAATAGTGGATTGTTGTGGCTGATATTATTCTAAATTATATATTTCATTGGACGCCAATAGTAAAACTGACACCTATTTTTCGGGATGATCGCTATGATTGACACCACACTTTTAACTATTGCTCAAAGCGGTATGCAGACAGGCTATAATGGCTTAAAGAAAAATGCGCTAAATCTTGCGAGTAAAGAAGCAATGCAAGGCAATACGGATCCGATAACTGATCTTGTGGCAATGAAAATGAACAAGTATCAGGTACTTGCCTCTGGTAAGGTTATTGAAACAGCGGATGAACTATTGGGTTCTCTGCTGGATAAAAAAGTATAATCATTGGATATGAATTTATAAAATACAGGTTTTCTGTTTCAGTTGATCATTGAGTATGGAGTGATTTAACGAATAATCTACGGCCAGATCAATTAAATGCACACCGTCATTATTAAGACACGTTGTTAAAATACTGATAAATTCATCACAACTGTTTGGCCGATAAGCATTTGCTCCATAACTGTTTGCATATTGCACAAAGTCGGGGTTATTATAATCCAAACCAAAATTATCAAAGCCACTGCCTTGTTGTTTCCATTTAATCATCCCAAAGGCACTATCATTTAAAATAATAACGACTAAATTAAGTTTTAGACGCACGGCTGTTTCCATCTCCTGAGAATTCATCATAAAGCCCCCATCACCACATACAGCAATGACTTTTTTATCGGGGTTAATGAGTTTAGCGGCAATGGCTGAGGGCAGGCCTGCTCCCATAGTGGCCAGTGCATTGTCCAATAATAAGGTATTGGGTTGATAACAAGGGTAATTACGGGCAAACCAGATTTTATAAACACCATTATCTAAGGTAACAATGCTATTGTCGGGCATCTGTTCGCGAATAATCTTAACCACACGTTGCGGTAAAATGGGGAAGCGTTGATCAGCTGAATATTTGCTTAGATGCGTATCCACTTCTTTTTTGATTTTATTAAAATAGGAGAGATCCCAATTACTATTATCTTCAATACACTCGGCAATTTTTTGCACGGAAGTGGAAATATCCCCCACCACATTCAGCTGAGGGAAATAGACATCATCTACTTGATTAGGAAAGAAATTGACATGAATGACCTGCTTGCCGCCTTCTTCCATAATAAAAGGCGGTTTTTCCATAATATCATGGCCGACATTCACAATAAGATCCGCACGGGCAATGGCACAATGAAGAAAGTCATGATCCGAAAGAGCCGCTGTGCCTAAAAATTGAGGATGGCGTTCATCCACCACGCCCTTGCCCATTTGGGTGCTGAAAAAACGTATTCCCGTGGTTTCAATAAAATAAGATAAAGCCTTTTGAGTTGATTTGCGATTGGCTCCGGCACCGATTAATAATAAGGGCATACGGGCATGTTCTATCATTTTAGCCGCCTGTGCAATGGCTAACTCATCAGCATCAGGACGCTTATAATCCACCAGCTCAAACAGTCGTTCGGAAACCTCTTCACTGGCAATGTCTTCGGGCAATTCGATATGGACGGCACCAGGTCTTTCTTCCATAGCAAGGCGAAAGGTTTCTCGAATGGCCGATGGAATACTACTGGCATTGACTATTTGTCGAGTGTATTTGGTCAGAGGCTTCATCATCTGAACAATATCGACAATTTGAAATTGACCTTGCTTGCTTTTTTTAATCGGCTTTTGTCCGGTGATCATCATCATCGGCATGCCCCCGAGTTGAGCATAAGCTGCCGCCGTGACTAAATTGGTTGCCCCAGGCCCAAGGGTGGACAGACAGACACCGGGTTTACCAGTAAGACGGCCATAAGTAGCCGCCATAAAACCAGCCCCTTGTTCATGACGGGTTAAAATAAGCTGGATGGATGAATGCCTTAATGAATCCAGAAAATCCAGATTCTCTTCGCCAGGGATACCAAAAATATACTCAACCTGCTCATTTTCGAGTGCTTTAACCAATAAATCCGATGCTTTCATGGTGTTTCCTAAAAATAGGGTGAATGGCTTTTGTTTAAACCTTTTGAATAACTTGGAGGTACTTGCATACTTAACTGGCAAGATAATATAAGCTCTTGATTGTCAACTTTTTGGAACTGGGACTTTAGTTCCGAGTGTTTGTGGAGCTAAATCACCAATGTCTTATTATCCATTAGCTTAATCATAGTTTGAATAATATGAAAATAAAGGTCTATGGATTAATTCTAGTAATAATAGTCAACTCTATTCTAGCCAATAGCAAATAAATGAATTATGCTAACGCTAAATTTTTTAAGGACTTTTTTGAGATAATTGTATGAATGGTGATGATCTTTTTGAATTTGAAACAGAACTTGGTTTTGACACTCTAGCAATAAGAGCAGGTTATAAGCGAACCCAAGAAGCAGAACATAATGAAGCAATATTTCCCACATCAAGCTATGTCTATGACTCTGCTGCTCAGGCTGCCGCTCGGTTTTCAGGCGACGAACCGGGTAATATCTATTCACGTTTTACCAATCCGACCGTAAGAACCTTTGAAGAGCGTCTTGCTGCTTTGGAAGGTGCTGAACGTTGTGTGGCAACGGCATCGGGTATGGCCGCCATTATGAGTACCTGTTTGGGGTTGTTAAAAACAGGGGATCATATTGTTTCATCCCGCTCTATTTTTGGCTCCACCGTGGTGCTGTTTAATAACTATATGGCGCGTTTTGGGGTGGCAACTGATTATGTTGATCTAACCGACTTAACAGCTTGGGAAGAAGCCATAAAAGATAATACGCGCTTACTCTTTTTAGAAACCCCATCAAACCCTTTGGTTGAAATTGCCGATTTAGAAAAATTAGCAGAGTTAGCACATCGGTACGACTGCCTATTGGTTGTGGATAATTGCCTATGCACACCAGCCTTGCAAAAACCCTTGGCAATGGGGGCTGATATTGTTATTCATTCAGCTACCAAATACCTTGATGGTCAAGGCAGGGCAGTAGGGGGAGCCGTGTTAGGTTCGCATGATCTTGTGGGGGGTGAAGTCTATAGTGTACTTCGAACAACTGGCCCCACCATGAGTCCTTTTAATGCATGGATTTTTTTAAAGGGTCTGGAAACACTGAATTTAAGAATGAAGGCACATTGTGCTAATGCAATGGCGCTGGCACAGTGGTTGGATCAGCACCCTGCAGTTGGTAAAGTGTATTATCCCGGTCTTGATAATCATCCCGATCACCTATTAGCGAGCCGTCAACAAAGTGATTTTGGTGGTTTATTATCCTTTGAATTGCACAATAAGAGTCGTCAGCAAGCATGGCAAGTAGTGGACAATACTCGCTTATTGTCAATTACCGCCAATCTTGGTGATGTAAAATCCACCATTACCCATCCAGCAACCACAACACATGGGCGAGTACCGGTTGAGGAAAGAGAAAAAGCTGGGATCAGTGATGGCTTATTACGCATTGCCGTTGGTTTAGAGTCGATTGATGACATTAAAAATGATCTACAACGGGGCTTGGCGCAAATTAAGTAATAGTTACTCATAGGTAGGTACTACACAGAGTTATCCTTAAATAACCTGAGTTCTGGATAATTGAATTAGTAAGGTATTGATTAGCCTGCATTTGTTACAGAAGTCGCCGTAAATACATCCTTGTAGGCTTCACTTTGGCATCCATGCCAAAGAGACTTCTTTCACAAATACAGGCTAATCAACACTCTGAAGTTATTTCAAGATCATCTTATCCAAAGTTCAGGTTAAATGCCTAACGCTAACTATTCGCTAATAGAAATGAGCTTATTAATGACCGATGCCATGCAGATATATAGCCGTTATAAAGACCCTCAGGTGCGTGCCTTGGTGTGGTCTTTATTAAGTCCTTCTTTGATAAATGAAAAGGGTGACTATTCAAAATGGATGAAGACCTCATGGTGTGCTGATATTTACCATCAATTAAGCCCATTTCTGGCACAATTAGATAATGAGCCAAGTGAGTTACGAGCATACTTAGAACATTTTAAATCATGGCGCTTAGGAGTACGTTTTGAAGCTTACTGGAATTTTATCTTTGAGCAATTAAAAAAACAGCACCAGCTACCAGACTATGTGGCACATTTACAAATTCAAGGTCAAAAAAATGCCCTGCAAGCCACCTTAGGAGAACTGGATTTTGTCTATCAAGAAGGCTTAAAATGCAATAACAATCATGCATTAACCCACCTTGAAATTGCCGTTAAATTTTATTTGCTAAAACCCGATGAATTTGGCTTTGAACGTTTGATTGGCCCCAATGGTGGTGATTGGCTCGAACGCAAAGTTGGCCACTTATTTAAAAAACAACTGGCCTTATCACAACACATCCAAACCCGTCAGGCATTGGCTCAGCATTTTAATATCCCAGAAAATAAACAACAATTACAGACTCAGGGCTTAATGAAAGGGATGATATTCCTACCGGTGACCGGTGAAGGCTCATTAAATGATAGTGAACAACAATTACTCAACCCAGATTGTATCAGTGCCACTTGGGGGACGATTAATAACTGGTATTTAGCCGATCCTAGTGAACTTGGTTACTGGGTAATGATTGACAAGCTTTCATGGCTAGAACCGCAAATTTACGCATCGTTTCATGACACCTTTTATACGGCCAAGGAAATGGCTTATAAATTAAAAGCCCATTTTCATAATAGTTTGCGCAGTGTCTTAATTGCCCGCTTAGAATACGATGAACAGTCGCAACTCTGGCTAGAACAACAACGGGTGATGGTGGTTGATAAATATTGGCCAACGTTTAAACGAACCTTAGATACTATGGTCAAATACGCTAAGAGCAGACCCACTGACAAACAAAAATTATCAACAGACAAAGAGTAATCCTTATGATAAACACTATTTTTTTAAAAAAAATAAGGCAAGCACTGAGCACCTACCTATTATTGCTATACCCAATAGTAAGTTTGGCAGAACCAGCCACCATTATACAATTTTTAGATTATGAACAAATGACAGGTAAGGTGTTAGTCACCATGACCGTGACCAAACGTTATCTGCGCATTGATGATAATATTAATGAATTATCAGATGATAAGCACCAAAAAAATAACGACTTTGTTTTATATGATCGTTTAAAAAAAGAAATATACAGTGTTAGTGAAGAAGAACAGCAGATCATAAAAATTAAATACGCTGCTGTTAGCATTCCATCCCCCATTGAATTACATGTCACCTTAGACGAGTTACCAATCGCTGACAATGCCCCTTTAATTAAAGGCCAAAAAGCTAAAAACTTTCAGTTAAGGGTCAATGATAAACTCTGCTATAACCTAATTACCATACCCAAACTGATGCCTGATGCGGTGCTGGCAATGAAAAACTTTAATCAAGTCCTTGCTGGACAACAAGCCGAAACCTTACGTTATATACCAGCGGATCTGAATGAAGCCTGCGATCTGGCTCGCCACACCTTTTACCCTCAAAGCCATTTGGAAAAAGGCTTCCCTATGATGATTCAGGCCATTGGACAGTCAGGTAAAATAGCAGATATAAAACGCTCAAGAACATTAATGGGCTTTAAACAAGAAGATGTTTCTGACAAACTCTTTGTTTTACCTGAATATTCAATCGTGAATATCAATTAATATCCTCCCTCGACTGAGCGTTACAAATTATCCATAAGAAAGCTAGATTAATTCCCTAAAATATCCTAGACTTCTAGTTTCCCTATAAATAACAGGTGATTACTCATGGAGTCGCCATGCTAACTAAGCACTTACAACTGGCTAAATACCGTTTTACCTTAGAAGCCATTGATGAAATTAAGCTACCTCCTTATAAAGGTTCCACCTTTCATGGTGCGTTCGGCCATGCCTTAATGCAAATATCCCCGACGTGGTATCATTATTTTTATGAGCCTAATAGGCAAGGCAGTTGGCCAAAACCCTTAGTCATATTACCCCCATTAGATGAAACTGAACATTATCCCATTGGTTTTCAGTTTCATTGTGAACTGACCCTTATAGGTGAAGCTGTTCAACACTATGCAATCTGTCAGGCTGCCATTGAATATATGGGCTTACAAATGGGCTTAGGGTATAACAAAGGATGTTATAAAGTTGTTGGCATTGAGCAAGCTATGCCACAAGGACATTCCATAGAAGCACAAGAAATTATCCAAACCAGAGTCCCTAGTTTATCTTCACATCATGCCACTCTTATTTTTCCTTCCCGACTACGCTTTAAAAAAGACAACCATCTAGTCCGTAAGGCACCATCCTTTGCTTTATTTTTTGAGCGTTTGATAGGCCGTTTAAAAACATTAGAAATGGCCTATGGCAATACAGACAAACAACACCTGCATGATGCCAATCACTTACTAAAAGACGCTCAACAAATACAAACCATAGACCATAATATCCACTGGGATGACTGGCAACGTTTTTCTGGCAGACAAAAAAAATGGATGAAATTTGGTGGTTTACGGGGCAGTATTAGCTATCAAGGTGATCTAGAACCCTTTTTACCTTATCTGGCCTTGGGTGAATGGGTACATGTGGGGAATAAAACGAGCTTTGGTTTGGGAAAATATATGATTGAGAGCATAGTACAATGACTAAAAAAACAGATACAAATCTTGAATTGGTTATAGGAAAACCTAAAGATGGCTATTATTCAACATCAAAAAATAAAGCTGAAACTAATGGTGCAACATTTAGTCGCTTTGTTTTACCCTTTGCTTATTGCATAAGTAAAAATGATACATCTAAGGGAAAGGATGGTTTATTTTATAAAATAAATTCTCAAGATAATTTATCCTTTATAAAGCGACATAAATATTTTATTCAAGAAACTGCAACAACTTTATATGATAGAGCACTATGGCTAGACATGTCAGATGCTTGGGAGGAAACAGAATGGGGAAAAGAACAAGTTAAGGTTAAATTAAAAAAAAATGAATTCACTCTTGGTATGTTACCCCCTAGAATAGTGTTATTTGAAGCAAGCAATAAAAATAATAATACCCAACTAAGTTATCTTAATGAAAGAATGGATGAAGTGGAATTATTAAAGACAGGTTTTCTCTTTGTAGATATTTACTTTGCTAATAAAGAAGAAAAACCAACACTAGATGATTTATTAATTTTAAATGAATTTTTCCGTTATTTTGGAATGCCCTATGATGATCATGCTAAAATTTTTAAGGATAGGTTTAGTGGTATACCGACTGAATATGAAAGACAGCCTCATACTGAAAACTCTAGAACTCAGGATGATATTATTAATGAAAAATTTAGGCTTTATTTTGAGCGATGGATAAAACTTTTAAAGATACCGATTAGAGAAGGAAAGTCTTTTTATCAGTTGTTACCCGAAGCTTGGTTTGAAAATTCATACAACCTCAGTTATAACAAAGGAAAGGTATGTGATGGAAAAAATTGGCAAATTTATGCAGATAATCGGACTTATGTATGGACTGCTGCACTGTTAGAAGATGGTAGTAATTGTTTGCAAGAAAAAGATGTAAAACTAAATATTTCTAAATCTGGGCATTGGGTGAAATTGCTTAATGTTGATCAACCACCTTTCAACGTAAATGAAAATGCTTATCAATCTGCTTTGTATACACATCAATCTATTACTTCATTTGAAGAAAATTGGGTTAAAGAAAGAACTTATACGCGTTGGGAAGAAGAAGGGAGTGTCTATGGATATTGTTATCATGCTGGAGCTATGATTGGAAAAAAGGAATTTTTTGAGTTCTGGAGTTCCTATTATTTTGATACAACCTTACTCCTTTTTTATATCCGTATGACACTTTTCCGTTTTAGTAAAGAGTTAACAGATATCTTTAGCAATAATGATCCTGATAATGATAAACGTAAAAGTTTGTATGATTTGCGTAAAGAATTTTCTATATTTACTGTTTTATATCAATTTCCAATTATTTCTCATCAACAGCAGTCTATGGAAATGTTAGAGATAAATCGAAAATATTTTGAAGTTGATAATTTTTTTACTGAGATACAGCAAGAAATTAATAGTTCTCATGAATTTTTAGAAACAAGCCTAGCAAATGAGTTAAGTGAAAGTGCAAATAAACTGGCAAAATATGGTATTCCTATTGCTACAGGAAGTTTAATTGCTGGAGTTTTTGGTATGAATGAACTACCTCTTATTAATTGTTTGGATATAGGTTGTGGTTCGTTTGGTAGCTTTATTTTTGAAATTATTATTGTTTTTAGTGTCGCTTTTTATTTATTCGTTACTATAAAAGGGAATAAAAAATGAATTACTATCTAAGAATAGAAGGAGTGAATTTAGGTGATTTCATTTATGATACCAATAATCTTCAGGTTATACGAGGTGGTAGTTTGTTATTATTACATGCAACTACTGAAATTGAAAATTTGGTACAAAATTATTTATCAAAGCTGATAGATATTAAGATTAAGGGGCTTGAAAAAGAATTAGAATCGGTAGTACAAAAACAGATAAATGATAAGGCACTAAAAAATAAAAGAAAAAATATTAAGGTAAAAATAAAAAAAAATAAAGCAAAACGCCTTAATGTAAAGAATTCTATCAATACCATAACTAATGGTGCATCGTGGGGCTTATATGATATTAAGAATATAGATTGTAAAGATGCAATTCTTATAAAACAGGAAGTTATGGATTTTTTTAATAAAGATTCCAACTATAAACATGCAACTATTATGGTCGATATTTACAAATGTACACATGATAAATCATATGTTTTAGATCGAAGTAAATTACAAACTCTTAATCATTATCAGCAACTTCAAACTCCATCTATAGCGATTACCAAAAATATGATGACTGCTTCACCATGTGTGCTAGACAAAGTACGCCCTGCAACAAAAAAAATTAAAATGAATAATAAAAATGTTTCTATTTCAGATTCAGTATTTCAACGTAAAGAATACGGAGGTAATAAGAAAAAATCAGACTTTTATTATAGTATTACTGATTTTAACTTGAATTTCACTCAAGATTTATCAACATTGAGTTGTTCAACAAAGCAAACAAACTTAAATGGAAAAATTGCTTTTATTTATATTGATGGTAATGAATTTGGCAAAAAACAAAGGAGTTCTAAAACGGCTAAAGATCAAAGAGATTTTGATCAAATAACAAGAAAATTCAGAAATAATACCCTTAAAGAAATCCTTTTTATGATAAAAGGCAAAGAAGATTGGATATTTATTGATGATAATAATAAAAAACTTCAATTAGAAACCCTCTTATGGGGGGGAGATGAAATAATCTGGGTTGTTCCTGCATGGCAAGGGTGGTGGATGCTTGATCAATTTTACCAATTATCACAGGGATTAACATTTAATAATAAACCCCTTTTTCATGGTTCCGCTCTTATCTTTTGTAAACATAATGCCCCCATTCACCGTATTGATCAATTAGCTAGAAAGTTAGCCGATGATTTTGCCAAGCGGGATAAAACGAGTAATCATATTGCTTATCAGGTATTAGAATCATTTGATCATGCTGGGAATAAACTGAGTTCTGAACAAGAGGCACGTATTCAGGGGTTGGCTTCTGATACGTCAGAATTGCTTATTAAGGCTGAAGATATGAATAAAATTGAAAAATGTATTAAGGCGCTTAAAGATTATGATTTTCCTAAGCGAAAAATATATCAAATAGTTAATCATTATAGAAATGACAATTCAGAAAAAGCAGAAGAATTATATGATAAATTAATAGGCAAGCATCTAAGTAAGTATACTTTCTCAGAGGAACAACAAACGTGCTATAAAGATCAGCTCACTGCTTTAAACACTACTTTTAAAAGCAAAATCTATTGGTTGCATCTAATGGAATTGTGGGATTATGTTGCCTTAGATGGAGAGAAGACATGATAAAACAGATTATTATGGATGTTCATTTAACACTTACGGGGCCTTTGCTCACACAATCAAGCTCTCCGGGTGAATTGGGTTTGGATAGGGTTGTTGCCATTAATAATGAAAAAACACCTTATTTAGCTGGGACTCTAATTACAGGGAAATTACGTCAAGCATTAGAAGAACTTGATGACATCGTTGCAGATAAATGCCAATGGTTTAAACCAGAGGTTAATACATGGTTTGGTAAAAAAAGTACGGATTATTCTCCACAGAGAAAACAAATATATTGTTCAGATTTTATATTAGATCTAAAGGGTATTAAGGAATTAAAAAATGGTGAAATAAGAGACCGAATTACCATTGAACAAGCAACAGGAACAGCAAAAGATCAGCATATTGTTATGATTGAAAGTCCCTTTATTAGTGGTAAAGAGTATACCTTTTATGGGCACTTACATTTTTTTGCACCAGAAAGTAAGCAAGATAATATAATAAAACATCTAAAAACAGCCTTTAATTGGTTAACTCAAATAGGAAGTATGAAAAGTATCGGTTTTGGCCAAGTAGTGGGTGTTAAATTTAATAATGAGATACAAACAAAACAAAATAACAACCAAGTAATAGAGGACTTTAGCTATAATAATGAAGAAAAAATTGCCCTGACCCTGAAACCTCTATACTCATTTTGCTTGGCAGGAAAACCTAAATCAAATAATTTGTTTGAATCCGATGCTATTATTTCTGGTGGAGCTATTTTAGGGAGTATTGCCAGTACATGGAGTCACTTATTAGACTTACATTTATCCTATGTTGATAATGATTCAAAACGTCAGGCATTAGTAGAGAATTTTAGCTTATTGCGTATTTCTCATGCTTTTCCTGTCGAATCATCGACAACCAATCAGCGTCCTGTTGTTGCACCACTAAGCTTATGTTCTATAGGCTCTAATCAGTTATACGATATTTGCTTATTAAGCAAACCATGTTTAATTGCCAAACAAGCACCTGACTTTTCTTTGGACTGGAAAAACACCAAAGAAACACTTACACAGTACCCGTGGCCTTATTTACGTTTAAAAGATTGGGGCTGGACCTCTCTGGATTCAGAGTTACGAGTACGAACCGGTATTGATCGAACAGCTAAACGCTCAGAAGAAAATAAATTATTTTCCTATGAGCAAATTATTCCTAATGAACAGGTTTGGCAAGCACAACTGGATTTATCTCGTATTGAAAAATCACTAAGAAAAAATGTTTTCTCTCAGTTTGAAGACTTATTAAGTGAAGGCTTTATGGGCTTAGGTAAGACAAAAACACCCGTAGGAATCAGTTTTCATGCCATAGAAAACATACCAGCAAGTATATTATCCAATACTCAAATGCCTGATAATAAATTTTGGGTGCTTACGCTGCAAACTGACAGTTTACTGGGTTCACCAGAAGCGTTAAATGAGAGTAGTGGGCATGATCAATTATGGTCAATGTATCAAAAGGCATGGCGTGAAATAAGTGAAAATTCTTTAGAACTGGTTCGGTTTTTTGCCCGACAAAAACTCTCAGGCGGTGACTATCAAAAATGCATATTTCAATGTAAAGACTATAAGCCTTGGCTTTTAAGCGAAGCGGGAAGTGTCTTTGTCTTAAAAGCAAATAACGATGATGTACAAGAAGATGCTCAAGAAAAAATAATACAATGGCTCAATAATGGCTTACCATTAGCAAATAGTACCTGTAGCTATTATTCAATAAGTAAAATAGAGTCAGAACAATGGAAAACTTGCCCTTTTATACCACAAAACGGCTATGGTGAAATTGCAGTTAATCTTAAAATGCCTGAGCAAGTAACAATATTGAATGATAATAGTTCAGAAATTGACCTTATAACGATTGCTGAGGAAAATTAAGTATGACAAATCAAACAGAAGAACTTTCATCAAAATTAAAGTCATGGTCATTTACACAGCTTAAACGTTGGGAAATTACAGCAATATTAAGAACAACAACAGCACTACATATTGGCAGTGGTGATATCTCAACTACAAAATTAAATCAGAACGAGGTAGAGGTTAATCCTTGCATTAAAGGTCTTGATGGTCTGCCTATTATCCCTGGTTCCACCTTAAAAGGAATACTTAGAGCCTATTTGAGTCAACATCTACAAGATACAAAAATAATTAACAATGTATTTGGTCAAGCATATATAAGTCAATCAGAGCAGGGTAGAGGGGGTGTTGCTGAATTTCATGATGCTTTATTTGAACAGGATATGATGATGCATGATAAACCCTATCCTAATTGGGATAACAAAAGGCAAACTTATATCGAAGCATCAACGGCAATTAATCGACATACTCGCACCGCTTTAGATGGCAGTTTACATTACCAAGAGTGTGTGGCGCCAAGCAGTTGTTTTAAATTACGCATTAGCGGCGATATGAAGGATCAAGATGCGGCCTTGATTATTAAAACATTGAAATTATTTAGGGAAAACACACAACCACTTATTTTAGGAGCAGATACGGCCAATGATAAAGGAAAGATCACAATAGACACGTTAGAGGTAAAATCTCTGGATCAAGATAATATTATTAAATGGCTAAATAAAGAGTGCGATTCAGTGCCAAGTACACAATATTTACAGAAACTTGAACACTCTAAGATAGAAGAACTCCTAAAGCAGTCCCCTGAGTTTATATCTTTGGAGCAAGCACCACAATATGACATAACACTGCAATTTGCAGGACCCTTTATGGTCAATGACCCAGCGAAGCAAGAAAAAGATAAAGATAAAAATACCGCCGATTATCTTATTTTAACCAATGAGGATGGTAAAAGCATATTACCTGCCAAATCATTTCGTGGGGCACTTCGGTCTCAGGCCGAACGCATTCTTAGGACGATGGGGGTAAATTGTTGTGATAGCCAAACACCGTGTAAAACTCAATCCACTCCGTGTTTAATTTGTGAGTTTTTTGGTAGCACAGGTTGGAAAACCACACTTGATATAAGTAATTTTACGGATTTCACAAAAGATAAAACAGAAGATAAAGTAGAGCAACAGTTTATAGCAATCGATCGCTTTCATGGAGGAGGTATGGAAGGAGCCTTGTTTAGTGCCCAACATACTCAACGGCCAAAACTTACCGGTCACCTTAAACTGATGCTTAGAAATAAAGATAAGGAGAAAGATGAACTTAGCTGGAGGAAAGGCTTTTTAGGATTGATCTTTAGAGATTTAAAAGAAGGAGATATTCATTTTGGTTTTGGTAAAAATAAAGGATATGGAAAAATTGACCGTGTATTAATCAATAATGAAGCTGATATTTCAGCATTAGATATTGATAATTTTAGGCAACATTGTAAGCAGTACCATTGTAAGCAGTACCATTGTGATAATGTTACTTTTGATAAGGTTACTTCCCATCAAAAAACAGCAAAACAATCACCACAAAAAGAGAACATAAATAATCATCCAAATAATAAATTTCATAATCCCTATCACTTTATTCCCGTTAAACCAGCTGATACAGACAAATGGCTAAAAAGAGAAAAACTTGCCACTAAAAGCACACATCATTCGCATGCATTTTATCGAGATAAAGATAAACAAGGCAATGATATTTATCATGGCAAAATAATATGCCAACTGACTGCTGAAACTCCTTTTTTTATAGGTGTTAATGATAGCCAAACTAAAAAACAGAGTGAGAATGGAGCCATAATAAAAGAAGCCTATCAGCTTAATAATGAACTTGCCATTCCAGCAAGCTCATTGAGAGGAATGATTGCATCACTAGCAGAAGCAGCCAGTAACTCAGCATTGAGAGTATTGGATAATGCTTTAATGACTTTTCGAAAAAAAGTAGAAGCACCACTGAAAAACTTGGGTATGATCTATGAAAATAAAGAGGGGACTTGGCAACTAATTACCATGACTGATAAGATCATTAAATTAAAAAATGCTTATGCTTATAACAGTCATACAATGAAGGATTTTTTATCAAACAAACACTCATGGTCTCCGAACCATAACCATGTTTATTATTTAGGTTCTGATGTTAATGAGGTACCAAAAGAGCAATACCAAGAGGGCATGCATTGCGGTATTCTAAGAATATTAGGTAAAGAAGGGAGAGAAGATAAATTAGAGAATAAAAAACATGAATTGTTTATTAAAATAGAAAAAAAATATATTGATACTAAGAGCAATACATTTGATTATAAAAGATTTGTGCAGGAGAACAACTCAATTAGGGTTTCTGAACAAGCGGTGTCCAATTTTCAACTCATTGCTAATCAATGCTCTAAAGCACAAAAAAATAATAAAGACTTAAAAAAAGATATTACTTGTAAGTCAAATCAATGGCAGCCTTTTCACTTAAAAGGAACCCAGAGAAAACGAGAAGATGACTACTGTCAATTAGTATTGCAAAATTATGATTTGGTTTATTTTTCAAAAAAGGAAAATAAAGTTGATGAAATTGCTTTTTCTGCCATTTGGCGAGGCAAAGTTGCTGATAATGTCCATGCTTTTTTCCCTGAAGAATTAAGGCCGTTTAATTCACAACGACATTCACTTTCGCCAGCAGAGCTATTGTTTGGTTTTGTAGAACAAGATGAAGAAGAAAATAAAAAAGAACATCCACACTTACTATCCTTTGCAGGAAAAGTATGTATTAATGCCGGACAACTCAAAGAATCGTCAATAAAAAATATTCAAGAGTCAAAATACATAACCTTAAAAGCACTTTCCGCACCGAAATTACCCTCACCTGCATTATATTTTAAGCCTAAGCAGATACAAAACAATCCTTATATCTCTAAAGATAAATTAAATAAACTTTTACATGAACCTCAGGGTAGGAAAACATACCTTCATGCATTACGCAAAAAGGATGGCATAGAGGTACAAAAGCTTAGTAACACCGAGGGAATTGGGAATAATGATAGTGCAGAATTTCCTTGGCAAAGTGTTAAGCCCGATGAACATAGCGAGCTCAAAGTAAAAATAAAACCAATTAAAACTGGTACAGTATTTCAATTTGATATTGATTTTACTAATTTAAGTGCTTGGGAATTGGGCTTACTCTGTTATGCCGTACAACCAAATAATGAATTTTGCCATAAATTGGGAATGGGCAAACCGATTGGTTTAGGATCGGTTAAAATAGAGATTCAGGAAATAAAAACTATTAATCGTAAAAAACGCTATAGTGAAGATACAATAAGTGCAGAACGCTACCATAATAACTTAGATTTCAAAGACTATCGTAATCGTTTTTCTCAAAAAATGGACAGTGATATCGAACAAGCAATTACACGATTGGGTGATCCTAAAAATATTCAATGCCCAGTACACTATCCTCAAGTAGAAAAAGCCTCTATAGAAGAAGAAAATTATAAATGGTTTATTGCTAATGACTTTGGATCAAAGAAATCACAGAGAAAGATAGAGGCAGCGCTAGAAGCAATGATACCTATAAGCAATAAACCCTTACCAACTCTTACACGGCATAAATACATTGAAAAACCTAAATCTAAAAGATAAAATTTATTATGAACGCAACCAAGCCGTTATGGCAATGGCAAAATTAGCAATGCTACAAGGATATGCTGTAGGTATTGCTGGTGACTCTAATGAGCCTGATTATCCTGTGTTAATGATAGATTTACCAACAGGACAAGTTGGTTGGCATATTCCCCAAAAAGAACTACAGGGGCAATGGCCTGAGTATCATAAACAATGGGACGGCCATAATTTACAAGAAAAAGAATATCGTATAAGAGAATTTATCAAAAAAACATAAATAAGAATCATTAATATCGGCGCAAATAGTTAAAGTGCTTAAAAAATAGACAGAAAAGAGCTAATATATTGATTATACTAAAATTTATAACTAAAACAAAAGGAGGTTGCGCAGATCATTGATTTTAAAAGAAAAACTCACGCTGACTTGCTAATTTTAGCCTATTGGGATGATAATGGGATAAAGCACAATACTTGCGCCGATCCAGTCACTTTTTGCTTTTCAAAATCAAAGAGTTATAGTGGCAGGGTGAGACGACCGGACATTAGAACGGGATGAAAACAAGATTTTCAATATCACAGTCCAGTTTTGCTTTATTGTGAGACGACCGGACATTAGAACGGGATGAAAACTCAAAATCACAATAAATAACGGTTCCGCATTGAATTTGTGAGACGACCGGACATTAGAACGGGATGAAAACTCGGTTCACGTACCGTAGGTATTGTAAAATCAGGACGTGAGACGACCGGACATTAGAACGGGATGAAAACTCAACACCAGCGGGCGTATTCACTTCCCAATCTGGTGCAAGACGGCTAGGTATTAATAATATGGCTACGGTATTGTAGCGATTGATAGGGTGCTTTATGAATTTGCTTAGTAGAAGCTTGGCAATACGAATAAGCCACACGAACGTCTCAAAATAATCAGTAAATTTGATAGAGTAGATGTTACTTGAAAAATATTAGCTGAATTTTATCCAAAAGGTACTACCCTGACCAACGGTACTTTGAACGCCGATACTGCCCCCCATAAGCTCGATTAAATGCTTACTGATCACCAGACCAATGCCTGTGCCATCGACTTCATGGGCACTATGCAAACGGTTAAACGGGGTAAAAAGTGTGTTTATTTCTTCTTGGCTTAAACCATTGCCGGTATCGCTAATAGAAAGGCATAAACGGCCATGCTCATTTGTTTTTGCATCTAATATAATCGTACCTTGTTTCCTATTGTATTTGACGGCATTAGAAAGCAGGTTGATTAAGATTTGCTTAAATCGTTGAGGGTCAGTAAATACCGTTAGATTTTGTACTGTGATATTATCCGTGAGGGTGATTTTTCTCTCATTCATTTGTGGTGAGATAAGCTGTATGCAGGTTTGTAATAGGTCATTTACGGGCACATGGGTTTTAGAAATTTCTAATTTACCCGATTCAATTTTAGCAAGATCTAGTATCTCATTAATAAGATCAAGTAAATGGCGACTGGCATTAAGAATTTCCTGAATATTATCTTGCTGAGTATGATCAAATTGTTCTTTGTCTAATTCGAGCAGTTGAGAAAATCCAAGAATGGCATTCAGTGGTGTCCTTAGCTCATGACTCATATGAGATAAAAATTGTGACTTTGCCTGACTGGCATGTTCTGCTTTTCTCTGGGCTTCTTGTAATACCAGTGATTGTTCTTTAATGGCACTATTTTGTTGTTCAAGTGTTTTCTTATTGTGTTGCTCCAGTGCTAAGGATTTTTTTAAATGAGCAGAAAGATTCAGTGTGTATAGAATATATGAATTATAGGTGATTGCTGAGCGTAAAAATAAGGGCAGGGCAATGAAGGCTATGGCAATAGCAATAAATTGGCCATTATTGTCTTGAGTATAATATGAATAAGCCAATGTCATTAAGGGAGGGATAATATAAGCAGGGGTGATGATGAGTATAGAAGATAAAATAATAATCCCAGAAGTGGCAATCATAAAAATAATAACAATAAAGCCCCCACCCACTAAGTCACTATCAAAAAATAAGATGGGCAGTAAAGCCCAGATACATCCCATGAAAAAGGTTAATAATAAATAGCTTTTAGCAAGCTGTTGGTTTTTTTCTGACGAACCAAAATGGCTATTTTTTGCTAATAAAATCCGCACAATAGCAAGCAGACACATTGTGACTCCCCAAGATATCAATGACAAATGGGTAGCGGTGTTAAATAGAAAATAGATAATGAAAAGAGTACCAATAATGACGGTATAATTAGCATTTAAAGAATGTTTAAATAGTAAGTTAAGTTGTTCTTGGGCAATACTATTATCGCTTGATAACCACCAAAGATGTTTTTTATCTTCTATTTTCATCGTTTGTCTTTACTATTGAAAAGGAGTTAGGGCTTTAGCCATGCAAGATGTATGGGATTGAAGTCCCAGTTTCAAGAGCAGTATCATTTTATAACTAGGTACGAATTGAATTATTATCATTTTATTAGCTAGAGACCAACTTACGACTTTTGATTAGATGTTCAGTATTTATAGCGTAATTACCCAGATTTTTAGGATAATACCGACAATAAAAATGCGTAGACTGAAACATGAGTGATATTATAGATGAACATTTGTTATATTGTTATCTATTATGTAGGAATGAAGTACAAAATATGGGATAATTTGCCCCCTTAAATAAGGCTCTTGGTGTTGTAAATAGTGTTGCAAGAAATATCTGATTGATAAGACTTATCATAGGTAGAAACAATAAATGACTCGGGTCAAAATTTGTGGTATTACCAGTACAAAGGATGCAAAGTCGGCATGTGATGCTGGTGCGGATGCCATTGGTTTGGTTTTTTATCCACCCAGTTCACGTTATGTCACCAAGGATCAGGCGGCTGAGATTGTTGCCAGTTTGCCACCTTTTGTAACAGTGGTTGCCTTATTTGTTAATGCCTCAAAACATGAGATCGATGATGTATTAGCACAGGTCAGTATTGATATTATTCAGTTTCATGGTGATGAAGATGAGCCTTTTTGTACGTCTTTTCAGCGTGATTATATTAAGGCCATTCGTATGAAAGATGGGCTGGATTTATATGCGCTGGATAAACACTATAGCAGTGCTCGAGGTTTGCTCTTAGATACCTATAAAAAAGGTATTCCAGGTGGTACGGGTGAAGTGTTTAATTGGGATAAAGTCCCCCATGATTTACACTTGCCTATTATTCTTGCTGGTGGTTTGGTCGCTGATAATGTAGCTCAGGCAATTAAACAAGTAAAACCCTATGCGGTTGATGTCAGCGGTGGTGTGGAATATTCTGCCGATTCTGGAGCAAAAGTAGCTAAAAAAGGTAAAGATCAGCAAAAAATCAGTCAGTTTATGGCTCAGGTTCGCTAGCGATTCGTTTATAAATTTTTGATAAAACGGTAGTAATTTTAATGACAATAGAACAGCAGACGGAAAACAAACTGTCTGATATGCCTGATGATAACGGGCATTTTGGTCAATATGGCGGTATGTTCGTTCCAGAAACCTTGATGGAACCTTTGGATGAACTGAATCAGGCGTATATTAACTATTTTCAAGACCCTGAGTTTTTAGCAGAATTGGATAATGATTTAGCTCATTATGTTGGCCGTCCGTCCCCCCTTTATTTTGCGGAACGTTGGAGTCGAGAACTCGGTGGCGCTAAGATTTACCTTAAGCGTGAAGATCTTAACCATACCGGTGCTCACAAGGTAAACAATACCGTTGGGCAAATGTTATTAGCCAAGCGTATGGGTAAAACCCGTATTATCGCCGAAACCGGAGCGGGTCAACATGGCGTGGCTACTGCGACCGTCGCCGCTCGCTTAGGGCTTGAGTGTGTGGTTTATATGGGGGCCGAAGACATTCAGCGCCAAGCATTAAATGTCTATCGGATGAAATTGTTAGGTGCTCAGGTGGTCTCAGTAGAGTCCGGTTCAAGAACCTTAAAAGATGCACTTAATGAGGCCATGCGAGACTGGGTCACTAATATTGATAGAACCTTCTATATTATCGGTACAGCGGCAGGGCCTCATCCTTATCCTGCGATGGTAAGAGACTTTCAGGCGGTGATTGGTCGAGAAGCCAGAGAGCAAAGCATGCAACATGAAGGCCGTTTACCCGATGCCTTAGTTGCCTGTATCGGTGGTGGTTCCAATGCTATTGGTTTATTTTACCCCTTTGTCGATGATCAGGAGGTCTCCATGTATGGCGTTGAAGCCGCCGGACATGGTTTAGAAACCGGTCAACATGCAGCGCCTTTGTGTGCCGGAAAACCTGGGGTATTACATGGTAATCGTACCTACTTAATGGAAGATAAACACGGGCAAATTATTCCTACGCATTCGGTTTCAGCCGGTTTGGATTACCCCGGTGTTGGTCCTGAACACTCATGGCTTAAAGATATTGGTCGAGCTAACTATGTCTCGGTAACGGATGAAGAAGCGCTGAGTGGTTTTCATGACCTGACCCGTATAGAAGGGATTATGCCGGCCTTAGAGTCCAGTCATGCCATGGCCTATGTGAAGAAATTAGCGCCCACAATGGATAAGGATCAGTTTATTGTGGTTAACTTATCCGGTCGTGGTGATAAAGACATTCATACCGTTGCCACCATTGATGGCATTGAATTTTAGTATCTGGTTTGTTATAAAAAAGAGAAGATATATCCAATGAGTCGTATAAAAGGCTGTTTTGCTCAACTAAAACAAGAACATAAAAAAGCTCTGATCCCTTATGTGGCAGCGGGTGATCCAAACCCTGAGATCACCGTTGATTTAATGCATGCTATGGTGGCATCGGGTGCCGATATTATTGAGCTGGGCGTACCTTTTTCTGATCCAATGGCTGATGGTCCTGTTATTCAAAAGGCCAGTGAAAGAGCCTTAGTGTATGGTACCTCGTTAAGTGATGTACTGGCGATGGTCAAAACCTTTCGTCTAACTAATAATGATACACCTGTGGTATTAATGGGCTATCTCAATCCCATTGAAGTGATGGGTTATGAGTGCTTCGCTAAAGCCGCTCATGATGCCGGTGTGGATGGTGTCTTAACTGTTGATATTCCACCAGAAGAAGCACAGAGCTATATTCCAGCATTACGAGCGTGTGAGCTTGATCCCATCTTTTTATTATCACCAACCACCACGAAAGATCGTATGACGATTATTTGCCAATACGCTAGTGGCTTTGTTTATTATGTCTCTGTCAAAGGTGTCACAGGAACCTCTGCCTTAGATACGGATGAAGTAGCTAAGCGTTTGGCGGTTATTAAAGAAGTGACTGATTTGCCTATTGGGGTTGGTTTTGGGATTAAAAATGCCGAAACAGCAGCTGCTGTCGGGCAGGTTGCCGATGCGGTTGTTGTTGGCAGTGCTTTGGTTAATCTGGTGGAACAAAATGCTCGTTCTTTAAGTAATGAAGAAGGCAACAAGAAAATTACAGCAGATATTAGCCAAGTATTAGTATCAATGCGAACGGCGCTGGACGTTTAAACATAATAGAGTAAAAAATAGCATATACTTAGAAAATATTGGCCAAAATAGAGAAATAATTATGAATTGGTTTACAAGTTTATTACCCTCAATTACCACCACAGGCGCTTCTAAAAAAGCGGTTCCAGAAGGTTTGTGGGATAAGTGCCCAGCCTGTAGTGCGGTACTTTATCGAGTTGAATTAGAACGTAATCAGGAAGTCTGTCCTAAATGCGATCATCATATGCGTATTTTTGCTCGCAAGCGTCTTGATAACTTATTGGATGAAGGTTCACTGATTGAGTTATCAGAAAATTTAGAACCTGTAGATGAATTAAAGTTTAAGGACTCTAAAAAGTATAAAGATCGTATTATTGCGGCTCAAAAAGCAACGGATGAAAAAGATGCCTTAATTACAGTAGAAGGTAAAATAAAAGACTTTCCCTTGGTTATTGCGGCCTTTGAATTTCGTTTTATGGGTGGTTCAATGGGAGCAGTGGTAGGCGAAAAATTTGTTCGAGCTGTCAACCACTGTTTAGAAAACGATCTCCCCTTGGTGTGTTTTTCTGCCAGTGGTGGTGCGCGAATGCAAGAAGCCTTGTTTTCCTTAATGCAAATGGCAAAAACCAGTGCAGCACTGGGTCGACTGCGCCGTCGTGGCTTGCCCTTTATTTCAGTTATGACCGATCCGACAATGGGTGGCGTGTCAGCCAGTTTTGCTACCTTAGGTGATATCAATATTGCCGAACCCAATGCGCTTATTGGTTTTGCCGGACCACGGGTGATTGAGCAGACGGTTCGAGAAAAATTACCCGAGGGCTTTCAGCGCAGTGAATTTTTACTTGAGCATGGTGCAATTGATATGATTGTCCCTCGCCTTGAAATGGGTGATAGACTGGTTAATATTTTATCAATGTTGATGAATAAACAAGCTCAATAAACGTTTCGCTCATGTCCAAAACTCTATCGCAGTGGCTCCATTGGCAAGAGACATTGCATCCTAAGGAAATTGATCTGGGCTTAGAACGAGTCGCCCAAGTGCTGAAGCGACTCTTGCCTGAGTGTCACCCCAGTTCTCAGCAAAACTCTCCTGCTGTCTTTCCCTTTACCATTATTAGCATTGCTGGAACCAATGGTAAAGGCTCGACTGTGGCAATGCTTGAAGCCATTCTCAGCCATGCAGGTTATCAGGTGGGTAGCTACACCTCGCCTCATCTTCTGCGCTATAATGAACGTATTAAGATTAATCAGCAAGCCGTTTGCGATACTCTTATTTGTCAAGCATTTGAGCGTATTGATCAGGCAAGAGGTGATATTTCACTGAGTTATTTTGAGTTTGGTACCTTAGCGGCTATTGATATTATCTATCAACAAAACTGCCAAATTGCTATTTTAGAAGTGGGCTTAGGTGGTCGTTTGGATGCGGTAAATTGTATCGACCCTGATATTGCCTTAGTGACCACCATTGATATTGACCATCAGGATTGGTTAGGTAGTGATCGAGACACCATTGGTTTAGAAAAAGCGGGGATCTACCGTGCAGATAAGCCTGCTATTTATGGCGATATCAATATGCCCAATAGTATTGCTGAGCTAGTGAAGCAAAAACAGCTCTCGTTTTATCAATTTTCAGAGGATTATTGCTATCAACTAGCCGATGATTTAAAACAGTGGGATTGGTCTTATCACAATAATATCAAAGCAGAGTATAGCGGTTTACCCAAGCCCAATCTATCCGGTGAGATACAGTTTAAAAATGCCAGTAATGTGTTAATGATTTTGCAATTGTTGGCAGAAAAATTTCCAGTCAGTGGTGCTCAGATCCGTTCTGCTCTGAGCAAGGTTCAATTAGCAGGGCGGTTTCAAATTATCACTAAGAATCCCTTAACAATTGTTGATGTTGCGCACAATCTGCAAGCTGTTACCGAATTAAAACACTCCCTAGAAATTATGCTAGAAAAACAGCAGAATATAAATACTATGACTGCTGATAATCGCTCTTTACGTATTCATGTTATTATAGGGATGCTAAAGGATAAAGATGTCTCAGCTGTGTTGTCATTGCTTTTGCCCCTTATTCATCATTGGCATATCATTGATTTGCCAACACCACGAGCCATGCCCGCTCAAGAGATAAAAAGCCTATTAGAGGAAGTGGCTATAGCAAATAAGCGAGCTGTTTCGGCGGATGTTTTTGCCAACTTTACTGATGCTTATGATCATTTTAAACACACTGGTAATAGGGGAAATGACTTATTATTAGTGTTTGGCTCCTTTTTTAGCGTCAGTGCTGCATTGAATTTATTATCAACAGAAGAAGCCATTATTTCTTATGAGTGACCAACAACAAGAGCAACAAACCGTTAATATTAAAGAACGCATTTTAGGTGCTCTGGTGCTGGTCTCCCTAGGGGTGATATTTATCCCTTTTTTCCTTAATGGCGGTATCCAGCGTGACTCGGTTCGTTTGCAAAACAATATCCCCCCAATGCCTCCTGAGTTGAGCAAACAACTACCAAACATCCCTAAGCCTATGTTAATGCCTAAGGCTGAAGTGATTGCCTCTGTTCCTGAATTGGATGACCCCCCTGAAAATAAAAAAATACCTCACAAAGAACCCACTAAGAGTAACGTGGTAAAAAAACCAGCAACAAAAAATATTGCTCTTAATACGACAAAAAAAAATACCACCAAAGCGAAAGTCACCACAGCAACTTATAAGTCCAGTCGTGTGACCGATAACCGTTATGATAAAGCCTATAAACCAAAAACAAAAAAAATAGATAAGGCCTATGCCATACAGATTGCTAGTTTTAGTAAAAAGTCGAATGCTTTTAATTTACAAAATAAATTGCGTAAAAAGAAATTTAAGGCCTATATTGAGTCTATTGTTACAGCAAAGGGTAAGGTTTATCGTTTGCGAGTGGGACCGTATTTAAAATTTAATCAGGTTGCTAGCATTCGTAGTCAAATTGAAAAAAAGTTTAAACTAAAAAATACGGTCATTGTGAAATATAAAACCTAAGCCAATGTATTATTATGAGGCTAATATTTTTATATTAATGATTTAATTAATGGCATGGCATGCTAAAATAGCGCACTTTCCTGAACCACAATAACTAATTGAGAATAATTTGTGTCTTTAATCTGGCCTGATTATATTATCATTGTCATTATTAGTATTTCTACAGTCATTAGTCTGCTACGCGGTTTTGTGCGTGAATCATTGGCATTGGCAGGGTGGATTCTAGCAGTTTGGGTCAGCTTTGCTTATATGCATCCCATGGCCATTGTGATTCAACCCTATTTAAACTTACCACCTTCTATACTGGCTTTAGTTGCCTTTGTCCTATTATTTATTATGACGCTTATTATCGGTGCTCTAGTAACCAATATGGTGGGTCAATTGGTTGATAAAACAGGCTTGTCAGGTACTGATCGGGCGATTGGTATGCTCTTTGGTATTGCGCGGGGCATTATTATTGTCGGTATTATTGTCTTACTGGCTGGATTCACTTTAGTTCCCCAAGACCCATGGTGGCAAGAATCGGCTCTAATTTCACATTTTCAACAACTTGCAGTGCTTATGATGGACTTATTACCTCCTGAAATTGCTGCAAAAATTCACTACTAGCTTAGGTGCAAAACATATGTGTGGCATTATTGGTATTGTTGCAAAAAACTGCGTCAATCAAGATCTATATGATGGTTTAACCGTTCTTCAACATAGAGGGCAGGATGCTGCTGGCATTGTCACCTATGATGATAAACGTTTGCATTTGCGCAAGGGCAATGGGCTGGTTAAAGATGTGTTTTCCACCCATGATATGATGCGATTACAAGGTAATATGGGTATTGGGCATGTACGCTATCCGACGGCGGGCAGCTCCTCTTCTGCTGAGGCACAGCCTTTATATGTCAATTCCCCTTATGGTATCGCCTTGGCACATAATGGCAATTTAACCAATGCCAATGAGTTAAAAGAAGAGATTTATAATCAAGACCTTCGCCACTTAAATACAGAATCTGACTCTGAAGTATTACTCAATGTCTTTGCCCATGAGTTACAAAGCTCACATAAATTGCGTATTGATGAAGATGATGTCTTTAATGCCATCAGTGCTGTGCATAAACGTTGTCGCGGTGCTTATGCGAGTGTGGCCATGATCACCGGCTATGGTATTGTTGGTTTTCGTGATCCCCACGGTATTCGTCCAGTTGTCTATGGTAAACGCAGTACCAGTGATGGCGTTGAATATTGTGTGGCCTCTGAAAGTGTTGCTTTGGATGTACAAGGTTTTGAACTTATTGATGATATTAAACCCGGTGAAGCGATAATTATTACCGCCAAGGGTGAGGTCTTTGTGCGCCAGTGTGCTGAGAAGCCTCAATATCATCCTTGTATTTTTGAGCATGTTTATTTTGCCCGCCCTGACTCCATTATGGATAATATCTCGGTGTATAAAGCACGTCTTCGTATGGGTGAGAAACTGGCCAATAAAATATTAAAAATCCATCCAGAACATGATATTGATGTGGTCATGCCAATCCCAGACACCAGCCGCTCGTCGGCCTTAGAATTAGCCAATGTGTTAGGTGTGCGCTATCGTGAAGGCTTTATTAAAAACCGCTATATTGGCCGCACTTTTATTATGCCGGGTCAAAAAGAACGAAAAAGCTCTGTGAAAAAGAAACTTAATGCCATGGAACTTGAGTTTAAAGGCCGTAATGTGTTGTTGGTTGATGACTCTATTGTACGTGGTACAACATCCAGTCAAATTGTCAAAATGGCTCGTGAAGCCGGTGCTAAAAAGGTCTATTTCGCTTCAGCATCCCCCGCAGTAAAATACCCGAATGTCTATGGTATTGATATGCCATCGCCTACAGAATTTGTTGCTCACCAACGTTCATCAGAAGAAATTGCCCAAGAAATTGGTGCAGACTGGCTTATTTATCAAGATTTAGAGGATCTTATTCAGTCTTGCCATCGTGGTAATAAACAGATTGAGCAATTTGACTGCTCGGTTTTTAATGGTGAATATGTTACGGGTGATATTGATCAGAATTATCTGGATGATATTGATCAGCGTCGTAATGATAACGCCATGCAAAGCAGTTTGGATAAAGAAAATGAGATTTTAGATATTCATAATAGTGAATAAGCTCTATACTCTATTTAAGTTAAAAGCTCCACAGAAGTGGTTCATCTATTTGCTATTTATGATTCTGATAGAGCTAATAGTTAATTAAGACAGCTAAAATTTAATTGCTTTATTAGCTAGTAATAAAAGTAGTATTGGTATGATAGGCCACTATAGGGAGTGAACCACTATCCATAATATTGAAAATGTACGACGTGAATACAATCGTCTGGTGGCGGATGAAACACTGGAGGATTATGCACTTCGTTACACACCTAAATCCTTTCGTAAGTGGTCAGAGCTATTAATTGCTAATACCGCATTAGGCAGTATCTCTTTTTTAGCCTTAGAAGCAATCGGTGCATCTATTGCGATTCATTATGGTTTTGCAACTGCTTTTTGGGCGATTTTAAGCGCTTCAATTATTATTTTTATCACAGCTATTCCCATTAGTTATCATGCGGCAAAATATAATATTGATATTGACCTTATTACTCGAAGTGCAGGCTTTGGTTATGTGGGTTCAACCATTACTTCTTTGATTTATGCCTCGTTTAGTTTCATATTTTTTGCCTTGGAAGCGGCTATTATGGCTCAGGCATTACTGCTTTACTTAGGCTTACCTTTAGTTTGGGGTTATCTCCTTAGTTCACTGATTATTATTCCTATGGTGTTTTATGGCATTACCCTGATCAACAAATTACAATTTTGGTCGCAACCCGTGTGGTTACTTATGATGATCAGCCCCTTTATTGCGGTTTTGCTTAAAGAACCTGAAGCGGTTAATCGTTTTGTTAATTTTAGTGGCACACTATCAGGCAGTGCTGATTTTAATTTTTATTATTTTGGCTTTGCTCTTGGCATTTCGCTGTCTCTTATTGCTCAAATAGGTGAGCAAGTCGATTATTTGAGATTTATGCCACCATTGAGAAAGGAAAACCGTATCCGTTGGTGGTTGGCAATGCTGGCGGCAGGGCCTGGATGGATTTTAATTGGTTTTTTAAAGCAGATGGGTGGTATCTTTCTAGCGGCGATTGTCCTATTGTCAGGCCTGTCATTGTATGAAGCAAAAACACCCATACAGATGTATTATGTCGGCTATCAATATGTCTTTGATTCCCCGAGTGTTGCGCTGGCAATGGCAACCCTCTTTGTTGTTATTTCACAAATTAAAATTAATGTGACTAATGCCTATGCTGGCTCGTTAGCTTGGTCCAACTTTTTCTCTCGTGTGACCCATTCTCACCCCGGTCGTGTAGTCTGGATGGTCTTTAATATTGGTATTGCACTATTGCTTATGGAGCTGGGTGTATTTGATGTATTAGCAAGAGTGTTAGGCTTATACTCGAATATTGCCATTGCATGGATTAGTGCGATTACGGCTGATTTAATTATTAATAAACCATTGGGTTTGAGTCCTAAAATAATTGAATTTAAAAGAGCCTACTTATACAACATTAATCCGGTGGGTGTTGTCAGTACCGGTTTTGCATCCATTATTGCGATTATTTCATTTATGGGTTTTTTTGGTGAAATTGCCCAGAGTTATTCTGCTGTCATTGCTATGTTGATTGCTTTTATACTGGCTCCCATTATTGCTTGGCTAACGAAAGGAAAATACTATATTGATCATGATAATGAGTTGCTGAAAAGTTCACAATCGCATTATCACTGCCAAGTCTGCAATATTGACTATGAACAAGAAGATATGGCTTATTGCCCATTACATAAAGTACACATTTGTTCTTTGTGTTGTTCATTAGATTCTCTTTGCCATGACCGATGCAAAAAAAATAACAAACACCCACTGCATACAAAAATTGGTCAACGACTGAGTCAATTATTTGCTGATAAAATTTCTGCAAAAGACTCATTACGGATTTTTGATTTTACTTTGATCACCACTTTGTTACTATTTTTTGTCTCCATTTTTGGTTGGATGATATACACCTCTCAGAGTGAACACTTAAATGAACAAGCACTGATGGCATTAAAAGACGCATTAATTAACTTTTTTGTCATTTTTGCGGTGTTAATGAGTTTGTTGGTGTGGTGGTTGTTATTACAACAAGAAAGTAGGGAACGAGCTGAAGAGGTCTTGGCAGAAAATAATTACAACCTTCAGCAGTATCTGGATGTTGTTGATGAAATTAATATTGGCCTTTTTGTGGTCAATGAAGATTTTCATATTCGTTATATGAATAAAACCATGAAACGATGGTTTGGCGATCAAAGTGGTAAAGTTTGTTATTCTTCGGTGGTAAATCTGGATCAGCCCTGTGCTTATTGCAGGCTTCAAGAAGTGATTGTTGGTAATAAAAAAGTCACTTATGAGCCTAAAACACCCGATGGGCAATTATTTGAGATTGTGGCCACCCCCATAAAAAACTCAGATGGCACGAGGAGTAAAATGGAGGTGATTATGAATATCACCGATAGAAAAATTGCTCAACAATCTTTACTACAACAAAAAGAGCAATTAGAACACCTAGCGCATCATGATATTTTAACGGGCTTGCCTAATCGTCTTTTATTTAATGACAGACTAACAAGAAGTATTGAAAAATCAAAGCGTAGAGAATTAACAATGGCTTTGCTTTTTATTGATTTGGATCATTTTAAGGAAATCAATGATTCACTGGGTCATGATGCAGGTGACGTGGTATTAAAAGAAGTGGCGCAACGTCTTAAACAGACCATACGTAAAGAAGATAGCTTAGCTCGTTTAGGCGGAGATGAATTTACGATTATTATCGAAGGTTTAGAGTCAGGTGAATATGCCTCAGTGCTGGCCCAAAAAATTATTAGCCAACTTGCGGCGCCTATTAATTTTGACAATAATAGTCTTTATATATCCAGTAGTATTGGTATCAGTTTGTTTCCAGATGATGGAACAAATCCTCAAAATTTGCTCAAATATGCAGATTCTGCCATGTATAAGGCCAAAGATGAGGGCAGAAATAATTTTCAGTATTATCGTGCTGAAATGACTGAATTAGCTTGTGAACGAGTGCATATGGAAGCACAACTGCGACAAGCATTAAAAAATAATGACTTTGTTGTCTATTATCAACCACAGATCGATGGTAGAAGCGATCAACTCATTGGCATGGAGGCGCTAGTAAGATGGCAACATCCTGAATTGGGAATGATTTCACCGGCTAAATTTATTCCCTTAGCAGAAACAACGGGCTTAATTGTTGAGTTGGATCGACTGGTGATGAAACAAGCCATGCAGCAAATGACCAAATGGTATCACCAAAATCTCAATCCTGGACAACTTGCTCTTAACTTAGCCATCAAGCAACTTAGACAAAAGGACTTTATTGATGTGTTATTAAGGGTGATAAAGGACACTCAATGTAAGCCCCAGTGGCTTGAGCTTGAAGTCACAGAAAGTCAGTTGATGACTAAACCATTAGAAGCGATAAAAACACTAAAACAAATTAGTGAAATAGGAATTCAATTGGCTATTGATGACTTTGGTACCGGATATTCTTCATTATCGTATCTTAAAAAGTTTCCCCTTAATAAATTAAAAATTGATCAGTCTTTTATTCAAGGCTTACCCGATGATGATGAAGATAGAGCCATTACCAAAACGATCATTGCTCTGGCACAGGGATTAAATCTTAAAGTGATAGCCGAAGGCGTTGAAACGAAAGAACAAAAAGAGTTTTTAATTCAACATGGCTGTTATCATATTCAAGGCTATTTTTATAGTAAGCCAATGTCTGCTGATGAAATGAGTGCTTATCTAAAAAATAGCGCTGAACTGGTTTGAATGTGCTGATTTTTATGGCCTCAATACAATCATTAAGCCTTGGGCTTTATCCTGATTATTTACCTTGAGCATTAATGATTTGACCATTAATCTCTTTACTGTCTTCTCCCATAAGGTATAAGTAAAGGTTCATAATATTGGCTGGTTTTTTGAGAGGGGTCGGATCTTCTCCAGGATATGCTTTAGAGCGAAGTTTGGTGGCAATAACACCGGGGTTAATACTATTAAAGCGGATATTCGTATTAACTTCCATTTCATCAGCTAGTATCTGCATCATATTATCACCAGCGGCCTTACTAATGCCATAAGCCCCCCAATACGCCTTGCCGTGCATGCCGACTTCATCACTGGTAAAGATAACAGAAGCCGAGTCAGCCTTTGCTAATAAGGGCAAACACATTCTGGTGATCATATAAGGGGCATTAAGATTGACCTGCATGATTTTATCCCAGTGTTCCATGTCGTATTGGGCAATGGGTGTTAAAGAGCCTAGCAAAGCCGCATTATGCAAAATACCATCGAGGTGGCCGAATTCATTTTCTAACGTGACCTGCATATCCTCATAATCTTTACCCGTAGCGGTTTCAAGATTCATGGGATAAATGGCTGGTTGTGCGCCACCTTCTTGTTCAATTTCATCATAAACTAATTCGAGCTTTTCAATGGTTCGACCAAGTAAAATAACAGTTGCACCATAGTGAGCGTATGTTTTTGCGGCGACTTTACCAATGCCATCACCAGCACCTGTAACCAAAATAACGCGCTCTTTTAACAATTGCTCGGGAGCAGAATAGGTATGCATGCAAAGGATCCTTAAATAATAAAAAGCAAATATAACCTGTTATTCTAGCTTTGTTTTTCTAAGGGGTAAAGCAAGGATTTAGAATTTATTGCTGGGTATTGATTTTTTCTAAAACCAATTGAGCTGCACAAATACCACTTTTTACTGCACCTTCTAGAGTTGATGGATAGCGTGTTTGGGTATAGTCACCAGCAAGAAACAGTCCATTAATCTGGGTTTTATTGCTAGGGCGTTGTTTTTCTATATCAACTTTGGCACTGAAGGTGGCTTTTTTTTCAATAATGATTTGATAATCAATAAACTGGGGCAGTTTGTCCAGACAGGCTGATAATTCATTATGAATCTGCTGAGCTAAGTCTTGCTGAGCCATTGTTAAGTGCTTGCCAGAGCCACTGATCACAATAGCCAATAAACCGTCTTGCTGACAGAGTGAACGATCAATGATCCATTGTGACAAGGTAGCAAATAAGCCGATCATTGTCTGGGGTAATTGAGTACTACTTGGGTATTGCAAATAGACAGTACAAATGGGTTCGTATTGAAACTCTAATGAGGCTTTTCTTGGTAAAAGATAGGGTGAAGCTATTGGACTTTTTGATAGAATTTTTTGGCTAATTGCAGCGGGTGTGGCTAAGACAATATTACTTGACTCAAATTGTCCATAGGCGGTATTAATAATAAAAGAGTGTGCCTTAGGTATGATATCAATCACCTTACTTGAGAGATGAATGCTACCACCATGTTGTTCAATAAATGTTTCAGCGGGCTGACAAAAGCATTCAGATAGGTTCTGTTTAAAAAACAAATAATCACAATCGCTCCTTTTATGGCCAAAGCTGTCTTTAAGGACATTAAGAAAGACTTGCGCTGAGGCGCTATGAATGGGGGTATTCATTGTGGCTAAACATAATGGTTCCCATAATACCTGTATGAGAAAGGCTGATTGCTGATAATGGTTTAATAAGGCCTTAACGCTGATATCTTTTTTAAGTGTAAACTGTTTTATGGCCAGTTTAATCGACATACTAATGGCCGAAAAACGCTCCTTAACGCTTAAGCCCTGTGTTGTTGCTAGTGCAATAATTAAGTGTAATGGTGCGGGTAATTTGGGTGTTGTTAAATGAATGGCCTGTTTTTTATTGTTATCTGTCTTGGGTGAGAAAAGTGATAATTGTAGAGTTTGACGTTGCAAGACCTTTTTAGTGTCAATTCCTAAACAGTGAAATAATGACAGAGTTGTATGATAAGCACCCAACATAATATGTTGGCCATTATCCAGTTGTTGATGAGATCTGTTTGCTTGAGTGCTATAGGCTTTCTTATCAGCGGTATTTAAGAATTGTTTGAAATGAACACCACGTGCTCTACCACCGAGTTGTGGGGCAGATTCGAGTAAGACAATAGGTATGTTATTGTCTGCCAATGTGATGGCACAGGCAAGGCCACTCCAACCGCCACCAATGATAATGACGGGGTGTTTGTGGGCAGGGTGTTTATGTGCGTGCTTATTATTTGAGTGTTTGGGCAAGTTTGTATTCTCGACGGGCGGTGCTCCAAGCTAACCACAATTTTTTGAGTTTGCTGACTTTAACACGCTGGGCTAATACGGGGTAATTTTGAGCCTGAATTTTTTTTAATAAGGCATAATAAATTTCAGCCATGATAATGCCCGTTTTTTGGCTATATCGATCATCGTTATGGAGGGCGCTAAAGGCTTTTTGATAATACTGTTGAGCACGTTCAGCCTGAAATTGAAATAATTGTAGCGTTTCAGGTGTGTTTTCAGAGGCCATCAGCCTATCTTTACTGACACCAAAACGAGTTAACTCATCTTGGGGGATATAAATCCGTCCCCTCTGGGCATCTTCTTTAACATCTCTTAAAATATTAATTAATTGCAAAGCAATGCCTAGATTATGTGCATAATCAGAAGTCTGTGGATGATGATACCCAAGAATATCAATCGTCAATAGACCAACAACACTGGCAACATGATAGCAATAAGTTTCTAGCTCAGTAAAGGTGGGATAATGATGTTTCTGGAGATCCATTTCCATGCCATTAATTAATGCCTGTAAATGTGTCTCTGACAAAGGAAATTGTTGCTTTGCTGTTTGTAAAGCAATACTCACTGGATGGTTGGGTTGGCCATGAAAGATACTATTGACTTCTTCTCGCCACCAGTTGAGTGTTTGAGCCGCTACACAAGGATCACTGCATTCATCAACCACATCATCAACCTCACGACAAAAAGCATATAGTGCTGTCATTGCCTGACGCTGCTGATCGGTTAAAAATAAAAAACTATAATAAAAGCTAGAGCTACTTTGTTGCGTTTTTTCTTGGCAATACTCATCGGGTGTCATAGTATAACTACTGCTTTTTTTGATTTTAGGGGTAAAAATAAAAGGAAATTGTGTGAATTTGTACGCGATGCACATCTTTTATCTTAATAAACCGCTATTATAAAAGGTGTTCGCATGAGTTAATAGCAAAAGGAAATAAACAGTGTCTTCAATTGATAAAGAAGTCAATTACTCGGTTATATTTATGGGCGAGATCATCACGGGGTTTCAAAAAAAACAAGTGATTGCCAATATCATGAATATTACTCGTCTGTCAAAAGAAAAAGTGTTGGCAAAGTTTTTTAATGAAGAGGTGGGGCGTATTGTTATTAAGCGCACCAATGATCTGGAAAAAGCTCGTAAATATCATGGTAAATTTTCCAGAGCGGGTATGGCGGTTGGTATTCAGATGGACTTTGACAATAGCTAGTGCAAAGTAAATCGGCTAATAGCGCTGTGCTACATAGTTAAGTACCTTGCTAACACTTAATTTAACGCTGGCAGGGCCACTTCGAATATAAAACTCTTCATTATTTTTATGGTATAAAAAGACCGGTCTATTTGAGCGCTCACACTCAATGACTAAAATTGTTTTGCCATCAATTTGATTAATGATCAGATTGATATTATTAGAAAATTCTAATCCAATGTGCTGACTCAGTAAGTTTTTAAAATGCAGTAAAATTTTATCTTCATTGTCAAACTCATCATTATCAAGACCTAAAATATTAGCATCGTCATCAACCCCAATAAGTAAAATACCACCGTGAGTATTCATAAAACCAACCAAGCCTTTTAGCCATGCAATTTCTATTTCTTTGCCATTTTTGCCTGTTTTAAGATTTTTTCGCATAGTGGACTTAAACTCTAATGTTTCACTCTCACCCTGACGTAATAAATGATAAATCTCATTATTAAAATCCTGTGCTAGGATGCTTGTTTTAGGAACATCTTTGAGTTGGTGAGCATATTTTTTAACGAGAAAATAGGACATGGCAAAAGCCAAGCCAAGTAATACTGCAATACCAATAAGAATAAACATAATATTATCACTGATAATATCCAGTAATTCTTTTTCTGGAACAATAATGCTGGCATAAATTGAATTATGATAAGTACCTAATGAAAAAACTTTATACCACCAGAGTTTACCATTGCGAGAAAAGCTAGTGATGTGATTAGGTTGGCTTTCTTTTGCCAACCAGTCATTAACAGCATCAAAAATAATGTAATTATTATCATTTTTACTCGGGGTGTACAATAAACCGTGGCTGGCAGAGCCTGCTAATTGAGGGCTATTTTCTTGTGGAGGTAAAATAACCTTACCTTCAGGGGTGATCAAATAAGCAATATCCATATCACTGATGTGAATATCTGAGAGTGTTTTGGCAATATCGGTCAGAGTGACATCAAAAGCAAGAATGAATTGTTCATTATTACTATTTTTCCAACTGGTAACGCCCGTAATACCGGGGGTTTGTTGGGTATAGAAAAGGTAAGGAGCAGTCCATTTTATGGGTGTTTTACTGTCAGTGCTTAATCCCAAAGCGTGCCAAGGGCGATCAATAGCACGATAGTCGGTGCTTTGTTGCCATTTTTTAAGGCTTTTATTATTACTGCTCCATAATTGCCATTGTGCCATCGTGTTGTTGGATTTTTTCTCATTGGCCGGTGTGTAACGAGAAACCCAATTGTCACCCTGACGGGAAAAATAATAGTCACTGCCATTGGATGAGGCAATGATCACAGAGGATATCTGTGGCAGTGTTTCTAAGATAGGAATAAAACGCTTATTAAAAATTTGTTGCTTTTCAGGGGTAAGTGCTTCAAGTTCTGCCCATTTGCGAGATAATGTTAAATTATTACTAATGGGGTCAAAAATACGATGGTTTTTATCAATAACCATTTTTTCAGATGAGTTGATAATTGCCTGAGTAATATTATTTTGGATTTGTTTAACATAACTATATGAAAAAATAATAAATAAAGTGATGAGTATCAGCACTAAAAAGATGAGATCACGGGTCAGCCTGTTTTGTACTGAGTGAGGGGTGGCTATTAAATTTCTATGTGTCATTAGGTCTTTTTATCATTGCATGAATACGATTAATTCAGTGTCTACCCAAAGAGCATTTTTATCTTGCTTGAGTATCAGTCATTGTCCTAATTTGTTTCTCTAAAGGCAAGCAAATATGCCACGCCATACTATTTTAAGCTTATCTAGGCGTGTTAATCTGGGACGCTGGTAAATAGAGTCTGATTTTTTTGCCAATTTATTTAACATTAATTCTCCCCCAGCGTAAATCATTTTAATTTCTAGGCCAAAACGCCCTGATAAGCGACAAGCAAGTGCTTGGCCAGACTGGTAGATAGTTTGAGCACGTTTTATCTGAGCCAAGTATAATGCTTGAGTGTGTGGGTTATTAAGGTGATTTTTAATATTGTCTTTGCTAACAGAAAAGGTATTGAGCTCATTCAATGGTATATAGAGACGATTGTTTTCATCCATATCCTGAGCAATATCCTGATAAAAATTAATTAATTGTAAGCCTGTGCATATTGAATCCGAGTCTTTTAGATTTTCAGCAGAAGCACTCTTATTAAGATAGAGTAAAATGCGTCCCACAGGGTTAGCACTATGCTGGCAATAGTTGAGTATGTCATTAAAATCAGTATAGTGCTGGACGGTAACATCTTGTTTAAAGGCAGTAATTAAATCATAGAAGAGATCAATAGGTATTTTGTACGAATAAATAGTGTCTGCTAAAGCAATGAATATAGGATTATTGCTTGGGTGTAATACCACAGGAGGTGTCTGTGCCAGAGTTTTTTTTATCTGATCAAGCTCTACTATATACTCATTGAGTCGTTTTAGTCGTTGGGCTTGGCTTAAATCCCCTTCATCAGCAAAATCATCTGCACTACGAGCAAAGGCATAGACAGCACTGATGGGCAAACGCAATTGCTTATTCAGTAATTTTGATGCCACCGGAAAATTTTCATAATGACTCTGGGCAATATGGAGACAGTGACTATAGGCACTTTGTAATTGTGGTTCTGCTAATGTCATTTTTTATTAAATTAAGCCAAAATAAGAGAATTAATTGCACTTTTTAAATGAAAATAGACTATACTCCAAGGCTTATCAAATGACTACGTTGATATGATCCTAAATAAAGCAGTTGAACCTACTCGCTACGATTCAACTGCTTTATTTAGGATGATGGTTATTGCTTACGTATTTTTTATTTAGCTTGAGGATGGGTTCTATTGTGAAAGATTTATTATTAGGCTTATTAATTGGTGGCATAGTGGGCTTGTGGTTTGGTGTGAATTTAGGTAAAAACCAGCCATTATTGTCTAACCCATTTGCGCAAAGAAGTTCATTAACTGAATTTAATAAAAAATTTAAAGAATTGCAAAAAGATGTCAGTGATAAGAGCGAGGAACTATATAATGATTCAAAAAAAGCCGTGGATGATGTTTTTTAGTTAGGCAATTCTTATCAAGTAGTTTGTTTATGTCTCTTATAAAAAGGCGTTAATTTCTTCTGGATGCTTAATCATAGCATCCGCCTCCCAGGTGTCAGGTCGGTCGTGATCTTCAATATAACCATATAACGCAAGCAATGTTGTCATACCGGCTGTATTACCCGCTATAATATCCCGTTGGGCATCACCAATATATAAGCATTCATTAGGCTGGCAGCCAATCTCTTTGCAGGCATGGAATAAGGGTTCTGGATGGGGCTTGCGTTGTTTTGTTGTATCACCGCTAATGATGGTTGCTGCTCGTTGTGTATAACCCATTTGTTGCATTAATGGATCTGTTAACCAAGAAGGCTTATTGGTCACAATGCCCCAAATAATCTGCTGTTTTTCTAAGTGTTCCAAGAGCTCGTTGATACCATCAAAAACGGTGGTTAAACGACTGATATTGGCTAAGTAAATATCAAGCAGCCTTAGTCTTAAACGTTCAAAATCAATGTGCTGTTCATGCAGATCACAAAAGCCCAGTTTAATTAAAGCAATACCACCATGAGAAACGACTGGGCGTATTTTATCAAAGCTCAGCGGTGTTTTTCCTTCTTCTGTTAACACTTGATTTAATGCCGCAGCAAGATCTGGGGCGGTATCAGCAAAGGTGCCATCCAAATCAAATAAAACGGCTTTAATTCTCTTACTCATATCATTCTGTGGGATTTTGGGCGTGAATAAGATAATTAATATCGACATCATCACTTAGAACACAATGTCCGGTTAATGGGTTGTAAGTCATACCTGAAATGTGTTGTGTTGTTAAATCAGCACAACGTATCCATTGATCCAGTTCAGCAGGGCGTATAAATTTTTTAAAATCGTGAGTTCCCTTTGGTAATAGTTTCATAAGATACTCAGCTCCAATAATGGCCATAGCGTATGATTTGGCATTGCGATTGACGGTAGAGAAAAAGATATGCCCAGCCGGTGTGAGTAATTTTTGGCAAGCAGCAATAATGGAAGCAGGATCGGGGACATGCTCAAGCATCTCCATACAAGTGACAATATCGTAGTGACCAGCCTGTTTAGATGCCAGTTCTTCTACGGTTATTTTTTCATAAGTGACCTTTTCACCTGATTCGTATAAATGCATTTTAGCAATGGTTAAATTGGCATCCCCCATATCAATACCAGTGACATCGGCGCCTTCATGTGCCATGCTTTCGGCTAAAATACCACCACCACAGCCCACATCTAAGACTTTTTTGCCCGATAAGCCATTAGAGCGTGTTTTAATGTAATCTAAACGGGCAGGGTTTAGATCATGCAATGGTTTAAATTCGCCCTCTCTATCCCACCAACGCATTGACATAGCCTCAAATTTAGCCACTTCATTAGGATCAACATTGCTAAATTGATCCGCTTGTGCCGTTGTTTGCTTTGGTGCAATAGTCATTATGTGTCCTGAATGGTTTGGATTTTTTGCCATATTAAATGAATATGGGGTAATGGCCTCATTATACAATAAATCAAAGGCTTTATTTAGGTTTAAGAAAACTCATTAGCCATTTTTTGCCCCCATTTTATGGCATTTTGTAAAATGCGTTGCTCATCTAATGTCGTTAGTTGACGATTATTTACGATATGTTTACCTTGTATCCAAACATCACTTACTTGTTCTCGACTGGCAGAATAAACAATCTGTGATACAGGGTGATAAACCGGCTGAGTTGCAATTTTATTGAGATCAATAGCAGTAATATCAGCCACTTTACCAATACTTAAGGAACCCGTTATGTCATTTAGTCCCAATGCTTTAGCACCATTAAGTGTGGCCATTTTTAAGCTCTCATGAGCAGCGAGAGTGGCAGCGTTGCCTGATACGGCTTTAGCTAAGAGTGCGGCACTGCGCATTTCGCTAATCATATCCAAATCATTATTACTGGCAGCACCATCGGTTCCTAAGGCAACATTAATCTGGCTGTCAATCAGTTTTCCTACAGGGCAAAAACCGCTGGCCAGTTTTAAGTTTGACTCAGGACAATGCACCACATGTACGCCATAACGTGCTAGCAAGGTGATTTCTTCATCCTCCAATTGAGTCATGTGAACAGCGCTTAAAAGAGGGGAGAGTAAGTCCAGTTTTTGCAAGCGGGCAATGGGGCGCATGCCATAATTCTTAATAGACTCGTTAAGCTCATGCTCAGTTTCATGTAAATGCATGTGAATAGGAATATCCAACTTTTCAGCATAGGTTTTGATTTTTTCTAAGGGCTTATCCGATACAGTATAAGGCGCATGAGGAGCAAAGGCAGTGGAAATAAGAGGATGATGGTGATATTGCTCGTGTAATTGTAAGCCCTTATGTAAATAATCATCGGCGTCTTTTGCCCATGCAGAAGGAAAATCGATCATAATCAGACCAATGGTTGCTCGAATACCGGATTTTTCTATAGCCTTTGCGGCGGCATCAGGGAAAAAGTACATATCATTGAAGGTTGTTGTACCACTACGCAACATCTCGGCAATGGCCAGTTCCGTGCCTTCTTCGACAAACGTATAATCGACATGCTTTCCCTCAGCAGGCCAGATGTGTTCAGATAACCACTCCATAAGAGGTAAATCATCAGCAATGCCTCGCATTAGGCTCATGGCTGCATGGGTATGGGTATTAACAAAGCCTGGGGTCAGAGCATGTGTCTCTAAGTGATGTTCGCTCTGACTGGTATACTTTTTAAGGCATTTCGGTGTGGCCAATAAATCAATAATGCGGCCATGTTGGATCACTAAAGAATGATACTCATATACGGTATTGTCAGGTTCTACTGGAATAATCCAGCGGGCATGAATAATGGTATCAACGTGTTGTTGGTGGGTTTGCTTGATGGGCACTGTATCAACTCTCAATAAATCGTCTTATTTTTTATTTCAGCCTACACCTTGAAGGCAATTGATTATAAGATATAGCTTACATTGAATAAAGGAAAGTAGCGCAAATGTCTGACAAAGCATACGACTCAATCAAACCCATTATCTGGCAAGATGACAACTTACAACTATTGGATCAACGTTTGCTCCCAGCAGAGCATCGTTATATTACCTTAAAAACCGTACATGAGGTGGCTCAGGCCATTACTGACATGGTGGTACGAGGTGCTCCGGCTATCGGTATTACAGCTGCTTATGGGGTTGTTATTGCGGCACGGGCTCGCTTAGCAGAGCATCCAGATAATTGGCAACGTGCGATAGAAGCTGATTTATCTGTACTTGCCCAATCACGTCCTACAGCGGTGAATTTATTCTGGGCAATTGATTTAATGCGTGAGTTTATTAAATCACTATCGACAAGTGATCCCATTGCGGCTTTATTAACCAAGGCACAAAACATTCATCAAGAGGATATTGCCGCTAATGTAAAAATGGGGGCTTTAGGTGCACAACTTATTAAGGAACCCTGTGCGGTGCTGACCCATTGCAATGCGGGTGCTCTGGCAACGGGCGGTTATGGTACGGCTCTTGGGGTTATTCGCACCGCTTTTGCAGATAATAAAATTACCCATGTCTTTGCGGATGAAACTCGCCCTTGGCTACAAGGTGCTCGTTTAACCGCATGGGAAATGGTACAGGATGATATTCCGGTGTCTCTGCTAGTAGAAGGCGCTGCTGCCCATATGCTGAAAACCTCGCAAAATACCGATAAGCCTATTCGCTGGGTTATTGTTGGTTCTGATCGAATTGCCTCTAATGGTGATGTGGCAAATAAAATTGGTACCTATGCTCTGGCCGTATTAGCTCGCTATCATGGTATTAAATTTATGGTGGTGGCCCCCACAACCACCATTGACATGGCCATTAGCAGTGGCGCTGATATTCCTATTGAAGAGCGTTCTACAAATGAAGTGCTGGGTTTTGCAGACCAACAGATAGCCGCAACCGGTGCTCAGGCAAGAAACCCTGCCTTTGATGTAACTCCCGCTGAGTTAGTGGATGCCATTGTAACTGAAAAAGGCGTTGTGTTAAAACCAACACTGGAAAAAATAACGGTCATGATGACCACACTATAAGCTCAAAAAGAGCTAGCAAAAATAGCGCCAATCTCAGAGCTTAATCAATTTATTGAAATGGAATTAAAGCGTTTAGAGACTTTAGTTCCAGAGAAATTTGTTCGGCAAATAGAAATGGCTCAACTCAATACTTTTTTTCAACAGTTATTGAAGCAAAATAAATTGGTTGATGAAATATTATCTGACTAAGGTAAAATTATGGCGAGAGTAAAACATCACTATGAGTCCAACTGTTTTTTTGGTATTGGCATTGTTAATAATGTCAATGAAATTAATATTGGCACATTATGGCGTTCAGCCTATATACTCGGTGCATCGTTTATTTTTACGGTGGATAAAAAATACAAACAACAACGCAGTGATGTTACTCGTTCTTGGACTAAAATTCCTTTATATCACTATAAAAGCTTTGCCGATTTAAAATCTAACTTGCCATATTCCACTCGATTAGTTGCGGTTGAAATAGTAGAGCAAGCGGTTTCTCTGGCACAATTTGAGCACCCATGTCGAGCAGCCTATTTACTTGGTAATGAGCAAATAGGCTTGTCACCAAAAATAGTAGATGAATGTCATGCAGTGGTCTCATTGCCCGGTAGTTTTAGTCTTAACGTTGCCGTGGCAGGCAGTATTGTTATGTATGATCGACTATCAAAAATAACAACGGCATTGCCTGCAACAGGGGAATAATTAACTTTGATGTTACTTCTACTCGGTTGTCGGTAGCTTATTCCAATTCATCAACTAATTGAATAATGGTGCGACGAATGGCCTCTTGTTTTTTTATATCGGTAATAATTTGCTGATTTTTATCACGAATAATAAAAACATCTTCAACTTTTTCACCAAAGGTTGAAATTTTGGCGCTATCCAGTGAGATATTGCATTCTATTAATGCCTGCCCTATGCGGGATAATAAAGCTGGGCGATTAGAGGCTGAAATGGTCATTAGGGTTTGGTTGTTTTCTAAATCCTCATCAAAATGAACATTGGTTTTGTAAGAAAACTGTTTTTGGCTTCGGCTTAATCTTTGCGATAAGCTGGGTAAAATAAAGTTTTCTTGAGAGAGTTTTGCTTCTAACTCATATTTGATAAGAGCAAAACGTTCTTGATCGGTTACTATGGAGCCATCACCTTCTAAGACAAAATAGGTATGATAGGTGCAACCATTGCTGGATGAGATGGTTTTTGCTTCTGTCACATCCAATACCAATTGTGATAGTGTGGCGGTAACCAGTGCAAAAACATGCTCTTCTTTTTGGGTATAAATAAAAATTTCTGTCCCACCAAGTTCTTCATGTGTCTTAATGAGAATGATGGGTTTTTTTGTATGAGTTGATGTACAGAGCATGTGTTTTGGATCGCTTTTATAAGCCTCTAATATCGCTTCTGTTTGCCAAACAATTTCTTCAACCTGAAATTTAATAAAATATTCTTTGGGTAATGTTGCCCAAAGTTGTGTGATAAGCTCTTCTGAATAGTTTTTCTCAAGTAGTTTTTTAAGACTAACGGCTCGTGTGTCCTTAATGCATTCATCGAGTTGTTGAGGATTTTCCAGACCTTTACTTAGGGCTGCATTGGTTAATTTGTATAATTGAATCAATAAAGAATCTTTCCAATTATTCCAGACTTTTGGGCTAGTGGCACGAATGTCAGAGACGGTTAGCATATATAAATAATTAAGATATTGGCTTTCACCGACCTGAAGGGCAAATTCATGAATGACGTTAGGATCATTAATATCTTTACGCTGTGCGGTCATGGACATTATTAAGTGGTTACGTACTAGCCAAGTTACTAATCGAGTATCCTTATGATTCAGATCGTGCAGTTGACAGAATTGTTCAACATCAATAGCACCCAATTCTTCATGTCGTCCACCTCGACCCTTGCCGATATCGTGAAATAAAGCAGCCAAGTAGAGTAGTTCAGGCTTTGGTAAGTAATGAGCAATTTTGCTTGCTAGGGGCAGTTCATGTTTATGTTCAGGTACAAATAAACGTCTGGCATTGCGTAATACTTTAAGCGTGTGTTCATCAACAGTATAAGCATGGTATAAATCATGTTGCATCTGACCAACAATTTGCTTGAACTCAGGAATATAGGCAGCTAAAACACCATAACGATTCATGCGCTTCATTTCATGAGTAATGCCAAATGGCTGACGTAAAATTTCCATAAATAATGAGCGGCAACGTAGATCTTTACGAAAACTATCATCAATTAAATAACCATGTGCTCGGATCAAACGTATGGTGCTGGCTCGTACACCTTTAAGCTCTGGGTTTTGGCAAAGTAACAGAAAAATTTCTAATAAGGCAAAGGGATAATTTCTAAAAACACTTTGGTTAATAGCGGCAATATAGCCTTTATAATTAATAAAGCGACGGTTAATCTTTATGGGTTTGGCATTACTATCACTAAAAATAATGATTTCCTGAAAATATTGCAGCAACATTTCGTTCAAGCGTTCTAACTGCATAACCGTTTGATAATAATCGGTCATAAAGCATTCGACGGCTAGTTTACCTTCACAGTCGCTATAGCCAAATTGTTGCGCAAGTTCTCGTTGATAATCAAATAATAAACGTTCTTCATGACGCTTGCATAGTACATGCAGGGCAAAGCGAATTTTCCAGAGAAAATTTTGCCCATGTTCGAGTTGTTCGTATTCATGAGAAGTCAAAAAGTTATGGCCGACTAATTCTTTTAAATTATCAACATCAAAGTGCCGTTTAGCCACCCAACCAATGATTTGAATATCACGCAGTCCCCCTGGCCCTTCTTTTATGTTGGGTTCTAGGTTATAAGCAGTTTCATTAAATTTAAGATAACGTTTGTTTTTTTCAGCAATTTTAGCCGCAGTAAAATCTTTGGTTGGCCAAATATTTTTGGGGCTTAATTGTGAAGATAATTGTGCATATAGCATCTCATCACCCGTAATGAGACGGGACTCCATTAAATTACTAATAATGGTAATATCATTTTTAGCTTCAGATATACATTCATCCACTGTGCGCACGCTATGGCCGATTTCTAATCCAATATCCCAAAGTAGAGCAATAAATAGGTGTAAGTTATCAACAAATTCTTTGTTGGCTTCTGATTCATCTTCAAGATCGTGTTTAGCATCATGTAATAAAAGTAAATCAACATCACTATAAGGATGTAACTCACCTCGTCCATATCCCCCAACGGCTAAGAGGGCAGCATTATCACCTAGGTTATAATAGGACCATGCTAGGCTTAAAATGATATCAATAGCCTGAGAGCGTTCTCGGATAAGGTGAACAATGTTTTGTTTGGCCTGAAACTGTTCCTGTTGTTTATCATAAATAGCCTTAAGCGCATTTTTTAAAGGCATTAAGGGCATTTTGCTTTGTTTTAATTCTGTTTGTAGGGCATTAAAATCAAAGAGACGCTCTAAAGACGGAGGGATGACTAATTTCATATTGACCTGTTAATTGTTGATCGCTTATAGGGTAGAAAAATGCTCTGTGTCGGGTGAGTACTTCTTATTGTTCTTCATCGCGTAAGGTTAATATGTCACAGCCATCAGCAGTGACTAACAAGGTATGTTCCCATTGGGCAGACAAACTGCGATCTTTGGTCACCACAGTCCATTTGTCAGGTAATACCCGAATGTGGCGTTTACCAGCATTAATCATCGGTTCAATGGTAAAGGTCATACCTTCTACAAGTTTGTCTTTAGTACCGGGCTTACCATAATGTAATACTTGAGGATCTTCATGAAAATTGGCACCAATGCCATGACCACAGTATTCTTGAACAACGGAAAAATCATTCTTTTGGGCATGTTTGGCAATGGCATGGCCTATATCGCCTAAATGAATCCCCGGCTTTATCATATCAATACCAATGAATAAGCACTCATGGCTGATGCGACATAAACGCTTGGCCAATATGGATGGCTTGCCAATAAGGAACATTTTACTGGTGTCGCCATGGTAGCCGTCTTTAATCACAGTAATATCAATATTAACAATATCACCATTTTTTAGTTTTTTATCGCTGGGTATACCATGGCAGATCTGGTTGTTTACTGAGCTGCAAATTGATTTTGGAAAGCCATGATAGTTTAATGGTGCGGGTATTGCCTGTTGTTCATTAACAATGTATTCGTGACAGATTTTATCAAGCTCATCTGTCGTGATCCCTGCTTGCATATAAGGCGCTATCATTTCCAGAACCTCAGCTGCTAGCTTACCGGCGATGCGCATTTTGTTAATTTCATCAGGTGTTTTTATACTAATACTCATAACGTTTAAGGTTCTTAAAATAGGTGACTTGGTAAACCTAGAAAAATCAGCAAAATTACTAGGAAAACAATGAGGCGCTATTATACCCTTTGAATGATACAAAATCATATGAAAGTATTTAGCCAAAATTAGAGAGTGTTTCAAATATCACAGCTATAGTAGTGATAAGAGTAACTAAATAGCAATTATTTAGCGTAAACAAAGATTGTTGTTTTTATTGATTTATGGAATAATACGCACGCCTTGTTATGCGAGTATCTGTGTAAGTTGTAATAAGCTATCGCAATAACTCATGTGTAAGATAAGGCCTAGCTTTATTACTCCGACCCTATATCGACACGTAAACCTGGGTGCTTGGACACTATTTTAGTATTGCTTAGCTATTTTGTTGCCTAAGTATAAATAGTGATAAATCAAGTTGGTTTATGGGATGTATGGAAGATTTAACCCTTATATTAAGGAATATTTATCATGGCAAAAGTCACAATGCGTCAAATGCTTGAAGCAGGCGTTCATTTTGGTCACCAGACCCGTTATTGGAACCCGAAGATGGGGCAGTATATCTTTGGTGATCGTAACAAGATTCATATTATCAACTTAGAAAGCACATTGCCTATGTTCAATGATGCCATGAACTTTGTTGGTCAAATCGCTGCTAAGCGCGGCAAAATATTATTTGTCGGCACCAAGCGTGCTGCCGGTAAATCAATTAAAGAGCAAGCCTTACGTTGTGGCATGCCTTATGTTAACCATCGTTGGTTAGGTGGTATGTTGACTAACTTTAAAACAGTTAAGCAATCAATCAAGCGCTTGAAATACTTAGAAAAAGCGTCTGAAGATGGCACATTTAATACCCTAACTAAAAAAGAAGCACTGATGAACACCCGTGAAATGGAAAAGCTTGAAAAAAGCTTGGGTGGTATTAAAGATATGAATTCATTACCTTCAGCAGTATTTATTGTTGATGTAGGCCATGAAAAGATTGCTGTACTAGAAGCAAAAAAACTGGGTATTCCAGTGATTGGCATTGTTGACACAAATAATAAAGCAGATGATATTGACTATATCATTCCTGGTAATGATGATGCTATTCGTGCCATTAACTTATATGTTGAGACGGCAGCTGAATCTGTTTTAGATGCTAAAGCAGCAAACACTCAAAAAGCTACTACAGATGAATTTGTAGAAGTTGATAGTGCAAAAGGTGCTGATAAGGCATCTGAAGCAGCGAGTTCTTAATTTTTAAGACTTATTAATAGGCTGATTAGACATAGTCTAGCTATGTTGATGGGCAGTCATTACGATAGACAATAAAATTCCGGGCAATACCAGCAAAAAATAGCATGGTATTGTCCGGTTTTGAATTATATGAGGGTTAAAAAATGGCAATTACCGCCAAGTTAGTTAAAGAATTACGTGATCGCACGGGTGCGGGCATGATGGAATGTAAAAAATCATTGGTTGAGACTGATGGTGATATTGAAGCAGCAATTGAGCTAATGCGTAAAACCGGTCTTGCTAAGGCAGATAAAAAAGCCGGTCGTATTGCCACAGAAGGTAAGGTGGTTGTTGAATTCAGTGATGATGCTAAAAAAGGCGTTATGCTTGAAGTAAATTGCGAAACTGATTTTGTTGCTATGGGTGATGAGTTTGGTGCATTTTCTAGTGCCGTTGCTAAACGTATTCTAAGCGATGCGCCTGCTGATGTAGAAACCTTATTAAGCATGCCTTTAGAAGATGGTTCTGAGGACATTGATACGGTTTTAAAAACAATGATTGCAAAAATTGGCGAGAATATGTCAGTGCGTCGTTTTGTAACATTTGCCACAGAAGGTCAGTTAGGTGCGTACTTGCACGGTACTAAAATTGGTGTTGTTGTTGATATGCAAGGTGGCGATCAAGAATTAATCAAAGATATTGCCATGCACGTTGCAGCCAGTAATCCTAAGGGACTTGATGAGTCTTCTCTAGACGCTACTGAGTTGGCTAAAGAAAAAGAAATTGCAGCAGCAGAAGCAGCTAATAGTGGTAAACCAGAAAATATTATTGAAAAAATTGTTGAAGGTAAAATCAAGCGATTTATTAAGGATAATACTCTAATGGGACAAGCTTTTGTTAAAGATCCTGATATAACTGTTGAGCAATTAGTGAAAAAAGCCGATGCAACTGTGCTTGGTTTTACCCGTCTTGAAGTGGGTGAAGGCATGGAAAAGAAAAATGAAGATTTTGCTGCTGAAGTAATGGCTCAAATTGGTAGCTAACTTAAGTGATTAAATGACTTATTGGTGCGTATATGTGTATAGTAATATGCAATATAACCTCTAATGAGTTAATAAAACTTAAAGAGTAGAACACTTATTTGTTTAGAACGATTATTAAGAGAAAGGAGAATTACCTGTGAGTGCACACTATCAAAGGATCTTATTAAAACTCAGTGGTGAGGCATTAATGGGAGAACAAAATTTTGGTATCGACCCACAGGTGCTTTCTTATGTGTCTGAAGAAATAAAAAATGTTACTCAGCAGGGCGTTCAAGTTGCTCTGGTCATTGGTGGTGGCAATATTTTTCGTGGTGTTGGCCTAGCTGCATCTGGTATGGATAGGGTTGCAGGTGATCACATGGGCATGTTGGCCACGGTTATCAATTCATTGGCTCTGCAAGATGCTTTGGAAAAACATGGCGTGTCTGCACGAGTTATGTCGGCTTTACCTATCCATCAAGTGTGCGAAGATTATATTCGTCGTAGGGCAATTCGTCATCTAGAAAAAGGACGGGTTGCTATTTTTGCGGCGGGTACTGGAAATCCTTTTTTTACCACAGATTCAGCTGCTAGCCTTAGAGGTATTGAAGTTGAAGCGGATGTTGTGATTAAAGCCACAAAGGTTGATGGTGTTTATTCAGCTGATCCTGTTAAAGACCCTTCAGCCACACTTTATCGTGATTTGAATTATGATGAAGTATTAGAGAAAAAGCTTAATGTAATGGATGCAACGGCTATCGTTCTATGCCGAGACCACAAAATGCCTATCCGTGTTTATAATATGGTGAAGTCCGGAGCACTTGATAAGATAATAAATGGTGAACAGGAAGGTACCTTAGTTAGCTAAAAATTTACCTGAATTGCCACTGTTTACTTGGCGATGACTTAGGGACTATTAGTCACTAATTATTTTTATTGTAATTCACTTCTTTATCTGGAATCCTTCTAGGATATTCAGGAGATTAAATATGATTAATGAAATTCAAAGTGATGCTGATACCCGAATGGGGAAAACAATTGATTCACTTAAACAAGACTTAATGAAAGTCAGAACAGGGCGTGCTCATACCAGTCTACTTGATAGTATTAGCGTTGATTATTACGGTAATGAGACTCCCTTAAATCAGGTGGCCAATATTTCTATTCTTGATGCCAGAACGTTATCTGTCCAAGTTTGGGAAAAACAAATGACACCGCTTGTTGAAAAAGCAATTTTAAAGTCTGATTTAGGTCTAAATCCAGCAACAAATGGCGAGTTAATTCGTATACCACTACCACCTTTAACAGAAGAAACACGTAAAAATTTAATTAAAGTCGTACGTGGTGAAGGTGAGAATGCCAAAGTTGCCATACGAAATATCCGTAGAGATGCTAATAATTCACTAAAAGAATTAGAAAAAGAAAAAGAAATATCTGAAGATGATGAGCACCGTGGTCAGGATGCAATACAAAAGTTAACAGATGCTCATGTGAAGGAAGTTGATCAAATTTTAGCTATTAAAGAAAAAGATTTGATGGAAATCTAGAAATGCCTGCGGATAACCCAACCTGTGCCAAAGGAAATAATTTAAAACACATCTGTATTATTATGGATGGTAATGGTCGTTGGGCAAAAAAACGTTTTATGCCTCGATTTGCAGGCCATAAAGCAGGTTTAGGCGCATTACGAAAAATTGTCAGTAGTTGTGTTGAACAAGATCTTGACGTTCTGACAATTTTTGCTTTTAGTAGTGAAAACTGGCGTCGACCTAAAAAAGAAGTCAACTTGTTGATGGAATTATTTGCCACGGCACTTACTCGTGAAGTAAAAAAGTTGCATGAAAATAATATCCAACTGCGCATTATTGGTGACCTAAGTGCTTTTTCAGATAAAATCAGAGGTTTGATTAGTGATGCGCTTGCACTTACTGAAGATAATAGTGGTTTGACCCTTAATGTGGCTGCTAATTATGGGGGGCGTTGGGATATTACTCAGGCAACCAGACAAATTGCACAGAAAGTCCAAAATGGTCGTTTACATAGTCAAGACATCACTGAAGTGACTATTGAAGAGCACTTATCGTTAAAGCATCTCCCTGAACCCGACTTATTTATCCGTACTGGTGGAGAAAAACGGATCAGTAATTTCATTTTATGGCAATTAGCCTATTGTGAATTCTATTTTACAGATGTCTTATGGCCTGATTTTAACCAAGAAATTTTTCAGGATGCGGTTGATTCATTTCACTCCAGACAGAGACGTTTTGGTCGCACGGGTGAACAACTCACACACGATCAATAATCGATACCTATATAAAGAGCAAGTACCCCTAATATGTTAAAATTAAGAGTAATAACCGCCTTAGTTCTCTTTCCCTTTGCCGTCTATGGCATTTTATTCCTTTCAAATGATTACTTCGCAGCGCTGACTGGCTTTATAATCTTACTTGGTGCGTATGAATGGGCTGGTTTTGCTAAATTCCCCTCAGTATTGTCTAAATTGGCTTATGTCGTTATTGTGGGTACTATCATTTTTTCTATTTGGTTGGTGAATTTTTTATTACCACTGAGTGTGCTCAATACTTTGGCCAGTGCCTTTTGGCTGTATGCGCTTATCTTGGTGCTTGGCTTTCCTGCCAGTGCACGTTTTTGGACAAATAAAAGCCTGATCATTGCTGTTATGGGGATCTTTTTATTAAGCATTACATGGTATGCTTTGATTTCGATTCATGCTATTGAATCATTAAAATTTGCCCAGATCAGTATTACTGGTCCCTATCTGGTATTCTCAGTAATGATGCTTATATGGGCAGCAGATACCGGTGCTTATTTTTCAGGTAAACGCTTTGGTAAAAACAAACTGGCACCAAAAATAAGTCCAGGAAAATCCATAGAGGGGGTTTATGGTGGCTTGGCTTTGGCCATAATAATCACCTGTCTTTTTGCTGTATGGGCAGGAGCTGGTGCTCAGGATTATCTACATATTATTGGTCTGACTGCTATTGTTGTTATTTTTTCTATTGTAGGCGATTTAACAGAAAGCATGTTTAAACGGCAAGCTGATATTAAAGACAGTGGCCATATATTACCCGGACATGGTGGTATTTTAGATAGAATTGATGGTGTCACAGCCGCAGCACCGGTATTTTGCATTATTCTTTCATGGCTGTACCCATTAACTTAAGTGTGTACTGATACTACTTACTTATAGGATTGTCATAATGATAAATATTGCTATCTTAGGTTCCACTGGCTCTATTGGTACGAGCACTTTGGATGTGATTGCTAGACAAACAGAGCGCTTTAGAGCCTTTGCTTTAACTGCCCATAGCAATGTTGAGCGTTTGTATGAACAATGTCTTAGAGTTATTCCTGATATTGCTGTTATGGTGGATGAGAGCAGTGCTACTGAACTGCGAGAACGCTTAAAAAACAATCCTAAAACACAGACCATTCAAGTGCTTCATGGCTCTAAAGCCTTAGATGAGGTTGCTTCTCATAAACAAGTTGATTATGTCATGGCTGCTATTGTTGGGGCTGCTGGTTTACGTTCATCCATGGCTGCAGCTTATAGTGGCAAGCGCATACTGCTGGCAAATAAAGAATCTTTAGTGATGTCAGGTGCTTTGTTTATGCAAGCGGTAAAGGACAATGGCGCAACATTGTTGCCTATTGATAGTGAGCATAATGCTATTTTTCAGTCCATGCCAGAAAAACTGAATGCTGTTAGTGCTAATACTGCTGAGTATACAGATGGGCAAAGCAGTAATTTAGATGCTTATGGCGTTGAAAAAATATTACTGACCGCTTCTGGTGGTCCCTTTTTAAATAAAGATTTGACACAACTGCAAGACGTTACACCGGATCAGGCTTGTGCACACCCAACTTGGGAAATGGGACGTAAAATATCGGTTGACTCAGCTACTATGATGAATAAAGGCTTAGAAGTTATTGAGGCCAGTTGGCTTTTTAATGCCTCGGCTGATGACATTCAAGTGGTTATTCATCCTCAAAGCGTTATTCACTCTATGGTTGCTTATAGTGATGGCTCCGTGCTTGCTCAGTTAGGTAATCCTGATATGCGTACCCCTATCGCTCATGCATTGGCATGGCCGAAGCGAATGCCTTCTGGTGTTGCCCCCTTGGATATCTTTAAAATAGCACAGCTTAATTTTCAAGAACCTGATTTTGAACGTTTTATTTGCTTGAAGCTTGCCTATGATGCCTTGCGTATAGGAGGAACGGCACCAGCAATATTAAATGCGGCCAATGAAATTGCGGTTGCAGCCTTTTTACAAGAACAAATTGGCTTTACCCAAATTGCAGAAATTGTTCAACAAACAATTGAAGGTGTTAATGCTGTGCCTGCTGATTCTTTAGATAATATTCTCAATGCTGATTTAGAAGCCAGAAAATTTTCTCAAATGCTGTGTCAGTCCAATTTAACTGCCTAAGCCCTTAATTAACCGTCAAAAAATAGAAATTTAAACCATGGATAATAGTGATCACATTTCAAGAGAATTAATTGATATCTTATGAATATTATCATCATTATTCTTGCTTTTATTTTTACGATTGCCTTGCTTGTTGCCATTCATGAGTATGGCCATTTTTGGGTTGCTCGTAAGCTAAATGTTAAAATATTACGGTTTTCAATTGGTTTTGGTGCGCCACTTTTTCGTTTTAATGGGGTTAAAGATAGTACTGAATTTGTGCTAGCGAGCATCCCTCTAGGTGGCTATGTAAAAATGTTGGATGAACGTGAAGGAGAGGTTGCTGATGAAGAATTACCTAGAGCATTTAATCGGCAATCGGTCTATAAGCGCTTTGCCATCGTCTTTGCAGGGCCTTTTGTTAATTTTGTTTTTGCCGTGTTTGCTTTTTGGTTGATGTTTGTTATTGGTGTTCAAGGAGTGAAACCAATAATGGGGAGTTTAGATGCAGACTCTATTGCTTGGCAATCTGGCTTACGTAAGGGTGATTATATTGTTGCTGTAGGGGATAGAGAAACACCCACTTTGAGTGCTGTTTATGAGCAACTACTTGATCCCTTCATTGAACATAAGAAAGCGGTGCTTCACTTAGCGGATCAACGTATGATTACCTTTGACTTTGAACACCTGTCTCGTGATCTGGAACCGGCTAATTTACATGAGATTATTGGTCTTAGTTTAAAATTACCAATAGAAAAGGTTATTTTAAGTGAGGTTTTAGCAAATTCACCGGCTGCCAGCGCTGGTATTCTTGCTGGTGATCAAGTCCTCTCTATTAATGGTAAAGCGATTGATCACTGGCGGGATTTAGTTCATGCCGTTATGAACAAACCCGGTGTTAAAGTGACTATTGAGGTTTTAAGAGAACAGAAAAAGATCCCCATTACTTTGGTGATAGGCTCTGTGAAGCGGGGTAAAAAAACAATTGGTCAAATTGGTGTACGTCCAAAATCCGTCACCCCCTTACCAAAGTCACTTTATGCCATGCATCAATACGATGTTTTTACTGCAATTGGCAAAGGAATTGAAAAAACTTGGGATTTGTCAGTGCTAACCGTAAGAATGTTAGGTAGAATAGTCACCGGTGAAGCATCGCTAAAAAATATCAGTGGTCCTATTACTATTGCCAAAGAGGCCGGACATTCAGCACAAATGGGTGTCGAATTCTTTTTAAGATTTTTGGCCATTGTCAGCTTAAGTTTAGGTGTGGTTAATTTACTACCTGTGCCCATGCTCGATGGCGGACATTTATTGTTTTATGTCGTTGAAATGATAAAAGGTTCTCCTGTATCAGATGCTGTGCAGGAAATCGGGCTAAAGATTGGCATTACATTATTGGTTATGCTAATGAGCATTGCCATGTATAATGATTTTGTACGACTTTTGAATTAGATTAATACTTTTATTTGGAACTCACTTAATGAGACGTGTTGTTTTATTTGTTTTTACTAGCCTTATTATTTCTTTGCATAGTGCCTATGCGTTTGAAAATTTTATTATCGACAATATTAAGGTTGAAGGTTTACAACGGATTTCAGCGGGTACGGTATTTAACTACCTTCCCTTGAAGGTAGGCGATAGTATTGATGCTCGCTCTGTGTCTAAGTCGATTCGTGAATTATATAAAACGGGTTTTTTTAAAGATGTACGCTTAGAAAGAGAGGGTGATTCTTTAATTGTATTTGTTCTTGAACGTCCGGCAATTGCTTCGATTGAATTTGAAGGTAACAAAGATTTAGAGGCAGAGGAGCTTAGTAAAGCGCTAAAGCAAATTGGCTTTGCTGAAGGTCGTGTCTATGATAAATCCATTTTACAACGGGTTGTTGAAGAGCTAAAACGACAATATTATGCTCGTGGTAAATATGCAGTAAGAATTGAGTCTACTGTTACCCCTTTAGAACGTAATCGTGTTGGCATTAAGTTAGATGTTTCAGAAGGTCGAGTCACAACCATACACCAAATTAATATTGTAGGTAATAAGGTTTTTTCTACAGAAGAGTTGTTAGATGAGCTTGAATTAACAACCCCTACTTTATTTTCGTTTTATACTAAAACTGATCAATATTCCAAACAGAAACTTGCGGGTGATTTAGAAAAACTACGTTCCTATTATCTTGATCGCGGTTATATCAACTTTAAGATTGAATCCACTCAGGTTGCAATTACACCGGATAAAAAATCCATCTATATTACCATCAACCTTTCAGAGGGTGATAAGTACACCATTAAAGAAGTAAAATTAGCCGGTGATTTAATTGTTGAGCCTAAGGAAATCTTTCCTGTTGTGGCTATTAAGAAAGGGCAATTCTTTTCCAGAAAACACATTACCCAAACCAGTGAAGCGATTGTTGATTTACTTGGCAAAGCAGGTTACGCTTTTTCAAATGTAAACCCGATTCCACAAGTGGATGACAAGACAAAAGAAATATCACTTACTTTCTTTGTTGATCCTGGAAACCGTGTTTATGTACGTCGTGTTAATGTCATTGGTAACACCAATACCTCAGATGAAGTGGTACGCAGGGAAATTCGTCAATTTGAAAAATCATGGATATCAACCACTGATGTGGAACGCTCTCGGCAACGTTTGCAGCGTTTGGGCTTTTTTAAGGTTGTTAGTGTGGAAACCCCCGCTGTACCTGGCGAAACAGATTTAGTGGATGTGGTTTATACTGTTGAAGAGCAATCAACCGGTAGTATTAATGCCGGTGTTGGTTTCTCTCAATCACAGGGTCTTACTCTGAATTTTAGTGTCTCTCAGGATAATTTTCTGGGTACGGGTAATCGTTATGCGGTTGCTGTCAATACCAGTGATGCTAATACAATATACAGTTTTAGCGTGACTGATCCTTATTTTACCGATGATGGTATTAGTAGAACTCTACGCTTTAAATGGCGTGAAACGGATTTGTCAGAAGAAAACTTGGCCAACTATGCGACTGATAATGCTAGTATCGGTATCGGTTTTGGTGTACCTATTAATGAATTTGATCGCATTGGCTTTGGCTTAGATTTTGAAAACACTCATATTGACTTACCTAATGATCTAAGTGACACCGCTTATGATGTGCTTAAATTTGTAGCGGATGAAGGCGATACCTTTAAAACCCTAAGGTTTTCATCAAATTGGTCGCATGATAGTCGTAATAAAGCAATTTTTCCAACTCGTGGTGCCTTACAGCGTTTGTCAGGTGATATTGCTTTACCAGGTAGTGATTTACTTTTTTATCATCTAAACTATATACAGCAGCGTTTTTTCCCACTGTCTCGAACCACAACACTTATGCTTAAAGGTAATATTGGTTATGGTGATACCTTTGGTGGCGATTCATTTCCTCCTTTTGAAAAATACTATGCGGGTGGGATGAACGATGTTCGGGGTTATAAGTCTAATACCCTAGGTCCAAGAGATGATCAACGGCATTATATTCCCAGTATTGGTGGTCGTGATCCTTTTTGGTTGGAGCCAACGGATGATCCACTTGGTGGAAAATTTAAAGTGATTGCCAATGCAGAAGTTATATTACCTGTGCCCTTTGTGAAAGATTCCTCAGCCTATCGTTTAAGTGGCTTTGTTGATGTAGGTAATGTGTATGCTGACTTTGGAGATTTTGATGCAGGTGAGTTACGTTATACAACCGGTATCGCTGGGGCGTGGTTGAGTCCTTTTGGATTATTGCGCATTAGTATTGCTACACCGCTTAATGAACAGAGTCAGGATGATACCGAAGTATTTCAGTTTTCATTTGGTCAAAGCTTCTAGCTAATATTACTTTGTTAGTTTGAATGAAGCATGCTTTAAAGTGCTCTATAAACTTAATTAGAATAAAATTACACTACACGAACTTTAGGAAGAAAAAATGGCGAATTATTCCCGATTATTTATTTTAATCGTATTACTTTTTTCAGTATCGTTTGCTTATGCAGAACAAAAAATTGCTTTTGTGAATCAAGCTAAACTTTTACAAAAAGCACCTCAGGCTGAGTCAGCTCGCAATAAATTGCAAAAAGAATTTGCTAAGCGGGATAAATCCTTAGTGAGTTTACAAAAAAAGATCCAGAAGAATACAGAAAAACTTCAAAAGGATGCCGCCATTCTGTCTAGCCAAGAATTGACTAAATTAAAAAGAAAAATAACTTTATTAAGAAGAGATCTTGAACGTGATAAAGCGGCTTTTAAAGAAGACCTAAGTATTCGCCAAAATGAAGAACTGATTAAATTGCAGCAATCGGTACTTAAATCAATACAGACAATAGCTAAACGGGGTAAATACGATCTTATTGTCAGTGAGGGCGTTATTTATGCGAGTAAGCAAATTGATATCACTGATAAAATTCTGGCACAATTGAAAACACAATACCGCTCCGGCAAATAATGCATTTTGTTCATATTATCGTCTTTTGATTAATTGTTTCTCTTTAAAAGAGGAAACTGGGTAATTTAATAGTTCATGTCTATTCCAACTCGACAAACCAGTATAAAAGAACTTGCTGATCTTATTGGTGCTGAAATAGTTGGTCAATCGGATGCTTATATTAGTGGTATTGCGACATTAGAATCAGCAAAGGCATCGGATTTAAGTTTTTTTGCCAATAGAAAATATCATAAGTTTTTATTAAAAACCAAGGCGTCAATCGTTATACTTCATCCCGATGATGTAAATAACTGCCCAACGAATGCTATTTTGGCCGATGATCCCTATTTAGCTTATGCTAAAATAGCCACTTGGCTGACAAAAAAAGAGGCTAAAAAAACAGAGATTGCATCCAGTGCGATTATTGCCAATGGTGTGACTCTGGGAAAAAATGTGACCATAGACTCTCATGTCAGTATTGGCTCAGAGGTTATTATTGGTGATAATGTTCACATTCATGCGGGTTGTGTTATTGCTGAGGCGGTAAGCATTGCCCATAACACAATTATTTATCCTAATGTTGTTATTTATACGGGGGTCACTATCGGTGCTCACTGTATTATTCACTCAGGTGCTATTATTGGCAGTGATGGCTTCGGTATCGCCAATGAGCAAGGCGAATGGCTAAAAGTGCCGCAATTAGGTGGTGTTATTATTGGTGATCGTGTTGAAATAGGTGCTAATACCACGATAGATAGGGGTGCGATTGAAGACACTTTTATTGCCGAGGGTGTTAAATTAGATAACCTGATTCAGATTGCTCATAATGTAAAAATAGGCAAAAATACAGCCATCGCTGGTTGTGTGGGTATCGCAGGTAGTACAACAATTGGCCAGTATTGTGCTATTGGTGGCGGTGCAGGTATTTTAGGGCATCTTAGCATTGCTGATCATGTGCATATTACAGCAACTTCTTTGGTTACTAAATCCGTATCAAAGGCGGGTGTGTATTCATCGGGAACCCCTTTACAAGAAAATGCCCACTGGCATAAAAACTTTGTCCGTTTTAAACAACTGGATAAAATGTACCGTTGTGTAAGTGAATTAGATCGACAACTACACGAATTAGACAAAAGAAAGTAATTCCGGCCACTTTTTAAGGCTGATAATATATTATTGATACACTTTTAAAAAGAAGAAAAAAATGTCAAAGCAACTTAATTCAATGGATATTAATGATGTATTAGAACATTTGCCACATCGCTATCCATTTCTTTTAGTCGATAAGGTTCTTGATTTTGAACCTGGAAAATCACTTTTAGCACTTAAAAATGTGACTTATAATGAGCCGCAGTTTACGGGACATTTTCCAAATAAACCGATACTTCCCGGCGTTCTAGTCATCGAGGCTTTGGCGCAGGCAACAGGAATTTTAGCCTATAAATCAACAAATTCAAAGCCAGATGGTAAATCATTGTACTATCTTGTGGGTATTGATAAGGCACGCTTTAAGCGTCCTGTAAATCCCGGTGAGCAATTAATGCTTAATGTTGAAGTGATTAAAAATATGCGTGGTGTTTGGAAGTTTAAAGCCGTTGCAACGGTTGATGACAATATGGTTGCCTCTGCTGAACTGATGTGTGCTGAACGCGATGCCTGATTAATTGACTGTCTCAAGATGTCTCAATACATGCCTTAAAAAGTATCTTAAAAATGCCTCAAGAAAATTTAACTCATTCTCTGATCCATCCTACTGCTATTATCGATCCTTCAGCTGAATTAGCAGATGATATTCAAGTAGGTCCCTATACGGTAATTGGTGCCAAGGTTAAAATTGACAGCGGTAATAAAATTGCCTCTCATGTGGTGATTAATGGTCCAACCCTTATCGGTAAGGATAATGAGTTTTTTCAATTCAGTTCCATTGGTGAAGCACCACAGGATAAAAAATACCAAGGGGAAGATACTCACCTTGTTATCGGTGATAAAAATATCATTCGAGAATTTACCACCCTAAACCGTGGCACTACTCAAGATCGAGGTACAACCTCCTTAGGTAATGATAATCTGATTATGGCCTATGTACATATTGCTCATGATTGTGTTGTTGGCAATAATATTATTCTGGCTAATAATGTGGCACTTGCTGGCCATGTAAGCATTCATGACCATGCTATTTTAGGTGGTTTTTCTTTGGTTCATCAATTTTGTACGATTGGTTCTTATGTGTTTAGTGCCATGAATAGTGTTATTTCCAAAGATGTTCCCCCCTATTTAATGATTGCAGGGCACATGGCAAAGCCACATGGCTTGAATGTTGAAGGTTTAAAACGTCATGGTTTTTCTTCAGATACCATTAAAGCAATGCGTGCTGCCTATAAAGCTCTTTATCGCTTGAACCTTACTTTTGACGATGCGATTACCGAGATAAATGAATTGGCAACCAATTGCGAAGAGCTATCGTTAATGATTGAGTTCTTAAGTAATGATGTCACTCGAGGTATTGTCCGCTAATGCGTATTGGCATTATTGCAGGAGAAGCATCGGGAGACATTCTTGCAGCAGGGCTTATAAAAGCAATTTTAGCACATTGTCCCGATGCCAAGTTTGAGGGGATTGCTGGGCCATTGATGATAGAAGCAGGTTGTAAAGCCCTTTATCCAGCAGAAAAATTATCGGTTATGGGCTTGGTAGAAGTTCTCGCTCATTATAAAGAATTGTCTTCTATTCGTAAGGAACTCACCCAGCACTTTATTGCCGATCCTCCTGATGTCTTTATTGGCATTGATGCCCCTGATTTTAACTTAGTGGTTGAAGCAAAACTTAAAGAGTCAGGTATTGGTACCATACACTATGTCAGCCCATCCGTATGGGCATGGCGTCAATATCGGCTGGCTAAAATTGCTCGTTCAGTTGATCTTATTCTGACCTTATTTCCCTTTGAAGCCCGTTTTTATGAAAACCATAATATTTCCGTTAAATACATTGGTCATACATTAGCCGATGATATTGATTTGCATATTGATTTAGAACAGGCACGGAAAAAAATAAAACTCGATGTGCCGATAGAACAAACGGTGATTGCTGTTTTACCGGGAAGTCGCATGTCAGAAGTGACTCGGTTGACCAAGCCTTTTCTTGAAACGCTCTTATTGTGCTTAAAAACGCAGCCTGATTTATTATTTTTAATTCCCTTTGTTAATGATAAAACACGCCATTTTTTTGAGCAGGCGTTGGCTTTACATACTCATTATAAGCCTGATATTCGTGCCCGTTTTATTTTACATAATGGTCATTCTAGAGAGGTTATGGCGGCATCCAATGCCGTATTGCTTGCCTCTGGTACCGCAGCACTAGAAGCTTTATTGTTGAAAAAGCCCATGCTGGTTGCTTATAAACTTTCCCCTATCACGTATTGGGTTGCTAAGCGCTTATTAAAAGTCCCTTACTATTCTCTGCCCAATCTGCTGGCAGGAGAAGCCTTAGTAGAAGAAATTACTCAAGATGAAGTCCGTTCAGAGGTTTTAGCACCAAAATTATTGAGCTTACTATCAAGTGAATTATGGAAAAATAAATTGGCAGTGTTTCATGATATTCATTTACTCTTACGCCAAAATGCCGATCAAATGGCCGCGCAGGCTGTTATTGATTATTTGCAAAAACAGCGTAATGCAGACTGAGTTAATTGCTTCTAAATAGGACTTATTTATATGAGCTTTGATCCCCATTATGCCAATTTAACGGGTAATATTGCCGGTGTTGATGAAGTTGGGCGTGGACCTCTTGCTGGAGCAGTAGTGACTGCAGCGGTGATCCTTGACCCTCATAAGCCGATTGATGGTTTAGCGGATTCTAAAAAATTAACAGAAAAAAAGCGCCAGTTATTAGCAGAGCAAATTAAAGAGCATGCATTATGCTATTGCATTGCTCGGGCAGAACATGAAGAAGTGGATGAATTGAATGTCCTTCAAGCAAGCTTGTTGGCAATGAAACGAGCTATTGAAGGTCTAAGTCTGATCCCTGATAGAGTCTTAGTTGATGGTACTTTCTGCCCACAGATTTCATATCCCTGTGAAGCCGTTATTAAAGGTGATGCAAAAGTAGCCGCCATCAGTGCCGCGTCTATTTTAGCCAAAGTGGCACGGGATAATGAAATGATTGCTCTGGATGCTGTTTATCCGGGCTATGGTTTTGCCAAACACAAAGGCTACCCAACTCAGTTTCATAGAGAAGCGTTACAGCAATTGGGAATTAGCCCTATCCATCGGAAAAGTTTTAAACCAGTACAAAAAATCATTGAATTAAGTTAATAGTAAATCTCAACTCCCTAGACTTCAGCTTAAGTTATGTTATAAAGGCAATTTACCCGTATGTCCGATAGCCAACAATTTATTCATCTAAATCTACATACAGAATTTTCAATTGTTGACGGTATTGTTCGTCTCAAACCATTGGTTAGTATGGTGAAGAATATGGCAATGCCGGCTATTGCCATTACCGATCAAAGTAATCTATATGCTCTGGTGAAAATGTATCAAGCCTGCTTAAATGCAGGTATTAAAGCCATCTTAGGTGCTGATCTCTGGCTAAAAAATGAGGTAGAGCCTGCTAAACCATTTCGCTTGCTGGTCTTATGTAAAAATAATGAAGGCTATTTAAACCTAAAAAAATTAATTAGCCAAAGTTATTTACATGGCCAACATTTAGGTAAGGCGATAATAGAACGAGAATGGTTGCATCAACACTCTGATGGCTTAATTGCTTTGCTTGGCAAGCACAGTGATGTGGGTGAATTGTTACTTGCAGACAAATACACAGAAGCAAAACAGGCCTTAACTTTTTATCAACAACTGTTTCCACAAAGTGTTTACTTTGAGTTGCATAGGACGAACCGCAGTGGTGATGAAACTTTTTTGCATCAGGCAGTTGCTTTGGCAGAACAAACAGGCTTGCCTGTGGTCGCCACTAATGCCGTACGCTTTCTTGAAGAAGCTAATTTTGCTGCCCATGAAGCGCGTGTTTGTGTCAATCAGGGACGAATTTTAGCGGATAAAAACCGGCCACATGACTACTCACCAGAACAGTATTTTAAGTCTCAGCAACAGATGTGTACTTTGTTTGCAGATATTCCTGAAGCGATTGAAAATACCTTAGAAATTGCCAAACGCTGTAATGTTAGTTTGCATCTTGGGGAAAATTTCCTGCCCGATTGTCCTATCCCTGAAGGACTTAGTATGGATGAGCACTTTCGCTTGATCTCTCATAAGGGCTTAAATGAACGCTTTGCTCAACTATTTGGCGAGGGTTGCTTAGATGATGAAAATTATACAGATAAAATAAAATCCTATCGGGAACGTCTTGATATTGAGCTGGATGTTATCATTCAAATGGGCTTTCCCGGCTACTTTTTAATCGTTGCTGACTTTATCAAGTGGTCAAAAGAAAATGATGTGCCTGTTGGGCCTGGTCGTGGTTCAGGTGCCGGTTCTTTAGTTGCCTATGCGATGACTATTACCGATTTAGATCCCTTAGAATATGATTTACTCTTTGAGCGATTTTTAAATCCAGAACGGGTTTCTATGCCTGATTTTGATATTGATTTTTGTATGGATGGCCGTGATAGAGTTATTCAATATGTGGCAGAAACCTATGGTCGTGACAGGGTGTCACAAATTATTACCTTTGGTTCTATGGCGGCCAAAGCAGCCATTCGTGATGTGGGACGAGTGCAAGGTCAGGGCTATGGTTTTGTAGATTCTTTAGCCAAACTGATCCCTATGGATATCGGTATTACCATATCCAAAGCAATGGCACAGGAAGAAGAATTGCAACGGCGTTATGATGATGATGAAGCCGTACGTGACTTAATTGATATGGCCTTGGCATTAGAAGGGATCACTAAAAATGTTGGTAAACATGCGGGTGGCGTGGTTATTTCACCCAGTGATATTAATGATTTTTCTCCCATTTATTGTGAAGAAGATTCACAAAGCATTGTTACCCAATATGATAAAAATGATGTTGAAACAGTAGGGCTGGTCAAGTTTGACTTTCTAGGTTTAAAAACATTAACGGTCATTGACTGGGCATTAAAAATAATTAATGCTAAAAAAGCAAGATTGGGTGAAACGCCTATTGATATTGCTAAGATTGATTTAGCTGATAGAGCTTCCTTTAAAACCCTTAAAGCCAGTGATACCACTGCGGTTTTTCAGCTTGAATCCCGCGGTATGAAAGATTTAATTAAGCGTTTACAGCCGGATTGTTTTGAAGATATTGTCGCTCTAGTGGCTCTGTTTCGCCCAGGGCCATTGCAATCGGGTATGGTGGATGACTTTATTGATCGTAAACATGGTCGACAAAAAGTAGAGTACCCACACCCTTCACTAGAACCTATCTTACAACCGACCTATGGTACTATCCTGTATCAGGAACAAGTGATGCAAATTTCGCAGGTTCTTGCAGGTTATACCTTAGGCGGTGCTGATTTATTACGTCGGGCTATGGGTAAGAAAAAACCGGAAGTTATGGCAGAACAGCGATCTATTTTTGAAGATGGCTCGGTTGCCAATGGCGTTGATAAAGAGATTGCGGTACATATTTTTGACCAAATGGAAAAATTTGCCGCCTATGGTTTTAATAAATCACATTCTGCTGCTTATGCTCTGGTGTCATATCAAACGCTCTGGTTAAAAACGCATTATATTGAAGCCTTTATGGCTGCTGTATTATCAGCAGATATGGACAATACTGAAAAAGTGGTCATGGTGATTGAAGAATGTCGTGATGCCAATGTTATAGTTACGGTACCGAATGTCAATCTATCTGAATATAAATTCTCAGTTAATGACAAAGATGAAGTTGTTTACGGACTGGGAGCAATTAAAGGTGTTGGTGAAGGGGCGATAGAAACGATTATTGAAGGACGTGAAAAAGGTGGCCCCTATCATGATTTTCAAGACTTCTGTAATCGGGTTGATTTGCGCCGTTGTAATAAACGGGTCATGGAAACGTTAATTAAAGCGGGCGCATTGGATGATTTTGTTGGTAACCGAGCGACCTTATTAAATGCCATTCCCGAAGCAACCAAAGCAGCAGAGCAATTTTCTAAAGCTCAGTCTGTGGGGCAAGATGATTTATTTGGTGGGGATTTCTTTAATACGGGGGCGATGGATAGTACCTCTGGAGAGGCTTCGAGTAACTTTAGTCAATTACCAGAATGGTCTGAAGATGAACGACTGCGTTTAGAGAAAGAAACCTTAGGCTTATACCTTACTGGACATCCTATTGAACAGTACTTAGGCGAAATACGTCAATTCACGACCCATAAATTAATGGACTTGAGTCCAGATAAAAAACAAAATATTGTTATTGCCGGTCTAATCATTGCCATGCGCACAATGAATACGAAACGGGGTGATAAAATGGCCTTTATTACCATTGATGATCGCAGTGGTCGTCAAGAAATTGCCCTATTCTCTGATAAATATGAATTGTATAAAGATATTTTAATTAAAGACTCCATTATTGTTTTAGTGGGAGAATTGGGCTTGGATCATTATTCAGGCAATGCCAGAGTAACGGTGGATGTGATCTATGATTTAGATGCGGCACGTAATCATTATGCCAGACGTTTGCTTATTCCTTTGGTGCATGCTCAAGTTAATGATGCCTTTATCACGCAACTTAAAGAAGTGCTAACACCGTTTCTAGAGGCAGGAGAGTGTCCTATTGTCTGCCAATATGAGGGAGAGAAAGCTAAGGCTATGTTGCATCTATCCAAGGACTGGCGGATCTATTTAAACAATGAGTTATTGCATAGAATTGAGCAGTTAACACAGCTTGCTTGCCAGATAAAGTATCGCTAAGTATTATGTCATTACTGGCCTTATTCATTAGTGGTTTTAGCTCAGCAACCTTTTTACCGGGCAGTTCAGAAAGCCTGTTTTTGTTAATGCTGGCACAAGAACAATGGGATACTCTTGTTTTGATCCTTGTTGTGGGCATGGGCAATTCACTTGGCGGTATGAGTAATTGGGTTTTGGGTGTGTTAATTCGTAAAGGTTTGCATAAGCAAAAAGAAGGGCTTTTAGAAAGTAAGCACTACATCCTAGTAGAAAAAAAACTGCAAAAATTTGGTGCTCCGATCTTATTTTTTAGTTTTCTCCCTGTTGTTGGTGACTTATTGTGTATGGCCGCAGGCCTAATGAAAATTCATTGGTTACAGTCCATTATTTTTATTTCTACAGGAAAAATGGTACGTTATATTTTATTGAGTTACATTCCTGTCTGATATCTGTTTCTATGCGGATAAGGAACGAGACTAATCAATATTTTGAACTTATTTTCAAGAACTGGAATTTCCTGTGTTGCACTTCAGAGTTGAATCGGCGTAGGCTTTAACCTAAATAAATCAGTTGAACCTACTGCGAATGTCCATAGTACTGAATCTACAAGGCTTTGCAGAATATTTTGACTTCATTATACAAGGGTGACTACGAATAAAGCCAAAATAACCTGTAAATCCTTGTATCTCCAGCACTCTGATCATTCTCGCTACGATTCAACTGATTTATTTAGTTTTAAAACTCAATTTGACAACTGTAACCAATTTGCTTACATTAAATTTATCAATTTCATACATAAGGGACTGGAGAGTTACATTTTGATTTAAAGGTCGAGATACTGAAATAGTTAATTA
>WFNB01000013.1 GCA_015488755.1 Gammaproteobacteria bacterium | reverse complement strand
TTTTAGAACGCAGTTCAACCTGATCGTGTATTTTTTCATGAATAGCAACATTATCTTCAGCATATTTTACTAATTTTTGCGTACGTAAGACATTAATAAAAGCAGTAATGGCATCAATGGATATTTCTTGTGATAAATTAATCAGTTGGTATTGTGCTGACTCTGAGCGATAGGTGTGTCGCTGAGTTTCGCTGGACGTTTCAAAGCCATCAAAGAGCATTTGGCGTAGCACAATTTCAGCTTCTTGACGGTTCATACTGCGTGAATGACCAAAATGGGTACTGCGTGTCGAACCATTATCTGAGGTTTCGGTGCCATAGCCTGCACTGATGTCTATTTTGGGTAAATAACCCGCTTTGGCCTGACGTATTTCGGAATCTCTGGAAAGTTTTTGATTCAGTTGTTCTAATACTTGGGGATTCGTCGTAATAGCCTGCTCGGTTGCTTGAGCTAGGGTCACTGCCTGTGCCAATGGGCTTATTAATAAACCAATGATACCACCTGTAAACAATAGTGAAGCATGCCACTTTCTAGCAGGGGGCACATTAATAAAGTTTAAGATTTTCACTTCAAAATTCCTTTTATATTTGACTTGCACCTAACAAACAGACAAAAGATATCTTTGACATAGATCATATTTTATCAGTTTTTCCTTTATAATCAAGCAAAAAGCATAGATTTCTCAAGTAATTTATAATTTACATCCTTATTTTTCATTTAACGCATTTTGTTTGGCTTTTAAAATGGGCTTGAGTAGATAATCCATAACTGTTTTCTTACCCGTTAAAATATCAACCTGCGCAATCATTCCAGGAATAATAGGCAGCTTACCTTTCCTATCACCTAAATAATTTTTTAATGTTTGCACTTTAACCAAATAATAACTCTCACCTTTTTCGCTGGTAATAGAATCAGCACTAATATGCACCACTTTTGCTTCCAAACCACCATAGATACCAAAATCATAGGATGTAAATTTTACCATTGCTTTTAGACCTGGGTGTAAATAGGCAATATCAGAGGGTTTGACTTTTGCTTCAACAATCAACACATCATCCAATGGTACAATTTCAACTAAGTCCATACCCGGCTGCACAACGCCATTTATAGTGTTAACAAAAAGTTGTTTAATTGTGCCATGTACAGGAGAACGAACACTGGTTCTATGAACTTTATCTTCAAGTGAATCAATTGATTCTAAAATACGGGGGATCTCTGCTGAGACATCATTAAGCTCTTCTCGTGCCTCACTTTGGGAACGAATATTGAGTTCCTTAATTTTATTAGTAGACTCATTAATACTGGATTTTAAACGGGGAATAGACAGTTTAACCGCATCAAGCTCTCCTCGTAACTCATTGACTTGGCGTTCTCGTTTAATAAGATCAACCTCAGAAACTGCTCCCGCTTTTAGTAAGGGCTTAATGATCTTTAGCTCTTTTAAGGCCAACGCATAGCTGCGTTTTATTTGTTGTAATTTTGACTGTGCTTCTCGCACTTCCTGCTCATTTTGTTCCACTTGATTCTTAAGCACATTTTGATTGCTTTCTAACCTACGCTTATGAGCATTAAAAAGGGCTTGCTCATTTCGAGCTAAATCAGGTGCCTCAGAAGCAACCATATCAGGAATATTAAATGAATCAAAAGCCTGTGCTTCCGCTGTAAGACGAGCCGCTTTTGCTATAAGCTCAAGATAACGCAGACGACTTTCCATAAAAGAGGCTTCAAAATTGGTATCATCAATTTTTAATAAGACCTGACCTTTTTTAACCTTATCTCCTTCTCTAATAAGGATTTCAGAAACAATTCCCCCTTCAAGATTTTGCACAATTTGCACTTCATGGGAAGGGATCACCTTACCTTGACCTCGAGAAATTTCATCCAGCGGTGCATTATTAGCCCAATAAATCAAGACTGACAACATAATAACAATAAGATAAAGCAAGAAACGAGATTTTTTAGGTGTTTGTTCCAGCATCGCCGCACTGGTACTACGAATAAAATCTAAATCTTCTATTTCCAAACCCGCACTTACATTTTTCTGCTGTTTTTTCTGATCCTTGGCATTGGGCTCTTGTTTATCTTCTGGCGCACCATTAGCAGTGGCCATTTTTTCTATTAACTGATCATTGTCTGACATTTATTTTACCCTGTTTTAGAGCTTCGAGAACCTGTTCTTTGGGGCCATCAGCAACAATAGCACCTTGTTCTACCACAACAATTCGATCAACTAATTTTAATAGTGATGCTCGGTGGGTTACTAAAATAAAAGTACGGTCTTTAATTTCAGATTGTATATTAGCCAATAGCTCTGCCTCGGTGGCATTATCCATTGAATTACTGGGTTCATCCATTAATAAAATAGGTGGCGACATAACCAAAGCACGAGCAATGGCGACACTTTGCCTTTGTCCTCCAGAAAGACCTTCACCTCGTTCTCCTATCCTCATATCAAAACCGGAAGGATGTTTGTTAACAAAATGATCAACCCCTGAAACAGCAGCAACTCGAACAATTTCGGTGCTCGGTACATAAGGCGCTTTAAGGGCAATATTTTCTTTAATGGTGCCATGAAACAAGTCAATATCCTGAGGCACATAACCAATATTACGCCTTAAATTAGCTGGATCAATTTGTTGTATATCTAAGTCATCAATTTTTACCGAGCCTTCGGTAGGTGAATAAAGCCCCATAATTAATTTTTCTAAGGTGGTTTTTCCTGAGCCAATGCGGCCAATAAAGGCCACTTTCTCGCCCGCATTAATTTTTAAAGAAATATCAGATAAGGCTTTATCTTCTTGTCCTGGATAACTAAAACTGACATTTTTAAATTCCAAACTTCCCTTAAACATGGCTCTATGGATATAGGACTTACTATCATCACGCTCTACCGGCATCGACATAATATCATTTAATGATGATAAAGCCGTTTTGGTTTGTTGATAATTGGCGGTAAGATTGGCCACTTGAGCCATAGGCTGAATCGCACGAGAAGAGAGCATAACGGTAGCAATAAGTGCGCCCATGGTTAACTGATTTTCGGCAATTAAATAGACACCAAAGATAATTGTAACAACCGTGGCCATTTGCTGTACAAAGCCAGAGGTAAAATTAATCGAATTAGATAAGGTGCGTGCCTTGACACCTTGTTTAGCAATAAAACCACCGGCTTGTTCCCAACGTCTTTGCATCAAACCTTCGGCATTAAAGGCTTTAATCGTTTCAACACTGCTAAGACTTTCAATCAAAGTCGCACTTTTTTGAGCATTAGCTCGATAGGTGCTTTCCACAACTTTACGTAAAGGAAAATGCACCAAAAAGCCATAAACCAAAATAATTAATACCGCTGTAATAGGAATTAAAACCAATTGTCCTGCCACATAGGAAATGGTGATCATAAAGAAGGCAAAAAAGGGTAGATCAATAAAGGTGGTCATAGTAACCGAGGTTAAGAAGTTTCGTACCGAATCAAACTCTTTTAAGTTACTTGAAAAAGCACCTACGGATTCTGGCATAACTTCCATTTTTAAAGACATGACTTTTTCAAAAATAAGAGCCGAAAGGATAATATCTGCTTTTTTCCCTGCCGTTTCCAAAAAATGGCTCCGGACTATTTTTAAAATGTAGTCAAACAAGAAAACAATACTTACGCCAATCGCCATAACCCACAATGTTTCAATGGCATTATTGGGCACAACCCGATCATAAATATTCATCACAAATAATGGATTGGCAATAACAAATAAGTTAATAAATAAAGAGGCCAGTAAGACATCCCGATATATTGCTGCTGAGTTCCAAATTGTGCCCCAAAACCAGTGTTTTTTATGTGTTAGCAATACTTCTGGTGAGCGAGAATCAAACTTAAATTCATCACTGATAAAAAAAGCATAGCCTGAATAAATTTTCTCTAAATCTTCAATAGGAAGCGATAATACGGTATGTTCATCTGCTAAAGGTTGAATAATTTTTACTTTATTATTCTTTAGATCAATTTCTTCCAAGATGCAGGCCTGATTATCTTCAAGCACTAAAATAACAGGTAGAACTAAGGCCGGAATGCGTTTAATTGACCGATAAACAATTTTGCTTTCTAAATTAGCACGTTTTGTTGCTCGAACAAATAGTTCGGGTGTTAACTTATCATTAATAAGAGGGAGGCCTGCAACCAGCTCATCTGCTGTTCTTGGACTATGATGCAGTTTGGTAATAATAAGTAAGCATTCTAATAAAGGATCATCCAGACATTTTTCACAATACACTTGTGAGTCATAATCATCAACCAAACCAC
>WFNB01000012.1 GCA_015488755.1 Gammaproteobacteria bacterium | reverse complement strand
TTGGCTAGACAGTTATCAAAGCCGGATCAATATTTTTACACTAAATGGCTGAGGTATTATTGGGATTTTTGCCACAAATACCATCATAATCCATTTGTACCGATCAGCTTGCCCTTGTTTTTGAGTAAATTGCAGGAAAAAGAGCAATCGATTCAACAACAAAATCAAGCTAAGTTTGCCATAGGCCTATTTTATGAAATAAGTTCCCCTACACCTAGTCAAGTAACGATTACTTCAGCTAACACTCATTCGTATCAAATTCAAGATACGACTCAGAGAGACTCTAATGGTTCAGTTGGTGGAGCCAATAGTAATGTTGTTCAAAAGACTGCTCATATTTCAACAGATTATGTTAATGCATCCCAATCAAAGCCAGCACCTGCGCAACAGAATTTCCCTGAATCCGCAGGGAAAAGTTGGGTGTTTGTTTATAAACAGCTAGAAAATGAGATTAAACTACGTCATTATTCACCAAAAACACTAAAGGCTTATCGTACTTGGACTCGTCAGTTTCAAGGGTATACAAAAAATAAAGAGTATCAAGCATTATGTCAGCAGGATGTGATTGATTTTTTGACTTGGTTAGCGGTAGAAAAAAATGTTTCTGCTTCTAGTCAAAATCAAGCATTCAATGCCTTGCTGTTTTTATTTAAGCAGGTATTGAAAAAAGACTTTGGTGAAATCAAAGGGGTTACAAGAGCAAAACGTAAGCCTTATATTCCAGTTGTCTTATCTCGGGATGAAATTGATCTGATCCTTGACCATTTAGATGAACCCGTTAGTTTGGTCGTTAAATTGTTGTATGGCTGTGGTTTAAGGATTTCTGAGGGGGTAAATCTTCGTATACACAATTTCAATTTTGATACGGGCATCCTGACCATACATGATGGCAAGGGGAAGAAAGATCGGACGGTTCCTATTCCACAAAGTATTGTTCCTGAGTTACAAATGCAGCTGAGAAAGGCAACATCACTTTATGAAACAGATTTAAAAGAAAACTATGCAGGGGTGTTTTTACCTGATCGATTGGATAAAAAATATAAAAATGCTGCTAAAGAATATATCTGGCAGTGGTTTTTCCCTGCACCGACACTTACTTTTATTAAAGATAAAAAAGAATATCGACGTTATCATCTGCATGATACCGTGGTGCAAAAAGCCATTAAAAAGGCGGTTAATTCAGCGCATATTATGAAGCGGGCATCAGCACATACTTTTAGGCACTCCTTTGCGAGCCACCTTTTGCAGGCGAACTATGACATTCGTACGATTCAAGAGTTGCTGGGGCATAGTGATATTAGAACAACTATGAAATATACACATACCCTACAGAGTCAGACCATTAAGCAGGCTAAAAGCCCCTTGGATTTTACCGCCAAAACCTATTGATCAGATTTTTTAGTAAACTCGCATAAGTCTTCAATCAGACAGGCACCACACTTAGGTTTTCGGGCAGTGCAGATATAGCGTCCAAGTAAAATTAACCAGTGGTGGGCATCCATTATAAATTCATTAGGGATTAATCTTAATAGACGTTTTTCAACCTCAACAACATCCTTGCCATGAGCAATTTTAGTCCGGTTGGAAACCCGAAAAATATGAGTATCCACAGCCATTGTTGGCTGACCAAAGGCGGTGTTTAAGACCACATTGGCTGTTTTTCTGCCGACACCGGGGAGGGCTTCTAAATCCCTACGATTATCCGGTACCTGACTATGATGCAAATCAATGAGCATTTTACAGGTCTTGATGATGTTTTTGCCCTTAGTATTGTATAGGCCAATGGTTTTAATATACTGTTTTAAGCCGTCTTCTCCGAGTGCATAAATTGCTTCTGGGGTGTTGGCCATGGGGAAAAGTTTTTTTGTGGCTTTGTTAACACCTTTGTCAGTTGCCTGAGCGGATAAAATTACGGCAATTAATAATTCAAATGGACTGCTAAAATTAAGTTCGGTTGTGGGGTGAGGATTATCCTCCCGCAGACGGGAGAATATTTCGATGCGTTTGGCTTTATTCATTGGCGAGCACTAACAATGTTTTGCTTCAGTGATCATGGCTTGTTTTATAGGCTTTTTTTGCTTGCGTTTTTGCATATAGAAATTTCGTGTGGCCAGTATAAAGGCTAAACCAATAAATGCGCCCGGTGGTAAAATAGCCAATAAAAAACCTTCATAGTCTGAGAATACTTCAATTGTCAGCCATTGCATCCCGTCACCAAACATAATATGAGCATTTGCAAATAAGGTGCCGACACCAATAACTTCACGCATAGCACCTAAAATCAGTAACACCAGAGTAAAACCGAGCCCCATCATTAGGCCATCAAAAGCAGAGCGTCCTATGGTGTTTTTTGAGGCAAAGGCTTCGGCTCGGGCGATAATGGCGCAATTGGTAACGATGAGAGGAATAAATATTCCTAAGACTAAATACAATTCATGAAACCAAGCATGCATAATGAGTTCGATTGTGGTGACAACCGAAGCAATAATGACCACAAAAACGGGTAAACGTATTTCAGGGCGGACAATATTGCGGATTAATGAGACTGACATATTAGAAAGGATCAGCACTAAGGTGGTGGCAATGCCTAAGCCCAGTGCATTAATAACACTATTGGATACGGCCAGTAGCGGGCATAGCCCCAACATCTGAGCAAAAATAGTATTATTGTCCCATAGACCATCCCGAGCAATTTGTTTGTATTGGAAAAAGAAGGTGCTTTGTGTTTGCTCACTCATGGTTTTTCACTCATACTTGCTTTGAGAGGGGATGATGGGCCATAAAGTTGCTGGTATTTTTCCTGATCAAGAAAGAGTTTTTCATGATTGTGATTAAAATAATCAAGGGCTTTATACACAGCATTCACAACGGCTCTGGGGGTAATTGTTGCGCCAGTGAATTGATCAAATATACCACCATCTTTTTTGACTTTCCACTGGCTGGTTTTAGATTTTACTAATTGCTTGTTATTAAAGCCTAAAATCCAGTCATTTTTAGCAATATCGATTTTGTCACCCAGACCGGGGGTTTCCTTATGACTGATCACGCGTACTCCAGAAACATGACCATTGGCTTTAATTGCAATCAATAACTTGATTTCACCGCTATAGCCTTCATTAGTGGTAATGGCAAAAGCCACTGCCACGGGGGTTTTCCCCTGCCATGCTTGATAAATGGTTGTCTCCCCCTTGTTGCCAAGCTGAGATGCTTCAGGCACTAATAGGGTCTTCTCTAAGAGTTTATTAGTATAACTTTCTGGTGGAATAATGGTATTTAAGTTTCTTAGTAAAACGGCTTTTTCACTGGCTTCGATTTGATCTTTAGTCATTTCATAGGTGGTCATCACCATTGCTGTTCCTAAGCCTCCAAAAGTGGCCAGTAAGGTGGCACTGATCAGCATATTGCGTATAAGTGAGGTCTTCATTATTGCTCCTGATGGTCATCAAGCCCATGGCCGTATACACGGGGTTGGGTGTAGTAATCAAGCAGAGGAGCACACATATTCATAATCAATACTGAAAAAGCAATAGCATCAGGATAGCCTCCCCAAGTGCGGATAATATAAATTAAAGCACCAATACCTGCGCCATAAAAAATTCGTCCTTTTGGGGTTGTTGAGGCTGTGACCGGATCGGTGGCAATAAAAAATGCCCCCAGCATGGTTGCTCCAGAGAATAAATGGAATAAGGGCGAAGGATTGCTGTCCAGTTCAAAACTACCAAAGAGTAAAGATAAAAATCCCAATGTTGCTAAGAGTGAAACGGGAATATGCCAACTAATTAATCCTTTGCGTAACATCACTAAGCCACCAACTAAAAAGGCCATATTAACCCATTCAGTACCGATACCACCGAGCATACCAAAGGCATTGCCTTGAGCATCAATTTCTGCAATGGTGGCTGCACCACTGGAAATAGCCGTGCGAACAATGCCTAGTGGGGACGCCGAGGTAAGTGAGTCAATACTTACATTGGCTGGTAACTGGCCAAAGAGTTGAAAATTAATACTCTCTAATAAACTTAATGTGGCGCCATCCACTTGCGATAAAAGCATCGTAGGTGTTTGCCAATAGGTGGTCATTTGGGCAGGGAAAGAAATTAACAAAATGGCATAGGCGACCATCGCGGGGTTAAAGGTATTATAACCAAGGCCACCGTAGAGTTGTTTGGCAATGACAATGGCAAATAATACGCCAATAAATGTCAGCCACCAAGGGGCTAATGGTGGGAGTGCCACACCGATAATAATCGCAGTTAATAAAGCGCTACTATCACTAAGGTAGGTCTTTATTGGGCGATTTCGTAAATAGAGAATAGAGGTTTCAAAGGAAAGTGCAAAAATAATAGAGAGAATAATATTGACTAAAATACCATAGCCGAAGACATAAATTGCCGTCACAATACCTGGGATCATAAGCAAGATAACGGCTCGCATCATTTTTGCCACGCTTAATCCGGGCTTTAAAAAAGGGGAACTTTGGGCTAAAAACATAAGGCTAGTTTGCTTTCCTATGGTTAAATCACTGTGTTATTTACTTTATTTTTAAAACTTCGGATTATTCTATACTACGTCGCTCATTGGCTTCATCAATTTGTCGCTGTTGATCGGCTGTTAAATTGTCGGTGTTTTTCTTTTGTGCTTGCTGTTGAGCTTTTTTCACTTTGGCTCTAGCTATCGCCTCTTGGATTAAATCAGCACTATCATTGGTGTCTTTTTTATCTGTATCAGAGGCTGTTGCATCACTTTCTTGCTGAGCTTTTTTTGCATCGAGTGCTTTTTTCTTGGCCAGTTTTTCCTTGCGTAGGCGAGCGGCTTCGGCTTTGGCTTGTTTGGCTTTTTCCAGACGTTCTAAGCGAAACTCATGACGTTCACGGGCAATGTTAGCTTTATTACGCTCTTTTTGTTCATTGTTAATTTCATTTTTTGCGTAGCGAAAATACTGTACCAAAGGAATATTACTGGGGCAAGCATAGGAACAGCAACCACACTCAATGCAATCAAAGACATTATAGGCATTGGCTTTTTCTAGATCACGGGCTTTGGCGTACCAGTACATTTGTTGCGGTAAAAGTGACATTGGGCAACTATCTGAACAACGGGCGCAACGGATACAGGGCATTGCTGGAGGAGGTGTGGCTAACTCACCCTGCTCACTGATTAATAAACAATTGCTTGCCTTGGTTACAGGGACATCAATAGAGGGTAGGGAAAAGCCCATCATGGGACCGCCCATAATGACTTTTTCTATTTTGTTGTAAGCCACTCCGACCTGATCCAATACCTCACGGATGGGGGTACCAATGAGCACCTCAATATTTTGTGGGTGTTTGACTGCGCCCCCAGTAACGGTCACAATTCGAGAAATTAATGGCTCACCACGGTAAACCGCCTGATACACGGCAGCGGCGGTGGTGACATTGTGGCAGATAATACCAATATCCATAGGCAAGCCGCGAGAGGGGACTTGTTTGCCTGTGAGTACCTGTATGAGTTGTTTCTCTCCTCCTGCTGGATAACGTGCGGGCACGGGGATAATTTCAATTTGTGGTTCAGTATGGGGGAGCTTATAACCGCTTATGGCGGCCAATAAAGCCTGATAGGCTTCGGGTTTATTATCTTCGATGCCAATAAGACATTTCTTTGCCCCAACGACTTTTTTAATTAGTAAAATACCCAAAATGACTTCTTCTGGGCGACGGCGCATTAAGACATCATCGCAGGTAATATAGGGTTCACATTCAGCTGCGTTAATAATGAGCGTATCGGTCTGTTTTTGCTCTGCGGTGTGTAATTTTGCAGCACTGGGGAAGAGTGCACCACCTAAGCCGACAATACCGGCCTGAGCAATTTGTGTCGTAATTTGCTCATGAGTGAGATTATGAATGCTATGCTCAGCTGTGTCAGCATCACTGAGCAAGGGCTGACAATCAAACCACTGCTGATAATCATCGGTATCAATAATAATACACAAGGCAACTAGACCTGATGGATGTGGCACGGCATGTTCTTCAATGGCTGAGACAATGCCTGAACCAGATGCATGTATCGGTGCGCTAATAGCACCATTGGCCTGTGCCAAAAGTTGCCCTTTAAGCACCTTATCGCCGACTTTAACAACGGCTTCTGCTGGCTGACCAATGTGCTGGCTCAATGGAATAATAAGTTGCTTTGGTGTTTTAGCTGTACTAATGGTTTCTTTATTGGACTGAGATTTATTACCGGCAAGTGTTATGCCGCCGGGAAAAGACCAGAGTTTATACATGGCCTCTTTCATTGTTTGAGCAATCGTGTTGTTTTGTTTGGCGTTCATGCTTGAGTATTCTCCGCCAGTACCTGATCAAGAGTCGTATAAATCGTGCTGGCTGCTTGATTATTGGTGTGATATTGGGGTTCAGGCCAGCGCCAGTTACTAATGGTCTGTTTGATGGGGATCATCTCAATACAATCCACAGGGCAGGGTGCCACACAGAGTTCACAGCCCGTACACTCATTTTCGATAACTGTGTGCATTTGTTTGGCCGCCCCTAAAATGGCGTCCACTGGGCAGGCCTGAATACAGAGGGTGCAACCGATACAGGTATCTTCAATAATAACAGCGACAATGGGGCCTGAATGGGCTGCTTCTGTTTCATCCAAAGGTAAGGCTTCGACATCCAACAAGTCGGCTAAGGATTGAATTAAATTATCACCACCTGGCGGGCATTTATTAATAGGCGCATCACCGGAGGCAATGGCTTGCGCGTATTGATGGCAACCGGCAAAGGAACACTGACCACATTGTGTTTGTGGTAAGAGGGTATCAATTTGATCCACGACAGGGCTGGACTCGACCTTAAAAATAACCGCAGAAAGTCCTAAGACCAGCCCAAAAAATGAGGCCAAAGCGACAAAAGCAAGGATGCCGGTGATCATTAATGCAACCCCTTATCTAAGCCTGCAAAGCCAAGAAAAGCAATGGCCATAATGCCAGCGGTGATCAAACCAATGGGGGCGCCTTGAAAAATCTCGGGGACATCAGCGACTGCCAAGCGCTCTCGAATGGAGGCAAATAAGATCATCACCAGAGAAAATCCAATGGCAGCGCCAAAGCCGAAGAGAACGGATTCAAAAAAACCATAACCCGTTTGCACATTGAGCAAGGCCACACCCAGTACCGCGCAATTGGTGGTAATTAACGGCAGAAACATACCCAGTACCTGATACAGCATGGGGCTGGTTTTGTGAACCACCATTTCGGTAAAATTAACCACTGCGGCAATCACCAGAATAAAGGCGATGGTGCGTAGATATTCGATTTCCAGTGGTAATAAAATATAGGTGTTGACTAGATAACTAGAGGCTGAAGATAGAGTAAGCACAAAGGTGGTCGCCAAGGCCATGCCGGTAGCGACTTCTAACTTACGTGAAGAGCCCATAAAGGGGCATAGGCCAAGGAACTTGACCAATACAAAGTTGTTCACAAAAATTGTGGATACTAATAATAAAAAGTATTCATTCATAGATTTTATCGGCTCTTTATAAAGCGCTTATTAGGAAGTAAGCAAGCACTTACTTTACCTTCATGCCAGGCTGTGCGCCTGTTGTTTGATCACCGTCTGGATTAAGTATCCATAAGTCTTTACCACCTGGCCCTGCGGCCAATACCATGCCCTCAGATACGCCAAAGCGCATCTTTCTAGGGGCTAAATTAGCCACCATTATCGTTAATTTGCCTGTTAAGTATTCAGGTGTGTAGGCAGACTTAATGCCAGCAAACACATTGCGGGTGTCACCGCCAATATCCAAGGTTAATTGTAATAGTTTGTCGGCTTTTTCAACGTGCTCGGCCTTAATAATTCTAGCAATACGTAAATCAATTTTGGCAAAGTCATCAAAGCTGATGGTATCGCTGATGGGATCGGCCAGTCTGTGTGATGGGTCACTTTCACTGACAATTAGGGTGTTTTTTTCTGAGTCTGGCTTAGTGCTTGTCTGCTTGGTTGTTTTTGCTTGAGTTTCCTTACGTTCTTCCTTGGAAGCATCAATAACCGCTTGAATTTTCTCTTCTTCAACACGCATCATTAAGGGCTTGAATTTCTTGATTTCATGTCTGCTTAAAGGGCTTTGACTGTCTTGCCATTGCAATGGGGCAATATTTAAAAAGTCACAGGTTTTTTCTGCCATAACGGGCAATACAGGGCTAAGATAGACCATAAGCTGGCGAAATAAATTCAGTCCCATAGAGCAGACGTTGTGTACTTCTTGTTCACGCCCTTCTTCTTTAATTGCCTGCCAAGGTTTTTTGTCATCAATGTATTGATTGGCTAAATCAGCCAAGGCCATAATTTCACGAATGGCCTTGCTGAATTCTCGTGCTTCATAGTGGCTGGCAATGGACTCAGAGGCCTGAGCAAATTGGGCAAAGAGTTCAGGCTCACTAATAGTATCAGAGAGTGTGGAATTAAATTTTTTCTTAATAAAACCGGCACATCGACTGGCAATATTAACTACTTTGCCCACCAGATCGGAGTTAACCCGTAGACGGAAGTCTTCTAGATTTAAGTCCAAATCGGTGACACCACTGCCTAATTTAGCAGAGAAATAATAGCGTAAATATTCGGGGTCTAATTCATTAAGATAAGTTCTAGCCTTAATAAAAGTACCACGAGACTTAGACATTTTTTTGCCGTCAACGGTTAAAAAGCCGTGCGAAAAAATAGCTGTAGGTGTTCTAAAGCCTGAGCCTTGTAAAATTGCTGGCCAGAATAAACCATGAAAATAAATAATATCTTTGCCAATAAAATGGTATAGCTCAGTTTGTGAGTCTGACTCCCAAAAACTATCAAAATCAATGCCTTCTTTTATACCACGAGTGCTGTCGCATAAGTGTTTAAAACTAGCCATATAGCCAATAGGCGCATCGAGCCAAACATAAAAATACTTATTCGGTGCATTGGGGATCTCAAAACCGAAATAGGGGGCATCACGGGAAATATCCCATTCTTGCAAGCCCGCTTCAAACCACTCTTGAAGTTTATTGCTGACCTCTTCCTGTAGGTGTCCAGATGCAGTCCATTCTTTGAGCATGGCTTCAAAGTCAGGCAGTTTAAAGAAATAATGTTCTGAGTCTTTTTCAATAGGTTTGGCACCAGAGACGACAGAGACGGCATTTTTTAATTCGGTGGTGCTATAGGTTGCGCCACACGCTTCACAATTATCACCGTATTGATCCTCAGCACCGCACTTAGGGCAGTCACCCTTAATAAAGCGATCGGGTAAGAACATGTCTTTTTCGGGATCATAGGCTTGTGAAATGGTGCGCCTACTAATATGCCCTGAGGCATTTAGTCGATTATAAATGGTTTCGGCAAAAAAACGGTTTTCAGGGGAGTGCGTACTATGAAAATTATCAAAATTAACCGCAAAGTCTTTAAAATCAGCCTGATGTTCATCACTGGTGTCGCTAATGAGTTGTTCAGGGGTAATTCCCTCTGATTGGGCTCGTAGCATAATTGGGGTGCCATGGGCATCATCAGCGCAAACGTAGTAGCATTGATGGCCTTGCATTTTTTGAAAACGTACCCATATATCCGTCTGAATGTATTCAACAAGATGTCCCAAATGGATTGAACCATTGGCATAAGGTAATGCGCTGGTGACTAAAATTTTTCTTTTCTGGTCGCTATTGGACGTATTATGCTGATTATTTGAATGATCAGAGTGTACGGGTGTTTCCATAACTTGAACTGCCTGCGGATTAGGTTAAAAAATGAACGGGCTATCTTAACAATTTTATCGTCTTTTTTATAGTCTCTTTATTGGCTCTTCATTACGTTTAATAGGATTAAGACCAAAGGTTTCGGTTGATTTCTAGTAAGAACTGTATAATAATTGACTAATTTACTCAAGAATTAATTTATATTGCATCAATCATAGCTGGAGTTTTTAAACATGGCAACTGCTGAACAAGTTAGCGACAAGCTAAAAGAATTTATTGACCCTTATCTAGAGAGTGATTTAGCCTCTGCTCATTGTGTTAAAAACACACAAGTAGATGGCGCAAAGGCCACTGTCGATATTGAACTGGGTTTTCCACACCAAGGTTATCAACAAGAGTTGAGCGATAAACTGACCGAGTTGCTCAAGCAGCTTGATGGTATTGATGAAGTAGAGATTAATGTCTCTAGTAAAATTGTTGTTCATGCTGTGCAAAAAGGTGTGCAGCCGATTCAAGGCGTGAAGAATATTGTTGCCGTTGCCTCAGGTAAAGGGGGTGTTGGTAAATCAACAACAACCGTTAATATTGCCTTAGCATTAGCAGCAGAAGGCGCTCGAGTTGCCGTATTAGATGCAGATATCTATGGTCCTAGTATGCCTAGAATGTTGGGCATTAGCGCTAAGCCAGAGTCAGAAGATGGTCAGTCTTTAGAGCCGTTGGTTAACTATGGTATTCAAACCATGTCCATTGGTTTTTTAATTGATGATGATACTCCGATGATCTGGCGTGGTCCTATGGTCACACAGGCTCTAGAGCAGTTATTTAAAGATACTCGTTGGCAAGATGTAGATTATTTAGTGGTTGATTTACCACCGGGTACAGGTGATGTGCAATTAACGTTGGCACAAAAAATCCCTGTCAGTGGTGCGGTTATTGTTACCACACCACAAGACATTGCTTTATTGGATGCTCGCAAAGGGCTGAAAATGTTTGAAAAAGTGAATGTGCCTGTTTTGGGTGTGGTAGAAAATATGTCGACTCATATTTGTACTAATTGTGGTCACGAAGAGCGTATCTTTGGTGAAGGTGGTGGTCAGCGGATGTCGGATGAAGAAAATGTCGATCTACTAGGGGCATTACCTCTAGATATGAGTATTCGTCAATTAGCCGATGATGGTAAGCCAACGGTCGTATCTGAACCAGATAGCCGTATTACCGAATTATATACTGAAATTGCTCGTAAAGTAGGTGCTCGTTTGGCACTTAAAGCACGTGATTATAGTAATAAATTCCCTAAAATTGTAATTAAGAACGATTAAGTTTCAAATTTTGAACTTAGATAAAACCGCTTAGCAGTCGATGCAAGCGGTTTTTTTATGTCTAATAAGAATGTGTCATAATACTGTCATAATGATCGTGTGTAATAAGAGGGTAATTGTAACTACTTAGCAAGACTAACCGTATCCGGTCTACAAGCCCGCATTTCAGGGGACGCTCAAGTACATCCCTGTAACGCTTTAATGAAAACATCCTTGTTTTCATAAACTCCTGAAACACAGGCTTGCAGACCGAATACTCTGACTGTGGTATATAATACGCTTCTAAGTTACAAAATTATAAGTCTTTGAATTATATATGTTTATATTTTTGTAACTTTTTGATGGTTGGCCGGCACGGTGTGGTTTGCTGAATAGTTACGGGTAATTTTGCTTTAAATTGAATAAAAATGATGCCTAAAACAATACTTGAGAATACCTCTAAAAAAAATATCTTACTGGTGGAAGATGAGCATGCTATCCGTGAGATGATGAAGTTTGCTTTTCATAATAGTCCATTTACCCTGCTTGAAGCAGAAGATGCTGAGCAGGCGCAGTTAATAATATTAGAACAAGCACCGGATTTAATTCTGCTGGACTGGATGTTGCCCGGTATGACAGGCATTGAACTGGCACAGCGCTTAAAAAAAGATGAGTACAGCAAAGAAATTCCTATTATTATGTTGACCGCACGAGGCGAAGAACACGATCGGATCCGTGGTTTGGATAGTGGTGCTGATGATTATGTGACCAAACCCTTTTCTCCTAAAGAACTCATTGCCCGAATTAAGGCTGTGTTAAGGCGAGTGTCTCCTGATGTGGGGAATGTCATTGAATTGGGTGGTATTTCTATGGATACAGCAAAGCACCGTTTATTTGTTCATGAGCAAGCTCTGGAGCTAGGGCCAACGGAGTATAAATTATTATATTTTTTTCTGACCCATGCAGAACGTGTTTATAATAGAAGCCAGCTTTTAGACCGAGTATGGGGTGGTGGTGTGTATATCGAAGAACGTACAGTTGATGTGCATATCCGGCGTTTGCGCAAAGCCTTGAGTAAGTATCAGGTGGATCATTTGATACAAACAGTACGTGGTGCAGGCTATCGTTTTTCAGTTGAATAATGGTTTTAGGCAAGCATTTGAATCAAGATAAAGATAGTTTTTATAGTGAGATTATTTGGGCTTCTAGCGCTCTGATCCTGTTATTATTCTTTGGCTACTTATTAGGTAATACTTGGTTTTTCTTTGCCATGGGTTTACTGGTTTATATTCTTTGGCACTTACGGCAGTTGAGTCGTTTAATTCAGTGGCTAGCAAATAATGAAAAAGACATGCCCCCAGATGCCTCTGGGTTTTGGGGTGATGTGTTTCGACACCTTTATCGCATCCAACGACATAATCATCATCGTCAAGAAAAATTAATGCTGTTGCTCAATCGTTATAAAGAATCCACAGAAGCCATGCCGGATGCCACTATTATTTTATCTAAAAATTGGGAAATAGAATGGTTTAACTCAAAAGGAACGGAATATTTTGGTTTGCAGACTGGTAAGGACAATGGTCAATTACTGAGTAATTTAATACGCAGTCCAATCTTGTGGGATTTTTTAGATAGCCATGAAGAGGATCCCTCCTTTAAACAAACCTTAGAAATAAACGCCTCCAATAGTGAGCGTATATTATCCATTCGGCTAATTCCCTATGGTCAAAAATATTTATTAATTGCCAGAGATATTACCAGTATAAAAAAGCTAAAAACCATGCGTAAGGATTTTGTTGCCAATGTGTCTCATGAATTAAGAACACCCTTAACGGTTATTTCTGGCTATCTAGAAACATTGGGCGAATATTTAAAGGAAGAGCCAGTTTATGCTTCATCCATTGATTTAATGCAACAACAATCCCATCGAATGTGCCATATTATTGAAGATCTCTTATTATTATCAAAAATAGAAAGTAGTGAAAAACGGGTGCTGAAAAACGAATTTATTGATATGAATGCCTTATTGATGATGTTGAAAAAAGAGGCCTTAGTGCTAAGTAATAAACAGCAAATAATTACCATTGAAGATACAGGGCCAAAATGGCTTAAAGGGGATGTTAATGAATTACAAAGTGCCTTTTCAAATCTTATAAGCAATGCAATCCGTTATACTCCCAAAGGTGGTGAAATTATTATTCGTTGGTCTTGTAATGATTCAGGGATGGCTTGTTTTGAGGTTCAGGATAACGGTGAGGGTATTGCCAAACAACATGTACTGCGCTTAACAGAACGCTTTTATCGTGTTGATGTTGGGCGCTCACGAAAAATAGGCGGGACAGGTTTGGGCTTGGCTATTGTCAAACATGTATTGGCTCATCATCATAGTAAGTTGGAAATAGAAAGTAAAATTGGTTTTGGTTCAACTTTTCGCTGTAAATTTTCAGATAATATGCTTAAATCAGATAAATAAATTTTCTTCAATTATTTCATCTTATCACATACAGAGTCCTTGCTATACTCATCAACGATCTCATCCAAGTCCATTTTAGGTATCATGTCTTTTATGGCTTCAGGTGCTTTTTTGATGCATTGGCGCATGACCTTTAAGGCATTACTGTGCATTATTTCTTTTCTAAACTGCATGGCTTTTTCCTGAGCCTTGTTTTTTTTACCGCTCTTACATAGTTGCTTAATTCCTTTACTAAACTTATCAGACTTTTTTTCTAGTGCTTTAATTTCTTTTTGATCGATACTTTGCATGCACTTGGTCATTTCTTGTATCTGTGCCATGAGGTCTTGCTCTGCAAAGCTAATGACGGGTAGCCATAATAGGATTAAAAATAGATTTTTTCTCATCAATATCATCTCTTAAGT
>WFNB01000011.1 GCA_015488755.1 Gammaproteobacteria bacterium | reverse complement strand
GATCTGATGGCTGCGAGTAATATCTTCTTTAGATTCCTCACCCTCAAGCTTTTGACGAGCACCACCAATGGTATAACCGTGCTCATATAATAAGCTACGGATTTGGCGGATCATAATAACATCCTGACGTTGATAGTAACGTCTATTACCCCGACGCTTCACTGGCTTCAGTTTAGGGAATTCTTGTTCCCAATAGCGAAGCACGTGAGGTTTTACATCACAGAGTTCACTGACTTCTCCAATGGTAAAATAGCGTTTCCCTGGAATAACGGGAAGTTCATTATTATTCGATGCTTCCAGCATATGCTTCTACCCGAGCCTTTAGTTTTTGTCCAGGTTTGAATGTGACCACTCGACGGGCTGAGATTGGGATCTCCTCACCTGTTTTTGGATTGCGACCAGGACGCTCGTTTTTATCCCTGATATCAAAGTTTCCAAATCCAGACAGTTTAATTTGCCCACCTGTTTCTAATGCAATTCTTAATTCTTCATAAAACGCTTCTACAAATTCTTTTGCTTCGCGTTTGTTAAGCCCTAAATCATCAAACAATCTTTCTGCCATATCGGCTTTTGTAAGTGCCATAATTAATCTCTTAGTTTTGCTGCGTGCTGTTCTTCAAGGTCGTTTAATACGGTTTGTATTAACGCATCAATCTCATCATCCTGAAGCGTCCGAGATTGCTCTTGCAGGCTTAAGCTAATAGCCAAGCTCTTTTTGCCTGATTCAACACCTTCACCCACATAAACATCAAACAAATCTACCACAACAGAGCTAATTGCCTGTTCGGTATTATTTTCTACACCTTTGCTTACACTATGGCGAATACAGTTGATTATAGCAGAAGATTCAATTTCGTCATCCACTAAAACAGCAATATCTCTACGAATTATTGGAAATTTTGATAATGCGACAAAATCAGGCACTTTAGCCGATGAAATTGCCTTAAATTCCAATTCAAAAAGAATGCACGTGCTCTTTACACCCATTGCCTTGGCGACACTGGGGTGTAATGTCCCCATCCAGCCAACCGCGTTATTATTTTTATAAATTCTTGCGGATTGTCCCGGATGCAATGCAGGGTTTTCTTCAGCAACAAATTGATAGGCTGATAATTCACCGCCTAAACTTAATAATGCTTCAACATCTGATTTTAAGTCATAAAAATCAACCGTTTGCTCTTTTTGCCCCCATTGTTCAGGAAACACACTGCCATTAATAATACCGGCAACCATCACTTCTTGCAATAAGTTATTAGTCTCTTGCTCAGGAATAGGTACAAAACGTGAACCCATTTCAAATAAACGTATGCGATTCTGTTGACGATTTTGGTTATACACCAAAGCACCTATCAAGCCTGTCCACAAACTGGTTCGCATAACAGAGAGATCTTCAGATATTGGATTAGATAACTTAATACCTGGATTATTGGGGGTAATTAAATTCTGTGCCTTAGGTTCAACAAAACTATAACATATTGCTTCTTGATAGCCTAAATGAACTAATAGATCCTTTACTGTTAACTCATCAATTTGATCTTCTGGACAAGCAGACATTGTGATTGAGCCATGTGGCAAGGTTGATGGTAAATTATCATAACCATAAATTCGCCCTATTTCTTCAACCAAATCAACATCATATTCTATATCAAAACGAAAGGCAGGAGCCGTTACTTGCCAACCGTCTTGGCAGTCTAGCACGTCCATTTCTAAACGCATAAGGACATCTTTCACAGTTTGGTCATCTATTTCTATTCCCAAAACTCGAGTAATTTTATTCTTTGTTAATAAAATAGTCTTAGCTTGAGGGAGATACTGCTCACATGATTGCTCAGTAATGGGACCGACTTCCCCTCCTGCAATCTCTAAAATCAGCTGAGTCGCTCTTTCTATTGCTTGAATTTGTAAATCAGGGGAAACACCTCGTTCAAATCGATGGGATGAATCCGTATGCAGACCATGAGAACGTGCTTTACCAATAATTGTCTCTGGGTTAAAAAAGGCACTTTCCAAAAAAACATCCGTAGTGGTATCGCTCACTGCAGAATGTTCACCGCCCATAATGCCTGCTAGAGCTAAGGCTTCACTCTTATCAGCAATGACTAAATTGCTCTTATTCAGGCTAATTTTCTGACCATCCAAGAGGGTCAGTTGTTCACCTTCTACCGCCATACGAATGTTTATATGCCCTTGAATTTTTGCTAAATCAAAGGCGTGCATAGGTTGGCCTAATTCAATCATGACAAAATTCGTAATATCGACTAATGGACTGATAGAGCGATGACCGCAGCGGCGTAACTTCTCTTGCATCCAAATAGGTGTTTTGGCCTGTGTATTAACATTTTTTATTATTCTACCCGCATAATGAGGACAAGCTTCTTCTGCTTGAATCTGTACCTCTAGAGTCTCTTCTATAGTGACTTCTTGTGCTTCAATAGCAATTGGATTGACATCCGTTTGGGTCATTACTCCAGTTTCACGAGCAATACCGGCAATAGAAAAACAATCACCTCGATTAGGAGTAAGACCTAGTTCAATGCTGACATCATCTAAATTCAAATACTCATTCAATGTCACGCCAATAGGCGCATCATCTGGCAATTCCATAATACCTTCGGCATTATCAGCCAAACCCAGTTCTTTTTCTGAACACAGCATGCCCAAAGAAACAACACCCCGTAACTTGGATTTTTTTATTTTGAAATTACCGGGTAATATGGCTTTGACCATAGCACAGGCAACCATCAGATCGTTACGAGCATTTTTAGCACCACAAACAATCTGCAAAGGCTCTTCAGATAAGTCACCCACATCGACCAGACACACTTGTAATTTATCTGCATCAGGGTGTTTTTCAGCACTGATGATTTTCCCTACGACGACACCGCTATGCGCAGGTGCAACGGGTTCAATCGCATCCACTTCTAAACCCGCCATGGTGAGCTGGTGCCCTAATACGGCTGTTTCTAAGTCTGGGTTGACCCATTCTCTAAGCCATTGTTCACTGAATTTCATACTTTATTTCCTGGACTTTTTCTTATCTTAATTGCGTAAATGTGTCTTACCGACTTGAGTTTTTGATAGTACCATAACTAAGAAAACTGGCGTAAAAAACGTAAATCATTTTCAAAGAATAAACGCAGATCATTCACGCCATAACGAAGCATACTCAAACGCTCAACCCCCATACCAAAGGCAAAGCCCGTGTATTTTTCACTATCAATATTGGCATGTCTAAACACTTCTGGATGCACCATGCCACAGCCCAGAACCTCTAGCCATCCAGTATGACTGCAAACACGACAGCCTTCACCACCACACATAACACATTCAATGTCGGCCTCTGCTGAAGGTTCTGTAAAAGGGAAATAAGAGGGTCTGAAACGTACTTTTAAATCTTTTTCAAAAAACTGCTTTAAGAAATCATCTAAAATACCTTTTAAGTCTGTAAAGCTGACTTCTTCATCGACCATTAGACCTTCAACCTGATGAAACATTGGCGTATGAGTGACATCCGAGTCACAACGGTAGACTCGACCCGGTGCAATAATACGCAGGGGTGGCTTTTCGGTTTCCATAGTACGGATCTGCACAGGTGATGTATGAGTTCTTAGCACAGTATGAGGATCAAAGTAGAAGGTGTCATGCATGGCTCGTGCTGGGTGTGACTCTGGAATATTCAGTGCTTCAAAATTATGGTAGTCATCTTCAATTTCTGGCCCTGTTTTTACGGCAAAGCCCATTTCAGAAAATAAGGCTTCAATACGCTTTAATGTTCGCGTAATCGGGTGTAAACCACCAATATGCTCACCGCGACCGGGTAAGGTCACATCAATTTTTTCTGAATTTAGCTTTTCTGCCAATGCAGCATCTTGTAAAATAATTTTTTTATCACTAATCGCTTGCTGCACAGACTGCTTGGCTTTATTGATCACCTGACCTGCTTTAGGGCGTTCTTGGGCAGATAATTTGCCCAATTCTTTCATTAAAGCCGTTATCTCACCTTTTTTACCTAAGTATTGAACACGAATATGTTCCAAGGTATCAATATTATCAGCAGTTTCTATATTCTGTTGTGCTGCAGCAACTAACTTATCCAGGTTTTCCACCATGTAACCTCTACTCTGTTTTACGGACAATTGTTTTACAAACAATTTTTATGGGCAAAAACTAAAAAAGGGAAAGACTTTCGCCCTTCCCTTTTTGCTTAATACACCCTTTGAGAATTTTCTCTAATGCAGTATTAAGTTTTTACAATTTCTCTTAAATATTTTTAAGGTAAACGTCTAAGAGGAACAGTAGGCTTTACGCAGAAAGTGCTGCTTTTGCTTTTTCAGCAATCATTGCAAAGGCACCTTTATCGAAAATTGCCATATCAGAAAGAACCTTACGGTCAATCTCAATATTCGCTTTTTTCAAGCCATTGATCATACGGCTATAGCTCAAACCATTCTCACGTGCGCCCGCGTTAATACGTGCAATCCATAATTGACGGAATTGACGCTTACGTTGACGACGGTCACGGTAGGCATATTGACCTGCTTTAGTTACTGCTTGTACCGCAGCACGGTAGACATTTTTACGACGACCGGAATACCCTTTGGCTTGCTTAATGACTTTCTTATGTTTAGCATGCGCTTGAACACCACGTTTTACTCTTGCCATTGTTCTGTGCTCCTGATAATTAGACTAAACGTAACATACGTTTGATTGAAGGCGCATCTGACTTATCAATTGAGTCAGGAGCTCGTAAATGACGCTTACGCTTGGTTGTCATTTTAGTCAGGATGTGGCTACGGTTGGCATTGCCGCGTTTAATACGACCAGAACCGGTTACACGAAAACGCTTGGAAGCACCACGCTTTGATTTCATTTTTGGCATAAATCACCTCTATAAATAGTTACGCATTTTGGCTTTTATTCACACGGTTCACTTAATTAAAGAGTGACGTGATAAATAAAATGCTAAGTAAAACAGCAATACTTCAACTTATATAAGAAAATCTGATGACGATCTCCTATAAGTGATTGCTACTTTTTGCTTTTTGGTGCTAAAACCATTGTCATTTGACGACCTTCTAATTTAGCATGTTGTTCCACATTAGCTAATTCATCTAGATCGTTAGCAACTCGATTTAATACGTCCATACCTAGCTCACGATGAGCCATTTCACGTCCGCGAAATCGTATTGTTACTTTAGTTTTATCACCATTTTCAAGAAAACGAGTCAGGTTGCGTAATTTGACCTTATAGTCGCCTTCTTCAGTACCCGGTCGAAGTTTTACTTCTTTAACCTGAGTTTGTTTCTGTTTTTTCTTTTCTTGAGCTTTTTTCTTTTTCTGCTCAAAAATAAATTTACCGTGATCCATAACACGACAAACCGGTGGTTTTGCTGTTGGTGCAATTTCCACCAAATCCATGTCGCTATCACTGGCTAATTGCTTAGCTTCAGCAAGGCCCATAATCCCTGCTTGTTCCCCGTCAGCGCCAATTACTCGAATTTCTCTGGCGATGATATCATCATTGATACGGGTTTTATTTGCATTTGACTTGTCAAACTGTCTTCTTGGGGCTGCGATGGGCTTTCTCTCCTAAAAATTAACATATAGTGTTCTTGCACTTTATTGAACGCGATATTTTAGTAAACTTTTTTATGAAAAGCCACACTATTCTGTACTAAATGAATGAATAAATACTGAGTTATCAGAAATGGACTTATTTACTTACCATAAGTCTGTATTTCTAAGGCCATTTTAGCAATTAACTCATCAGCACTCATCGTTCCTAAATCTTTACCATCACGTGTTCTTACGGAAACACTATTATTTTCAATCTCTCTATCACCCGCAACTAAAATATAAGGTACACGGGCTAAGGTATGCTCTCGAATTTTAAAACCAATTTTCTCATTTCTCAGATCAGACTCTACTCGCAAGCCTGCTGTTTGTAATGTGCTAACAAAATTACTGACATAATCCGCTTGCTTGTCTGTAATACCCATAACAATTGCTTGTACAGGAGAGAGCCATAAAGGCATTTTACCGGCATATTCTTCTATTAAGATGCCTATAAAGCGCTCCAGAGAACCAAGAATAGCACGGTGGATCATCACCGGTATTTTCTTGTCTCCTTGCTCATCAATGTAGTGAGCATCTAAACGCCCAGGCATAGAGAAATCAACTTGTGCCGTACCACACTGCCACACACGCCCTAAGCAATCTTTCAGTGAGAATTCAATTTTAGGGCCATAAAATGCCCCTTCACCCGGTTGTAGCTCCCAAGCAAGTTTTTTACTGTTTAAAGAGGCTTCTAAGGCTGCTTCTGCTTTATCCCAAACTTCATCAGAGCCAACCCGTTCTTCTGGACGAGTGGAGAGCTTAACTAAGACTTCAGTAAAGCCAAAGTCTTTATAAACAGCAAACAGTAAATCAATAAAGGCTGAAATCTCACTCTGGATTTGATCCTCAGTACAGAAAATATGGGCATCATCCTGAACAAAGTTTCTCACTCGCATTAGACCATGTAAGGTACCAGAAGGTTCGTTACGATGACAGGAACCAAATTCAGCCATACGCAGAGGCAAATCCCGATAGGACTTAAGCCCTGTATTAAAAATTTGGATATGGCAAGGGCAATTCATAGGCTTAACCGCATAGTCACGGTTTTCTGATGAGGTCGTAAACATCATAGTGCCGAATTTATCCCAATGGCCTGATTTTTCCCATAGACTACGATCCACAACTTGAGGCGTGCGTACTTCCTGATAATTATTTTGTTTTAATACTTTTCTGACGTATTGCTCAACTTCCTGATAAATAATCCAGCCCTTATCATGCCAAAAAACCATACCGGGTGCTTCTTCCTGCATATGGAATAAGTCTAGTTTTTTACCTAGTTTACGATGATCACGTTTTTCTGCTTCTTCAAGACGAAAGAGGTAGGCTTTGAGTTCTTTTTTATTAGTCCATGCGGTACCATAAATACGTTGTAGCATTTCATTATTTGAATCACCGCGCCAATAAGCACCCGCTAACTTCATGAGTTTAAAGGCTTTAATCTTACCTGTGGAAGGCACATGAGGACCACGGCACAAATCAATAAAATCACCCTGTTGATACAAGGATAAATCTTCATTAGCGGGAATACTTTCAATAATTTCAGCTTTATAGTCTTCTCCCATACCCTGAAAAAATGCCACCGCCTCATCACGAGACTTAATAGAGCGTTCAATAGAATAATTAGCCTTTACTAATTCAGCCATTTTCTTTTCGATTGCCACTAAATCTTCTGGGGTAAAGCTTTCTTCATAAGCAAAATCATAAAAGAAGCCATCTTCAATCACCGGACCTATCGTCACCTGTGCTGTTGGAAAAAGTGATTTAACCGCCTGAGCCATTAAGTGCGCCGCAGAATGACGGATGATATCCAGCCCTTCAGCATCACGTTCAGTAATAATGGCCAGTTGAACATCACGGTCTATAACATAGGAGGTATCAAGAAGCTGATCGCCTATTTTTCCAGCCAGAGCTGCTTTTGCTAAACCAGGACCAATATCTGCAGCCACCTCATAAATTGAAACAGCGGAGTCAAATTGTCGAGAAGAACCATCAGGAAGTGTAACTACGGGCATTGTGTGAACCAAATATAATTTATAAAACCATTTAAAAAAAGATGATCATGCTTAAGCTTTATCACCAAACAAAGCTGAATATTATAGCGCACTAATTTAATTGCTTAAAGCATGCTGAAGTTAATTCAATAAAAATCGGTAAAATCACCATAACCAGCTCATACTTTAAACTAAAAGCTTATAAAAATTTATTTGAATATTAAGGACTGAGGGGGCAAAAAATTTATACCTGCCCTCAAACTTTACCACTATTGGAGTTGGGGCTTTAGCCCCGCAAAATAAGCGGGACTGGAGCCCTGATCCCCAATATTACTCAAAAGACGGAATCAGTCCCCTAATTCTCTGTTAGAATATTGTTTTTTAAGTATTTACCCATAAATATGCTTAAATAAGCATCAGTATAATTAACTGCTTTGCTTGAGAGCAAACAACCATTTTTGGTCATTTTTTTCACAGATGTCTTGCAGTTGTAATTCACTGCCAATCAACTTCTTGGTGGTTTTATAAAGCAATCCCAGTTTTTTCATTAATCTAACCAATTCGTCAGCAACTAATTTAAAATCTTTGTCTCAATAGCACTTTTTTAGGGTGTACACCTGCACCAATTAATTTTTTATATCATCATTTGTTAATTTTTTGTCTTGAGCACTACTATCTGGTGGAGTGTCATCATCTGGAGATGATGTGTCAACACTTTTCCGGACAGTTTTCTAAAGAGTATTTACATTGACACCTAACTCACGGGCAGTCTGAGAAACAGGTTGATCGGTATCATTAGCTAATTTGACTGCTGATTCTTTAAATTCTGAGGTATAGCTTTTATTCGGTTTTTTTGTTTGTTCATTCATTTTAGGGCACACTTTTTATCTTTTGGTTATTTAAAGCTGTGTGTCCGGTTAAGTATAGCCACATCAAACCTCTGAAAAACCATTAATCTATTCAAAGAGATATTTTTAATCACTTGATTTAGCAAGCCGTCTTTGGTTTGTAAAGAATTCAATTATTTTTATTTTGGGGGGATAAAAGCAGATTGTTAATTTGAACTTAGAAAACTAAAACAGTTATTGCTAACTGGATTGCAAAATATATTTTATTTTGTGCTTTATAGGAAAAATCCTACAGAAAACAAAGCAATTTATCACTATACTCTCCGCTAGCTAGTAGCTAGCTATCTCCGGATATGCAAATAAACCGAACAGCAATCACTAAAAATCTATGAATAATGATGAGCAAATATCCGATAAGTTATTGACTGAGATAATGGAATTGGAGTTTGAAATTGATAAAATTATGGCGCTCAATGGCAACCGTGAGGATGCCATTGTGCAACAATTTCGGCGTTTTATTGTCGCTAAACAAAATAAGCTCAAAAAAATAAACCACTATGAGGAAATACGATAACTATTGCCCCAAACAAATACCAAGGTGCCTCAAGCTTTCCAATAATGGATGATCTTCTGGGATAATCCTTCGATTACCGGCAATTTCATCTAAAGGCACTGGCACGGCATAGCCACCTCGCTCTGCTATCATAAAACCTGATTTTTCCTGAGCAATAAGATCCACCGCTTTAGTACCTAATTTAGTGGCTAGAATTCTATCGGCAGCAGAAGGTGTCCCACCTCTCATCACATGCCCAAGACTGGTCAAGCGTGTTTCAAGTCCTGTTAGCTCTGCTAGACGATGAGTCAGGTGAACAGCAGCACTGCCCTCAAATTCTGTTGGCACTTCAGCATCATCCATTGGTTTTGCTCCCTCTGCAACAGCAACAATGGAAAAACGTTTGCCTTTACGGTTACGACCAATTAATGCCTTTTTAATAATGTCGATATCGTAGGGAATTTCAGGTATCACAACCACATCAGCACCACCTGCCAAACCAGAAGCAGCGGTTAACCAACCCGTGTTGTGTCCCATGACTTCAACAACCATAACACGGTGATGACTTGACGCAGTTGAATGCAGTCGGTCTATTGCTTCGGTGGCAATTTCAACGGCCGTATCATAACCAAAACAAGCATCCGTTCCCCAGACATCATTATCAATGGTTTTAGGTAAAGTGATGATATTCATATCTGTTTTTTTCAATAAGCGCATGGCATTTTTTTGGGTGCCACCGCCGCCAATGCAGACTAAGGCATCAAGATGAAGTTTATGATAATTATCTTGTGCCTGAGCAATGGTATCAATAACTTTATCACCAATAGACATTTTATGAGGCTTATCACGACTGGTACCTAAAATAGTACCTCCTAGGGTCAATATACCCGACAAACTATCATCACCTAAACGCTCATAACGGTTTTCAGCTAAGCCTCTAAAGCCATCTAGGAAACCAATCACTTCCATATCGTATTGATTGATTGCCGCCTTTGCTACCCCACGAATGGCAGCATTAAGCCCTTGGCAATCACCACCTGCAGTCAATATACCAATTGATTTTGAATCATTACTCATTGTTATTTTTTCTCATATTTATATGTAACATTAGTTTTAAACTATAAAGTGATGCCGACAAACTGAACATAAGCCAACTATAGCCAAAAAAAAACACAAATAAAACAAAATAATTAAGGATAAATTATTCTCTTGATCTAGATTGTAAAAAAATATAAAGATTAGCGATTAAGTGTTTTTAATTTTTCCAATTGACTACTCTGCTTTTGCACATTTTTATAGGCTTTTTTAAAATAAGAACGTAATGATTTCTTGACGTTTTTAGCAGCATGTTTGGCAGGAATGTCTTTTAACACACAAAAGATGGCCAAAGAATAGGTAATATCGTATTGAGATAGCCAAGCAGTGCGATCAATCGTAGTAGGCTGGCAACTGCCACAGGTTATATTTTTATAGACAAAAGCACTATTGGCAAACATCAGGCCAAAACCAAGAAAAACAGCTAAAACTTCAATTGCGTGAGGCCAGTTTTCTGCCCCACCAGGAGGTGCTTCTGGTGCCATAGAAGCAAGATGATGCGCCAAAGTATGAGCAAATGTTGCTATAATCGCTTCTGGATTATTAACTTGGCGTGGGTCATAACTAATTGCTAGACGGTTTTCCAATAAAACGTAATCGGGTTCAACACCATTAATAGTGCGTAAGTTGCCACTAACGATTACTTTAACAGGCTGTGTGCGACAACTATTTTCTGTACCCATTTTGGTGCTTAGATAACAAGGCCAATGAGATAGAGCGGCATATTTCTTCACTTTGGAAAAAATAAGTTGTGCCATTTTGTCACTACTGTTTGCACGCCCAGGAAAAAACTGGTTAGAAGGCTCTACGAGCTGTGAATAATGAAAAAAAATACTCGCATCAAAATGACGCAATGCCCACTCATACAACTCAAATTGCCATTGTATTGACTCTTTATCCAAAACAGGAGAGGTCTTAAAAAAATCTAAAAACACAAAAAACCCTTTAATTCAAAAACTTACTATCCTTTATAACAAATGATCAAGGAAAAATACAGTACAAAAAAGTAATTAACACATTGAACTTTACTATATTAGCAAATAATTATAGACGAACGTTAAAATTACGTCTATACTGATTAGCTATTATAAATGAGCAGATGTAAGGAGAAACAAGATGCTCTCTAAAAAACGTAAATCCATTATAGTCACATGCACATCTGTTTTTATCGGTGCTAGCACTCTGGGGGGAGCCGTCAGCGCAGAGCAAAGAGCCGTCAGCGCAGGGCAAAATTATCAATTTCCACCAGCTAATGCAGTACAGTCCATTGATGTCCAAAATAGACAGCAAATACAATCTTATCCAATACCTTACCCTGCTCAAAAAACGGCACCTAAATCTAATAGTAATGTTCGTATCTATGGTAACACCCCAGCAGAGCCAACAGCACAAAATAGAATAAAATCAGCCCCAGTAAGAAGCGCACCTTATTCAGCAATGCCTTATGCTAATCCATACAACCGTCCACCAATGTATCAAGCACCGCTAAAGCGCCCCCCTATGAACCAAGCAAGGTATGGTACTCCGGTTTATACACCACGGCCTTATGGTAACCCTTATAACAATCCTTATAATAGCCCATATAACAATCCCTATTATAATCCTTATAATCGTACACCGTTTAACAATGGTTCTTTTGCTAATCGTCCTTTTGGTAATAGCCCATTTAATAATTTTGGCGGTGGTCCGTTCAACAATAATGGCAATGGCGCACCGTGGGAGCAATGGCCTTTTGGTGCTCGTGATAGTTTTTGGAATCGTAAAGAATTCCCATTTAAAAATCAACATCCAAGCGATTGGTTTCAGCCGAGTGATCCTAAAGAAGGTGCTGCCATTATGTGGGATGATCTGATTGCAGCGCCCGATGACTTAGGCACGATGCCAGGCGGTTGGTATGTACCCGCAGTGAGTGTACCAAACCCTGTTGATCTTGAAGATCAATTAGAAAAAGCCAGTAAAGAAATACCTGATTTGATTCGAGTGTATAACGACTAATTTTTACACACGCTCCTTGCACCTTAGGCTAACTTAAGGTGCAAGGACAACACTTACCTTAACAATACATACCACTAATAGAATTTTTTGTAACAATAATTTGTTGCGTCAATAAAACCCGCAATACTGCCACAATCGAACCGCTTCCCTTTAAATTTATAACCTAAAACACAGCCTTCTTTTGCCTGTTGCATAAGTGCATCTGTAATTTGTATCTCACCACCAACACCAGGAGTAGTATTTCTTAAAATATCAAAGATATCTGGTGTTAAGATATATCGTCCAATAATAGCTAGATTGCTTGGTGCATCTTCCATGGCTGGTTTTTCAACCATTTCATTAATTTGATAAATTCCCTCACGGATCATTTCACCTTTGATAACCCCATATTTATGTACTTCATCCATGGGAACTTCTTCAATAGCAACAATACTGCAACGAAATTGCTTATATAAGCGAACCATTTGCGATAGCACGCCATCATCATTAGCTAAGCATAAATCATCAGCCAGTACCACAGCAAATGCTTCATCACCAATAAGTGGTTCACCAGACAAAATTGCATGCCCCAAACCTTTCATTTCAACCTGACGAGTGTAGGAAAAGGTGCAGGTATCCATAATATTACGAATTTCTTCAAGATGAAGTTCTTTATCACTACCTTTAATTTGATGTTCCAACTCATAGTTGACATCAAAATGATCTTCCATCGCTCGCTTACCACGTCCAGTAACAATTGCCATAGTCATCAAACCTGCACCCATAGCCTCTTCAACACCATATTGAATCAGTGGTTTGTCAACAATGGGTAGCATTTCTTTAGGCATGGACTTAGTGGCAGGCAAAAAACGTGTACCATAGCCCGCAGCTGGAAACAGACATTTATTAATCATTTTAATCCTTTTTATCAGGGCTTCTTTATACATGTAAAATAGGTGCTGATTATAACAAACAATTTACTTAAGTCATTTTCTTTATCCGAATTTTTCGCCCTTTCTTTTTCCCCCTATTAGCCTCGAGTTTTGCATCATCTATGGTGCTAATAATATAATCTAAGACTAATTGCGTCAGAGCATGGGGTAATAACCACCCCCAATTTCCCAGCGCTTTTTTTTCTGCCATACGCTTATCCAACTGAGGGTTCTGCTTAGCAATCTGATCGATAAGTTTTTGTGTAATACGCTTATCAAGCCCTTTGCCATGTAGCTCTTTTTCAATATAAGTGTAAAACTCATCTTCCAACTGTACAAGATTGCCCTTAGTAAATTCATCCGGTAACATTTTGAAAATTAAAACCGATACATAGGCTTCATAATCAACACCCATTTTTATAATCCGAGTTGCAATGGACTCAAGAGTATAATCACTGGCTTCGGGTACTTTTAAAAAGGCATTAAGGGAACAATATAGTGCCTTTTTTTGTTCATAATTTAAATGTTCTTCTATTTGAAAATTAATTAAATGTTCTAAAAACTGATGTTTTTTTGCTAAATGTCCCATTAATTCCTCATTTTTTACTTAAAAAATACACTATTTCACAT
>WFNB01000010.1 GCA_015488755.1 Gammaproteobacteria bacterium | reverse complement strand
CAATAATAAAGAATAAGCTGATAAGAATGATTTGTTTTTTTGAATTCATAAAATGCTATTAAGTAATGGTTAAGTCTGATCGAAATAAACGACATACGATTCGTTTATCGTTTATATGAAATTGCCTGAGAGGCTCTTTGTGCTTTTTCTCTAGCTTTAGCTATGGATTTATCTAAAGCAAGTACGACATCCATTCGCCGTTGTGTTTTTACCTTAATAAATCGTGTTGTCTATGGGATTTTTATAGTTGCTCTTCTGGTTCAGGTTTGCCAATAAAATAGCCCTGATAGTAATCCAGCTTCATTTTCTGTAATATCTTAAGATCTTTTTCTTCTTCTATACCTTCAGCAATGATCTTAATATCCAAATTATGAGCGGTGCTGATGATCTGCCGCATATAGTTAATAATGTCATTATTATCTTGAATATTAGAGGCATAACTGCCATGTACTTTAATAAAATCAATTTTTATATCATGTAAATAAGCCATAGAGGCAAAACCGACACCAAAATGGTCAATGGAAAATTGGCAAGCAAAAGGTTCTAACATCATCAATAGATTTTTATACTCAGATAAGGCTTTTATAACATTGTATTCTGGCACTTCAATAATAATTTGGCTTTGTTGTTGTGCTGATAATTGTGACAGTTGCTCTTTTAGCCAAACAGGAAATGAAGGATCAACCAAGGTGTCACGCGAGAGGTTAATACAGTAAATGGATTGCGTCTTAGAGTAAATTCGTTCAATAATATTTTTGATAACCCAACGATCAATAAATCGTGTAATTTGTAGGTGCTCAGCCATAGGAATAAATATCCCTGCAGAAATTACCTGATCGTCATAGTTTAACCGTAATAGAATTTCCTGAAATTGAGTCTGGTTTTTAGTATCCACTGTTTTTTGAAAATACAATTGAAACCAATCTTTTTCAATGGCTTCTATAATAATTTTATTCCACTGCTCAGAGCCATGAGTCTGTATATTATTGGTCTGTTGTATATCATAAACATGAAAAGCATTTACTCCTTTTTGTTGAGCTAAGCGTAATGCCATATCTGTTTCGGATAATAATGTGCCCATGTCTTGCTCGCTATGTGTACTTACCATACCAATATGAGCAATGTCTTCATCATCTAATTCGAGTGTTTGGGCAATCCCTTGTAGTTCTTTTTGTAGGCGTTCTCCTAGATTGTTAATTGCTTCTGGAGAGATTGATTTTATGAGTAATGCGAACTCACTACCTGAAAGTCGTGCAGTGAGTGAATTCGGGTGATCTTCAGCATTTTTATTGAGAGATTGGGCTATGTGGATCAACAAATCATTACCTTTTAGGTGGCCATACTGTTTATTCAGATGAACTAAATTATTAATTTGCATAATAATTAAACAACCTTGACTATCATTTTTCTCTGTCTGACAAAAGTATTTAAGATGTTTAATAAAAATAGAACGATTGGATAGGCCAGTTACTTCATCCTGAAAAGCTTGTTTTTGTAAATCTTCAGTGAGTTTGGCTTGTTCTGCAAAAATACTTTTTAGCTTAGCTGACATAGTATTTAAGGCAGTTACTACTTGCAAAAACTCAATGGTTTTAGGTTTAATATTAATAATAGGGAACTCACGATTGCATATTGCTTCAGCTTGTTCTCGAATAGCCTTAAGGGGTTTTAATAAAAAGGTTAAGAAAAATGCTGTGAGTAATAAGATAATCAACATGACTAAAATATAAATTTGTAATGTATTGAGTGCATTTTTCCATAATTTTTCATAGGCAAAGCCTGGGTAACTTTGGATCTTTATGGTGCCTACCGTTTGCCAGCCATTTTCAACAGTTGCTTCCTCAAAAGGAGCGTATAAGGGAAATAAATGAATAAACCAGTTAGGCACACGGTCAATTTTTATAGGACGCTTTTTTTCAAATAATACCTTATCATCAATATCTTTAATAATAATTTCCTTGTAATAACCACTATCAAACATCGCATTGGTATAGACTTCCAGAGAAGCCGTATCACCAGAGCTGATTTCAGATGTTAAGGCAATGCCTAATGATGTAGCAGCATCCTGAGCATGTGAAGATAATTGCTCATTAAGGTAATCACGAATATTGCCCGTGCTAACAAAAAATGTGCTGATAAAGAGTGTAATAAAAATAACACCAATCATTATTATGATCTGTTTAAACAAAGTCATCAGTCATAGTTCCTTTTATAAAAGTTCTTTTCTCATTCTTTTGGTAAGCTCTGTCCACAAACGGATGCGCGAACTATTGCCCACGCGTTTACCTAATTTGGCCTGCTTTTGTATCCACATACCTTCACCATTAAAGCTATAAACGGGCTTTAAATCCTTGCGTTTAGAAGCGGGTAGAATGTTTTTATTAATATTGTCTAAGACCAGAGGAATAGCACGCTTATTTTTACTATAGGTTAATACCATATGAGCCTGATTGTATTTTAGTGCTTTAACATAGGTGAGCTTTAAGCGCTTAATAGGCACGCCTAATGACATCAGGGTAAAGTATTTTATAATGGTAAAATCTTCACAATCGCCAGCATTTTTAACCAATGTTTCTAAGGGGGTGGCCCAATAATCTTTTTTCTTCCATAGCTTGATATCTGAAATCCATAAGAGACGTTGATTGAAATAATCATTGGTGAGTTTAAGTTTATCACTTTCGGATTTGTCTTGATTATCATTAATAAATGCTTTCCAGTTGACCAGACGATCAGAAACTGATGGGCCATATTTTTTTTTAATTTGAGATAATTTTTTGTCTGAATATAATAACATGGTTGTTTGTGAGGCATTGAGCCAACCAGCCAGAAGTGCAAAAGAAATAATGACAATAAAAATAAGAGGAGAAAAACGATTCATATCTAATAACTTAGCACAGCTACGACTTAAAACAAGGAATTAGAGATAATAGGATGTGTTCTTTTGCTAATAAGTATCAATATGACTTTATTGCTAATATAAAAACATACGATCAGATGCTAGTTTTCTATATCGGATTCTTTTGTTAGAGTTATAAAGTTGCCAATTATTTGTTCATCAAGAAATAGTTTGGCGTGTCCTTTAGGGCTAACAACAAATTGATAATTAACCTTTTTATCAATATTATCGGCATAAACACATTGCATTTGCAAGGTATTTTCTGTTACAGCAGACCAAAAACAGCGACGGATAGATTCTTTTTTCCTAGTGGTATAAAAATCAGCAGTACCTTCATAAAGTACCTTAATTTGTGAGACGTTAATTGAGTTTTTGCCCTCAGCCTGCCAATTTCCAGCACCGGGATGGGGAGAACAAGCACTGATAGAGAATGCTAATATGAGAGTAAAAAATAGCTTAAGGTAATATTTTTTAGTTGTGAGTAACATTTAGATTCTTATGTGTTAAAACAGTTTTGGTGCCCCCGAGACGATTCGAACGTCCGGCCTACCCCTTAGGAGGGGGTCGCTCTATCCAGCTGAGCTACGGGGGCAAGATAGGCTAATATAGCATAAAATAAGCATTAGAAATAGCATCGTTTTAGTTAAATTCTGAGTAACTTACTCAGGTAAGGTTATTTAAATACATGTTGGAAAAATTTTATCTAGATAACAGCACTCTTTCTTTTTTCGCGATCAAGCTGAATGATAAATTTTTCTATCAGCCTTTGGTGGCTTGGGGATATCTCCTCAATATGCCCTGAAATAATAGTATTACCTACCGCTTTAGATATGCGTTTTACCTGCATTTCACAGGTTATGGTTGTATCAAGGTGCAAGGTGAGAAAGGGGATGTTTTCTCCTGCACTGAGGTCGATAGGTTGGTTAGACTCTAAGCGAATAGCAATACCATTAAATGATAAATTATTTAAAAATCCGGAAATGAAAATGCCAGATTCTGTTTGCATATTAACCTGAATACGTTTGTTTAATGGGATGCTGACTCGATAACTTTCCCTACGTTGTGTTGATTTAATGCGTTTTGGAAAGTACATGACATAATGAGTTAAGCCTTTATTGCTACTGACCTCTTTTAATGAGCATTCAGCATTAATAATTGCTCCATCTAAGCGGGTTCTTAGTAGTACTTTTTGTAATTTTCTAATTTGGCTATTGCCATCCTCAGGAATAAATTCATCGAGGTAAAATAGTTTCTGTTTATAATCAATACCAATAATTGCGGTATTATAGGTCTCAGGATCAGAAGGGAATTTTGCGGTGATAATGACAAGGTGTTGTTGCAGTTGTTTAAGAAGAAAAGTAATTGATTCTTCTCTTTCATAAGTATTACTTTGTAGTGATTTTTTCTTTTTCCTCCAAGACTTTGTAAAAGAAACGGCAAAAGGAAAGTAATCAAAAAATGACAATCTAAAGGCCTTTAAATAAAATCAAACGCTTGCGTATAAGGCATTTCGTTTTTGTAAGTTGGTTTGTCCTAAGTGGCTATAAGTGGGTGATGCAGTATTAACAGGGCGACCTAATAAAATTTGCAGTATTTGTTCGGTATTATTTTTTTTAACTGCAATAAGACGTCCATTAACATCATTCTGTTTTTTGCACTCAGGTAGTTGGGCTTTCACATCGAACCAAGTATCTCTGATTGTTGTAGAGGAATCTTGTTCAATAAAAAGTGAAAAAGCACTGTTATTATAGGGTAGTCCGGTCTGTTTTTCAAAAAAGTTTTGGCGCTGTTTATCTAATTGCTCTAATTTGCTCAATAAGGGGAGTTTTTTATCCAGCAGATGATCAATCGTTTTAATATCTCGTTCGATAATAGCCTTCTGCTCTACTTTTAGCAGACTAATGACTTGCTCAATGCATAGTTGTTCTTGCTCTAGAATATGATAAAGAACTTCATCTGGAGTTGTCTGATCAGTATTTTGTTCTGTAGTGTTAATAAACGGGGTCATTGTTATATATCCTGTCTGGTGTAAATATAAATAGGAATAAGCTCAGCCAGTGCCAGTAAAAATTGGTATCAGGTAAAACTAAATAGTACGTTTAGGCTAACTCTTTTTCATAACTTATAAATTTTTCAGCAATTTTACTGGCATTAAATTCAAATGTGCCATCACTGATGCTATTTTTTATGTATTCAACTTTTTGTGTGTCAATAATGGGTAGGCGAGCCACCTGAGCTTCTAAAGCTCTAATTTGCTGAGATGAACCGGTCAGACTCACTGAGTCCTGTTGTAATGTTGCTGTTGAAGCTACATGAGTTTTTCCCTTAGAATCATTTTCAATGGGATTATTTTTTATTGACTTCTGCTCAACTGACTTGCGCTCATTGGTAGACACATTCTGTGTGATGTTGTTAATATTTATTGGCATTTTTTATACTCTCCCGTTTGGCTATATTATCGGCCTTGAGTGGGGAAACTTGAGTTTTTTTCATTATTTTTTACTCGTATTTGAGTAAGAATTAAAAACTGACTGCCACAATACCTCGATCAATGACAATGGCGTCAATCACTTTGTGTGAGCTGTTATTACGGACTTTTATCATTTGGTTGTAGCGACCATTTTTAAGTGCTGTACCTTTCATACTAATTTGCAAATGGTTATTTTTTGCATAAATTAATACGGCTTCTTTTTTGTGTACCATTAGAGCTTCTTGTAGCATTGAAGCGTTGATTATTCGATTTGGACGAATGGTTCTGTGTGCTTCACGACCAATGACATCGGCTATATTAGAAAAGTAGTTTTGATTTTGATTTGTTATTTCATGCTCTACAAACTTAATGTTTTGTGTGGTTAATAATTCCCCTCGGGTAATAGTGGTTTTACTGAGCAACATTTTTTGTGTTAATTGTGCTTTTACTGGGATATAAATATTCCAAGAGGGTGTACTTGAGCAACGAACACCGATGGTCCAGTTTTTAGCAATGTATTTCTTGTTACTAGAACTCATTTCAAGTGCTTGTGAACATTGTTGGAAATTAATTCTGGAGTCAATTTTCCCAGCCTTAATGCTTTTAATTGTTATACCTTCTGGAATTTGTGAGCGAACAAATTCAATCGCGGCATTACGAATTTTCTCATGAGAGTGTTTTTGTGTAGCAAAAGAAGAATTAGACACTAATAGCCAAATGCTTAAGTTGATTAACCAGAGTGAAAAAGCAAAATTAGACCGATTGTTTCTTTTAAGTGTCATTTTTTTGTCCTTTAATATAGAGGTTAAGTATAAATATACTTAATATACCCTTGCTATAACCTTTATAGGCTTTTCTTTATGGGTATATAAAAACCTATGTAAAAAGATAAGCAAAAATTGAACCACTTTATTTTTTCTGTTATGAGGTAAATTGTGTAAAAAGAGCTATTATTGTTAATACTATTTCTATAAATGCCGATATGCTGGAAGAAGAAGGTTCAATAAGCTACTTTTTACCCAGTAAAACTCAAGCAGAAAAGCAAGGAGAGTCAATATGGCAGCATCATTCTCGTTCGGAAAACCCAGTATATTAAAGAATTTATTTTTTGCCTTTATTACCTTTGGTATGTTGCTTGGTATGCTATTTCCTTTTTGGGCTGGTCTTTTTGTTGAGTGGAAAGAGGGCATGCATTTTTGGTTTGCATTTTCGTGTGTTATTGCAGGCATTACCATTGGTTTGGCTAACTATTGGTTGTTGAAAATAATTTTGTTAAAACGTTTGCAGTGCATATCTGATACAGCCATCAAAATCAGCAAAAATGATTTATCAGAAAAATTAAATGTAACCAGTGTTGATATGGTAGGAGATATTGCCAATAGCTTTAATTTAATGACTGATAATCTACACAATATTGTTAGTGAGATTATGGCGGTAAGTCAGCGCCTTTCTTTGACAAGCACATCTATGAATTCAATCACAGATGAAACTCAGAAAAAAATTGAGCAACAACAACAGCAAACAGAGAATGTGGCTTCTTCTATTCGCGAAATGTCAGATAAAGTTCACGAAATGAGTAACAATGCCAAGGATGCGTCAGATACAGTGACCAGCGCCAGTAGTGAAACAAAAAATGGTCATCAGGAAGTACAAGCAACCATCAGTTCTATCCGTAGTCTGGCCAGTAATGTTGAAAGTACCTCAGATGTGCTAGAAAATCTTGCTAAAGACAGTGAAAATATTGGTGCGGTGGTGGATGTCATTAAGAGTATTGCAGAACAAACAAACCTCTTAGCTTTGAATGCAGCCATTGAAGCCGCTCGTGCTGGTGAGCAGGGGCGAGGTTTTGCCGTTGTTGCGGATGAGGTTCGTACACTTGCTAGCCGGACTCAGGAATCCACAGAAGAAATTGAGCAGATGATTGAACAACTGCAAAGTGCATCGAATAATGCGGTAAAAGTGATGGGGCAGGGTAAAGAACAGGCAAGCAAAAGTGTCTCTCAAGCTTCTGAGGCAGGTAATTCACTAGGAACTATATCAACTTCGGTTGAAAAGTTGGCTATTATGAATATGAATATTGCGACCTTATCAACCGAGCAGAATCAGCTAACAGAAGAAATTAATAGCAGTATTATGGCAATTAATACTGTTGCTCAGGCGATTGTTGGCAGCTCAGAAGCCATCAACCAGTCGGGGCACGAAGTAGAAGAGCTGGTCAATGAAATGAATGCACTGGTCAATAAATTTACCTTATAAGCAATCTATTTTATTTATTATTAGATTATATACAGCCAGAACTATTTTTAGTAAAGGATTCTCCAATAATTTCTTTTAGTTTATCGGGTTGTATAAGGGTGATGGTTTCATCCTCAATATTAATCAAACCTTCTTTTTTTAACTTAGACATAATACGAGAGAAGGTTTCAGGAGTGATAGATAATCTGGATGCGATCATTGACTTTGTTGCCGTTAACTTCACGGTTGGCTGATCTTGTAGATCATTGATATGCCCTAATAAATAACTGATCAAACGGTGTTTGGCATTGTATATTGTGAGTTCACTAATTTCAGTTAATAAGCCTTTTAAACGAGTGCTCATATCTGCCATCATGGCAAAACATAAGGCGTTGGATTTATGCAATTGCTCTGTAAATGCCTTATTCTCAAAATAAAATAATTCACTGCTTCCTGTTGCTCTGGCATTAACGGGGTAACGCTTGCCATCCATAAACATAACCGCTTCAGCAAATGTTTGCCCAGGGCCTATGATATCCACTACTTTTTCATTACCTTCGGGTGAGGTTTGAAATAACATTATTTGGCCACTACGGACAAGAAAGAAACGACTGGCCTCATCACCTTGCTCAAAGAGTGTTTCATTTCTTTTTAGAGAGGTAAGATTTGATTGTTGCAAAATGCTGTTAAATGATTCGTCGGGTAAACGACGAAATAAATAATGCTGGCGCAGTTCTTGTTGAAACAGTTTGCTAATACTCAATGGAAAATCCCTATGTGAATGGCGTCTATTCTTTCTTATTTTTTTGGTTTTCTAAACGAGCAAATTATAAAGGAGTCATAGGGAAAATGAAAGAGATCTATTTTGGTGCATATTTCTTTAAAATTTAAGCAAAAAAAAGGCAGGGTAATAACCCTGCCTTTTTAGCTCTTAACAAAGAGTGATTAACTTATTAAGCGCTTGCTTCTTCTTCACCACCAACAAAGAAGCTGTAGATATAGGTTGCCAGACCAATCAAGAAGACTAAGCCGGCGATTTCACGCATTATGTAGAAAATTTCCAATTTGCTTTGTACTTCCATAAAGCCCATTGGGTTTTCTGTATAACGTTGTAACCAAACTTGTAATACGCCTGCAGCGGTTAGGAATAAGGTAATGAAGACCATTGAGATAGTCATTAACCAGAATGCCCACATTTCAACCACTTGAGACTTATTGCTATTGGCTGCTGCACGACCACGTAATAATGGCATGGCATAAGAAATAACCGCTAAGTTAATCATGACATAGGCACCGTAGAACGCCATGTGACCATGTGCTGCAGTGATTTGTGTGCCATGAGTATAGTAGTTAACAGGTGCTAATGTGTGAATGAATCCCCAAACACCTGCGCCTAAGAAGGCCATAACAGCGGTGCCTTGTGCCCAAAGAACAGCGGCTTTGTTAGGATGTTCACGACGACGTTGATTGACCATATTGAAGGCATAAAGCACCATCATAAAGAATGGAATTGGCTCCATTGCTGAGAAGATGGAACCCCACCACTGCCAGTACTCAGGGGTACCAATCCAGTAGTAATGGTGACCGGTTCCGATTAAACCAGTAATTAGGCTCATAGCGATGATGATGTATAACCATTTTTCGATGATTTCACGATCCACACCGGTGGTTTTAATCAATACGAAGGCTAACATAGCACCCATAATTAATTCCCAAACACCTTCAACCCATAGGTGAACAACCCACCACCACCAGAATTTGTCTTCAATTAGGTTTGAAGGATTCACAAAGGAGAATAAGAAGAACACAGCCAGACCGGTTAAACCAATGAATAAGATCATGCTGATAACGGTCTTACGGCCTTTGAGTATGGTCATACCAATATTGAATAAGAAGCCTAAAGCAACAATCACAATACCAATTTTGGTAATGGTGGGTTGTTCTAAGAATTCTCGTCCCATGGTGGGTAAGAGATCGTTCATAGTGAGTTCGGCAAGTGTTGCATAATCCACTAATAGGTAACCTAATACGGTTGCACCACCGGCAGCAAGAAATATCCAGAACAATAAGGTCGCCAGTAATGGGCTAAACAATTCTGTTTCGGATTCTTCTGGAACAAGGTAATAAGCGGCACCCATAAAGCCAAAGAGTAACCAAACGATAAGCAGGTTGGTGTGAACCATACGTGCGACATTAAATGGAATGGCTGGGAATAGGAAGTCACCCCAGATATATTGTGCGCCTAACACCGCACCAAAGAGTATTTGACCTAAGAATAAGCCAATGGCTGCGATAAAATATAACTTCGCAACAGATTGTGATTGATATTGCATTCTCTAGCTCCCCTTAACCTTGAACATTTGGTGGCCAGTTAGCCGTATTGACTTCTGAGGTCCATTTAAGGAACTCGGCGACTGCGTTCAGCTCTTCATCACTAAGATTGAACTGAGGCATACTACGACGACCGGGGATACCGTTTTTAGGGCGGCTTTTGATAAAGCCCATAATAGCATCTTTGCTATTACCAAAACGCTTATAAACATTACCCAACTCCGGTGCAAAATATGCGCCTTCGCCTAATAATGTATGACAACCAATACAATCATGGTCTTCCCAGACTTTTTTACCCAGAACAATTTCTGGGGTAATATTTTCGCGGTGATCACGCTCAGGTAAAACACCTTGCGTATCAAACATTAGGGCCAGAAGTAGCAGGAAGAAGAATACACTTCCCCCAAAAAAAATATTTCTGGCCATGGTTTTTGTGAACACTTCACTCATGGC
>WFNB01000009.1 GCA_015488755.1 Gammaproteobacteria bacterium | reverse complement strand
TGCTATAACCTGCCGTAATACTAGAGACTAGATCACCTCGCTGTCCTTTACGCAGACGTAAATTCCAGTGATTGTCTGCAAAGTACATCAGGTCACTGAGGCCATCACCATTAAAGTCCCCCACCATCGGGGTTTCTGGTGTTAGGGGAATGTCTGTTTCATAGGCTTTGTAACGCACTCCGGCATCGGGTTCACGAACGGCAATATAAATCCAATAATTGGGTAGGGAATTGCCACGAGAAAGACGACGTTCTACTAAAAAGTCAAAGAGACCGTCATTATTGTAGTCTAATGAGGTGCTTTTGATGGGTTCTTCACCGTCTTCATAGTCGATGGTATAAGCAGGGATGGCCTCACCACTGAGACCGTCTACCAGACTGGCAATGCGCTCAGGGCCAAAATAAACACCGCTACCAATGGCACCATAGTTGAGACGATAGCGAATGCCTTCGCTGGTAAAGCTGATGACATCTTGATAACCATCGGCATTGAGATCGGTGGGAGCAAAACCTAAGCCCTCACTTGTATTTAATAAGTGAACAGACGAACCATAGTACAAACCACCATTATTACGCCCAAAAAGGATACCTGCATGGCCAACAATATCCTGCAGACCATCTCCATTGACATCCATCACATTACCAACACCAGAGATGGAGCCATTAGAATCACCATTTTCAGCAAAAAAAGACACATTGCTATTTTGCATCACAAAGCCATGACCGGTATTAATAAGACTGACTCCAGATGAATAGAGATCGGTAAGGCCATCACCATTAATATCTATCGGCTGTCCATCATTCAAGTGAAAACCATAATTTCTACGAGACAAGGCTAATTGTCCTTCTATAGGGGTTGTATTATGATAAGTAAACACCTTCCAAGTCAGTAAATTTGCTGTTTCTGTGGTATCAATTTCAATCCGTTCAGCAAGAATATCGGTTGCACCATCGCCATCGTAGTCCATGCTCTGGTAATTATAAATTCCATCAGAAACAATAGGTAATTGAATGGTTTCTTGAATTTCACCCTGATTATTATAAATATCAATGTATTTATTATCGTAGAATAAGTCCACAATGCCATCACCATTGAAGTCTATCCTTCGTATCCCTTTGGCCGTGGTTCTTGGCTGGGCTTCTTGATACCCCTGAGTATAGGTCTGCCATTGGATATTGGTGGGTGCTAGACAAGTTTGTTCGTCCACATCCACACAGGCACGCACCTGTGCCAAACGGCTGAAGGTATTGGTGTAGTTGTTTTCATAATTATTATCATAATATTTAAAGCGATATTTACGCACTAACTCACCTTCTGTCGTGCTACTAATCGCAGCCAGCCTTAGGTGGTTTTCAATACGTGAACCAGCTAAGAAACCGACTGAGGCATCAGGGCGTTGCTCATACTCAAAGTCGATGCGAGCATAGGGGGCAGTACCTGCTCGACTATTGCCGGTATAGTCGATATGAGCAATATTTTGCTGACCGGGGGCATTTTGTTGGTAGTGAATAGCATAATAATTACCAGCGGTATCACTGACTTTATTGAGTGACCATTTTAGAATGGCGGTGCTGTTTGACTGTGCTGGATGGACACCCACAATGGCATCCGAAGTGGTGCCGTATTCTAAAATTTCCCCCGATTTGGTCCAAACTTTAAAACTCAGGGGTTGATTAGGGGCACTAAACGAGCCGATAATTTTACTAAAATTCGCCATTTCAGTGCGGTATTCTTGATAACCACCAGACAGAACACTGACCGGTACTAAGCGCTGGCCATCTAAGCACAAACGATCCGTATTGGTAAAATTCACGCCACTGCGTTGGCCATCTTGAGCGTAGTTTTGCGCACAGCGGTGAATGGTTGATAAGCCACTAAGTGACCAGCCAATACCAAGAATGCCATTACCGGATTGACTGCTGTAATTAATGGATAATTTGGGTTCGACTCCAGCACTGCCTGGGGCAATGGTTATGGGGATGGAATAGGTTGATGCCCCCGATGCATTGACAGCAAACTCCCCCGGGATACTGCCCACTAACGAGGTATCACCAGGTTCTAAAAGGACATCCGGTGCAATTTGAAAACTATCATCACCCACACTGCCACCACCTGTAGGAGCGCTGTCTCGTCTGATACCTGAGCTATTATAATAATAGTCTTGAGCTGTGCTATTAGGTATTTGAGCCTGTATTAATAAGCCATTGTCCGACCATTCATAGAGATAAGTGCTGTCGTTATTGGTAGTGTACTGGCTAATATGTTGATTGGCATCGGTGCTGATATCAATATTGAGATCGGGAGCACTGCCTGATACTAAGTCAATGTGCTGTATGTCACCTTGTGCCGAACGAGTCAGTTCGTAGGTGTTGTTTTGCTCATCACTAATGGTCTGTAATAAGCCTTGATTGTTATACGTAAAGCTATAAAAAGGGCTATCCGTTGCCATGTCCCGTGTTTGTAAATGACGACCATGATCATCAAAAATATAGACCTCGGTGCCATCACTGGAAGGAATACGGTACTGCCCTCCTTGCAAGGTATTTGAGGTGGCAGTGCTTTGATACAATGCGGGAGTCACCACATAGTGTTCACCATTGCCTAGATAAACGGTATTACTAAGGGGGTCAAAGCTGTGCTGTTCGCTGACACTAAAGCCACCTAAGCCTGCACTGCTGGGGACAAAATTGCCCAATGTTTGTTGCCAATGCTGTTCTTTGCGTACAATTTGTGCGGAGGCAGCCCCATAAAGCAGGGGTTGTTCGTACAAATAGGCAATACGAATATCAGCTTGTTGCGGGGCATTGAGTGTTTGCCCATAGGCATCTTTGCCATCCCATTGAAAACGGAAGGTTTGATCGGCTATGGCAGGTAAATGGTAGAGCTGATATTGTCCGGCAATGGCCACACTGACTTCAATGCGTAAGAGTTGATCCGGTAGCGTGGCACCGGTTACAGGAATATCTAATTGGCGTTGGTAGTCTGCTCCAGCACTATTGGCACTGCTATAATGTAAATAAAAGGGGGCGCCAGCAATGGGTATATCTTCAATAATGGGGTTGGGGTCTACAATTGCTTGTGGTGGTGGGTTGCTGGGTGCGTTCACACTAGGAGGCAACCAAAAGCCCTGCAATGTCCACGCTGTAAAGTGATTGACCTGCAAGCGCCAGAAACTCTCATCCTCGCCATAGATTTGTGCTAATGCCTGTTGTTCGGCATCACTAATGCCCAAGGCTGTTAATTCACTGCTACTGGCGGCTAAACCACTGCCATTAATATCCAACTGGGCACGATTATTGGTAATACTGAGCACCTTAATAATACGCCCTGAGCCTTCACTCTGCCATTGTGAGGTCTCTTGGTTATACCAACTGGCAGGCAGTGTTTCACCAATGGCTAGGTTTAAGTAGTTATTAACCGTTAGACTGACTGGCTGGCTAAAATCGACCCGTTTGGCTTGTGCAGTGGTGGCTTCATCCAGACTCAGTTGGGTTGCATAGGCATAATGAACGGTTTCGGGTAAGAGTGCGGGTAATGCCTGTTGATTATGTTGATCGGTGCCATAGTCGGTTGAGCGGACATGAATTTGACTCAGTGGTTGTTGGCTGTCATCGGCCAAGGTCATAGTGGCCTGAGTGCCTTGAGAAAAAATCAAACTGCTACGATGGCTACTGACTTGATCCGTTGTGGCTTCGCCTTGAGCAATAAAAAATTCTGCATTGCTATTGCTTAGATCAATGGCAGTGACGGCCTGAGAATAGGCCAGTAAGATGCTATTACTCACTTGGCTAAAGGTATTCGGCTCAGGTGTGATATGACGCTGTACACTGAGATAATTGGCCTTATGCAAGGTCAGTGTTAAGGGGGTGGTCGCATTAACCAGTAGATCAAAACCACCATTGGCTCGGCTTAGGGTTTGGCCATATTCTGGGTGATTTTGTACCGTGACCAACACACCTCCCAAACCTCGATGACTTTTATCCAAAACTCGACCACGGAGTACGCTTGCTTGTTTGGCATCAATGCTATTAATATCGGCACCGGTTTGAATGGCATCGTTGCCCGTAATTAAAAACGCCACTTGTTCTTTAAATGGGACAATGCCGGTACTGAGTGTTTCTGGTGTTTGTGTATAGGGTGATACCGGCAAGGTTTCACTCATGGCTGCAATACTCAGCTCATAAGCACTTTGCATGATCCCACCATCGGTATTGGTTACTTTAACAATAACTGGGTAGTTTCCCTGAAGGGTCGGCAACCAATTGAGAGTACCATTTTGGGCATTTATGGTCATACCCACCGGTGCTTGTAATAATTCAAAGCTCAGGCCAGCAGAGCTATCTTGCATTGCTAGGGTGAAATGATAGTCTGACAAGACGTAGCCAATGGGTAATTCGGTTGTTTTAATACGTGACCCAGCAATGGCAACATGGATAGTTTGCGTGACCGCAAGACTGTCTGTCTGAGCATCATTAACAATCAACTGTATTTGGTAATCCCCTACACTATCAGGAATGAATTGGGTATCTGCTGTTGAACTATTGGCCAGAGTTGCCAGACTGCCGGATGGCTGTTGTGTTAAACGCCATTGGTAGGTTAAGGGATCGTTATCTGGGTCGTGTGAGGCATAGGCGCTGATCACCAGAGTTTGGCCGACAGAGGCAGATAGTTCTTGGGCATCAAATTGGGCAATGGGTGCTCTATTGGCTGTGCTGACTCGTACTTGATCGGTGGCTGTTTCTGTCCCTGAGGTAACGGTCAGTTCGAGTTCATAATCGCCCGCTTGATCAAGGTAAATAACAGGACGAGAAACTTGTTCTGAGAGTATCTGGCTCTGGCTGTCGGTAGGGAGACTGATAAAGCGCCATTGGTATTTGAGTGTTGCACTACCATTACTGCTTGAGCCACTGCCATCGAGTACCACACTTTGGCCGACTGTGCTGGATTGATCGTCACCGGCATTGGCTAAGAGTGTCTGACTGCTGCTTACTGTGATCGTAATGGGATCGGGTTCACTATTATATTGACCATCATTAACGACTAAGGAGAGTTGATAATCCCCAGCCTTATCGGCATTAAAATGAGCGGTACTTTGGTCGGACTGCTCTAGCACGGTTTGGCTACCAAAGGGCATACTGATCAGTTGCCATTGATAACTTAGGGCATTGCCTTTGGGATCATAAGAAGCGCTACCATCAAGGTTAACTGTACTTAATAAGGCTACATGCTGATCACTACCCGCATCGGCAATGGGTAGAATAATATCAACAGCGCCCAAGTATTGGCTAAAATCAACTTTGGGGGAATCGCTGGGATTGTCTTGACGGTCGTAAATAGTGACTTGAATGTCATCGCTAAGATACACCCCCCAGTCATTTTTTTGCGCCTGTATGATTACGCTCTCTGGTGCGCCATAGTGAGCCACATAGAGGTTTTTGGAAATATTTTGTGTACCATTTTGAGTGATGGTATTTTGGCTAATAATGGGGTTGGGGTTATTTTCTTGGGCGAGATTGCCTGTGATCTGAATCCCCCAATCGGCATTGTGTTCAATGTGATTATTTTTTATATCCGTCGTTGCCAGCCCCAATGAGGTGGCTTCAATCAATATGCCGACCCCTTGATTATTGCTGATGGTATTGTCTGATATGAGTGACTGGTTATCACCTTGAAGCAACAATGCCGCTGCACCATTATTAGAAAATTGGCTGCTTTTAATGGTCGGTGAGGCATCCCTACTGACTATGGCATGAGTGGCTTGATATTGAAACAGACTGTGTTCAATCGTGCCTTGCCCGTGTTCAAAGTCTAGGGCATTATTGGCGTATTGCACGCTTAGATAATCCGCATCAATCGTACCGCTGTTGTTAATAACAACCCCCTGCCAATCACCCGCTTGTGGTGCTTGTCCGTTTATCGCTTGTGCGCTCAATACCACGGGATTAGGTTCTTCACCTTGCACCACTAAATGTCCTTTTATGATCAATTGTGCACCGGCAGCAAATTCTAGCTTCGTTCCAGGCATAAGTGTCAGAGTCACACCTTCTTCGATGGTAAAGGTGTTTACAATGGTATAGCTTTGCTCAGGTTCATCCGCTGTCCAAACCGTATCGTCTAATAGGCTGCCGGTATATTCAATGGGGTTTTGGTTTTGATAGTGTAAAACAATGGTATTGGATGGTTCACTTTCTTGATGACCGTCACTGGTGCGAGCAAAGATTTCATTAGCACCATCATTGAGGTTGATAGCAGCACTAAATAGGCCGGTTTCACTGTCTGATGTAACACTTTGTTGATAGTGATTGTTGTTATACAACAAAACAGAGGCATCGCTCTGAGCAAAGCCATCAATGGTGTAGGGGTTTTCTATAACGGTATTGCTAGGAGTCGTGATGACCGGAGGGGTCAAGGTGATTGGTGAGATAAGCTCGGCTCGCACGGCATCGGCAACCACAAAGCGTCGTTTATGACGTGCTAAACTAATATAATTAGTTTCATTTTGCTTAAGGGAATAGTCTCCTAATGACTGCCATTGCCCTGAATGGCGTTTTTGGCTGATGCGGATGTCTGTTTTTTTACTGCCTTGATGGACTGAAAATAAGGCATTTTTTGCTTGCCTATGATAGGCGGGTGAACGTACAGAAAGATGATAATTACCATCGGTGGTAATAGCTAATGGCCATGTGGCGTGATCATCCTTGCGCCCTGAGCGATCGGGTTTAATAAAATGAACACTCTTTGCGTATTGGTTTTTTTGCCTCTTACTTTCTTTCCAAGGGCCGATATAGGTAGCCTCGGTATCATCAACCGTAATGGCTTCGACGTAGGTCAGTTTGATGGCATCGGCAATGATTTTCTTTTTGGAATTGGGATTATTTTTAAGTTTAAGATAGTGTTGTGCGGTCTCATTAAAAAAATAGGTACCCAATAATTGCCACTGTTGAGATGGGTGACGCTGATCGATACTAAGCTGGTATTGGCTCTTGGCCGCATTAACCACATAATGCGCCTTACGGGCTAAGTGATCACCACCGGGAGAATGAATATAAAGTTTGTAGTGACCGGATACATTGATAGGTAACTGCCAGATGGCTTCACCTCTACCCCGTTTGGCTATTGAATGTACCCCCGAACCATACTGACTATCCCCTAGATCTTCGCTAAACCATTGCCCTGTATAAAGCGCCAGATCATCATCCAGAATAATATCGGGGGGGGGTAACAGCTTTTACAGGACTTGTAAAGAGAATTGTTGTTGAAAATATCAGCAACGCCAATAGCGTCATCAATGGCTGTGCGGGTAAAGACAACGCAGGTTGAATGGCGTGCTTATGCATGTGATATCCCTATGGTAAGTCTATATCCTAAAAATATGGTCAGTTCTTGTATTAACAAAATAACCTATTTTTAATAGGGATTCAAATATTTTAGTAAATGAATAGAATAAAAATATGAGTATACCAACTAAACAACCCATATATGCTATTGTAAACGCCTACAATGGCATTTTTGTTTTTTTGGTGATTCTAGTGGAACGCCATTAGAATATCAGCTGTCAATGCCAGTATGCCAAACATCAGGTGACACATGACTTTTTCTGGCCCTCTTACTCGAACAACACGACCACCAAATTCATCTTTTACACGTCTGTGCTAATCTTGATCTTAATTTACTCATATTCCAAGTCTTTTTTGTTTTTTTTCTGCAAACAAATTATAACAAATCTGACTTGGATTTTAATTTTTTTAGCGTTTCAGCTAATAAACTCTCTCAACTTGGTAATTGTGCAAGTCCCTCGATTGGCTACAATAGTTAACTGCAGGCAAAAAAATACCAGTCGAGGTTCCCCAAGACTGGTATTTACACAAAAAATCAAAAAAATGATTTATTGAGGAGCAACAGGTGCTGGCGCAACAGGCGCAGGTGCAACATAAGGATTACCATAGCCACCACCATAAGGATTACCATAACCACCATAATATGGCTGAGGCGCATACTGCTGAGGTGCGTATTGTTGTGGTGCATAAGGCTGAGGAGCATATGGCTGTGGTACATAGCCACCATAAGGATTACCGTAACCACCACCATAGTAGTAGTCATCGTCATCATCTATCATATCTTCCATTTCTGTCATCCAATATCTTGGATCCCACTCATCATATTCATTACAATTAGGAATTTTTCCGTAAGGACCATAACATTCACCGCTGTTATTACTTCCCCACCATGATGCTGATGCACTTGAGGCAACACCAAGAATAAGTGCTGAAAAGACTGATAATGCAATTATTTTTTTCATATCTGGTTCTCCAATGTGTTTATAGGTATTTTTGTATTTTGCAATTTATTATTATTGATTCTATAGTGTTTAAGGTGAAAAGCAAACTCTATATCACAATATATCATATTACTAATATAGTATTCAATACTGATTTTATTTTTTCTATCTCAGTTTTTTCATAGGTTTGTTTTTCACTGCCTCCCCAAACCACGCCAGGCCAGTAAACATCCATCTCATAACGAGCAATAATATGAATGTGTAATTGTTTAACCATATTACCAATAGCCGCAATATTCAACTTATCTGGCTTAAATTCATTTTCTACACATTCTGATACTTGAGCAATCTTAGTAAATACCTGTTTATAGTGTGCGTCATCTAATTCAAAGAGTTCTGTTTTATCTGTTTTGGGTACTAGAATAAACCAAGGCACCAAGGAATTATCCATTAGTAATAAAATAAAATGTTCTGATTCTGATAAGACAATACAATCATTTTTTAGTTGTGGATCGAGTATAAAATTATTCATAATGCAGTATTACCACTGGCTTGTTCAGATGTAGAAAATAAGACCCGTAATTTAAAATGAATAGACTCATGCACTGATAAAAAGACAGGAATAATAATCAGCACCAAGACTGTTGCAAATGCTAAACCAAAGGCAATAGAGACCGCCATAGGAATTAAAAACTGAGCCTGTAATGAGGTTTCAAACAATAAGGGTAATAAACCGGCAATAGTTGTTAATGAAGTCAGTAATACCGCCCGTAAACGTTGTACCGAGGCTTCGATCAGAGCTTCTTTTACCTCCATTCCCTTATCTCTTAAATGTTTATAAAAACTGACCAAAATAATCGAATCATTAACCACAATACCCGATAGGCCAAAAAAGCCAAAAATAGATAATAGGGTCAGATCAATGCCTTGAATCCAATGTCCCCAGAGCGCCCCTACTAAGCCGAAGGGAATAATAGCCATTACAACCAATGGCCAACCATAAGAGGAAAATACCCACGTTAAGACAATATAGATGAGTGTCAGCCCCAAGATACCACCCCACTTCATATCAATCATGGTTTCTTTTTGATCAGCCGCCCTACCCTCTAAGCTATAACTTACCCAATATTTCTGTTGTAATTCTGGTAGTACCGTTTCTTCTAAAGAGGCAATAATTGTATTAACATTATTAACATCAGGATTGACCTCCCCAGAGACTTCTAAGGCAAGTTTACCCTCAGCATGGCGCAGAACTTCAAAGCCTTGTCTAACCGACCATTGGGCAATGCTACTGAGCGGTACAAATTCACCCGATGGGGTACGAATATTAATTCGCTCAAGGGTATTAATTTGATCTCGTTCATTTTTAGGCAGTTGTACTCGGACTTCCACTTCTTCGGCACCATCTTGAAAAATTTGCACCAAATTACCATCAAAGGCTGTGCGTAATTGTAGGCCAATATCAGTGACACTTAAGCCTAAAATTTCTCCTGTAGAATTGAGATGGTAAATCAGTTGCTCTTTGCCATAGGGCATATCATCATCCACTCCATAAACACCGTCAATACTTCTTAATGCTTGTGATAATTCGGTAGCCGCCAGCTTTAACTGCTTATTGTCCGAGCCATTTAGGCGAATAGCCACATCACTCCCCTGAGGCCCTGTTTTACGTGAGACAATGGTGAGATTATCAATCCCTGCAGCCTTATTTAACTTGCTTTTCCATAGTTGAATAAATTGTGTATTACGCACACTACGATGATCCGAAGCCGATAATTGCAAAAATATAGCCCCTAGTTGATCCCCTTTTTTTCTAGAATTACCACCGCTAAAAGAACTACCGCTAATGGTAATGGCCATTTCAATTAAACCACCACCTAATTCTTTATTGGTTTCATTGAGCTTATCTTCCATGTGTTTAAGGTAGCTATTGGTTGTTTCTCTTGAGGTACCTGAAACAAAGCTGACATTGGCATAGACAATCTGTGCCTCTGGTGATGGGAAAAAAGTAAAATTAATGCGTCCACCAAGAATTAGGCCTGCTGTTGCAATTAAACTGGAGACCGCCAAAGCAATAGTAATGGTACGATGATTCAGTGCCCAAGTGATCACCTTACGAAATTTATTCTGGCGAAAAGCATCAAAGGCATTATCTAATTTTATACGTAAGCTGAGTTGTTTGTTTTTATTCTGTGTTGCTGAGGTATTACGCTTGATATGAGAGAAGGCATTGCGCAAGTGCCCAGGTAAGACAAAAAAACTTTCTACCAAGGAAGCTAAAATAACGCAGATCACAATAAGGGGAATATCAAATAAAATATTACCCATAATGCCGCCAATCATCATTAAGGGTAAAAAAGCCGCAATGGTTGTTAATGAAGAAGCAAGGACAGGAATAAACATTCGTTTGGCTCCCCCTTCGGCAGCCATAAGGGGGGCTTCACCACTTTGATAATGTGACAGTGCATCCTCACCGACAACAATGGCATCATCAACAATAATCCCTAAAGCCATAATCAAACCAAATAAGCTGATCATATTAATCGTACCGCCTACCGCATATAAAATTGCTAAGGTCGCCATAAACGAGACTGGAATACCCAATGCCACCCAAAAAGCCACCCGAGCATTTAAGAATAAATACAGGATCAGTACTACTAAAATTAAACCACCCCCACCATTTTTCACCAATAAATAAATTCGATCACGGATCATCTGCCAACTGGCATCAAACACTTCGAGTTTTATATTGGGTGGTAGAGTGGCACGTTTTTCAGCCAGCCAATCTTGCAGTATTTGGGCGGCTTCTAAGGCATTACCATCTTCTGTGCGTTGCAAGGCCAGTTCAACAACAGGCGCACCATCTTTAAAACGCAAAACACCATTTTTATCATATTGACGTGTTATCTGTGCCACATCTCCCAAACGGACAAAATCAGTCGTATTGCTTAGAATCGGAATACGGGTAAATTCTACTTCAGTGCGAGCTTGTTCTAAACTACGTAATTCTTTGGCATTGTGCTGACTACCCAAGGTACCAGAGGGCATATCACGACTAAAGGTATTGATACGATTACTAATTTCATCTAAGGTCATATCCAAATATTGTAATTGCTCTATGGGAACTTCAATGCTGATCTCTTCATCAGGCAAACCATTAATCGCAACTTTATCAATACCCAGACTGGTCAGTTCACGCTCAAATTGGTTAGCTAAAGATCTTAGCTCACCTAAATCAGATAAGCCTGATAATAAGACTTTGGCAATATTCTCATAACGAGTTAACGTCTCTACCTGAGGTTTCTCCGCATCTTTAGGTAAATTACGAAACTCATCGACCTTTTGCTTAACCTTATCCAAGGCTAGAATCATATCTGTACCATCATTGAATTCCAACTGAATGGAAGAGACATTCTGTGCTGAGGTAGAGGTCATATTTTTAATGTTATCAACAGACTTTAGAGACTGCTCCAAAGGGATAGTAATCCCTTCTTCAACATCTTCAGCACTAGCACCACTCCATATCACCCGAACACTGACTCGGTCTAACTCAAAGGTGGGGAAAAATTGTATATTGAGTTTATTTAAGGCAAACACACCCGCCAGCAACATTATCATCATTAATAAGTTAGCGGCAACTTTATGATGGGCAAAAACAGACAATAACTTCATTTTTTAGTCGTTATCCAACGGACGTTGATGGCAAGATAAGGGTGAAAAATGCTTATAATCATTGAATGACGTCAACTTTTAAACCCGTAAAGGCATTGGGCAGATGGGTAGCCAATATTTGATCGGCATCATTAAGCGCATCACTGGTAATTAATAGCTGAGCCTCCTGAGCGTTATTACTGGCCTCATTATAATGCTCACCAATAGTTTTAACTGATATTGCCTGTAAGCGTTGGTCTTTAATCTGATATAAGCGCTTAGTGCCATACATCACTTGATAGGGGACTTTGATCATATTTTTTTGTGCCTCACGTTGTAATTGTATGACCACAATAGCACCAATACGAAAGGGAATCTTATTGGTTTTAATGCTAAAAATAGCATCCACACCACTGGCCTGAGCCTCTCCAGAAAGTCGCTCTAAATGTAGGGAAATATGTTGTTCGCCATTATGGGCAACCCCTTTAAGGTAGCCACCTTTATCTAAACTTGATTGCACTTCCATTAAGTATTTAGCTGGAAGCTTTGCTCGGACTTCAAGGTGTTCGACTGAATAGAAGCTCAATAGTTTTTCATTACTATTAACTCGATCACCCTGAGCCACATTTACCTTGGCGACAACACCCGTAAATGGCGCAAAAACTTGGCTGCGTGAAAGCGCCAGACGAGCCTTAGTCAGCTCTGCCTGTGCCTGCATTAAACGCGCTTCAAATTGCTCCTGACGTGCGTCGTGTTCCTGCACTGAAAACTGCATTTGATTTAAAGATAAACGGCGTAGTTGAACTTGCTGCATGGACTGCTCTGTTTCTGAAACAGAACCTAAATTCTGACGCTTTACTTTTACTGCTCGTGCTAAGGCTTTTTCACTTAAAGATACTAATTTTTTTTCATTTTTTAAGGAGTTAAGATTAAGTTGATGACGCAATTGTTCACTTTTTATTTGTGCTCTTAACTCATTTACTTTTGCCTGAGCCTGACGCACCAATGGTTCAAAGTCACTTTTGTCCAAGGCAAGCATTAACTGTCCTTTTTCTACTTGCTGTCCTTCTTTAACCAACACCTGTACGACTTGGCTACTTGCAGGAGCCGCAGCATTTAATAAACTAGGTGATTCTATTCGACCATATAAGGTCATTGCAGGCGATAAGGTTTGCTTCTTAACGGTAATTTGTTTGACTCGCCAGACATGTTCATTAACAACAATTTCTTCTGGTTTATCTTTACTGGCTAACATCACTTTAAAAAAAGCCACGGCAAGACCGAGAATAATAAGGGGGATAATAATTCTTTTTAGCATAGATAAATGTTAATCCAATGACTCATATTAATGTCACAATTCCTATTAATCCAATAGTAAAGCAAGGCAGGCTTCCTCTGAATCGAGTTGCGTGTCCTCGATAATGATTAATTCAGGTTTTAAATAGTGCAAACTCTGTATAAAAAGTCCAGAGCCTAACTCTGATTCTTGGCTTCTTGGTAACAAAGGTGTTTTATCACTATCCTTGCTAACGCTATTGCTTTGGGCAAAAATAGGTGTTGAGAGCCAACCACAGCTCGGAGATTTTGACTTAACCAGACAGTAACGTAAATCTGGATAGAGTGATAAAAATCTCTCAGCATAGGATTGTAGCGCTTCAGTCACATCCAGTGTGTGATCTTCGACACCAAGAACTCGAATTTGTTTGTTTTTTTGTCGAACGACTTGAATTTTAGCTCTGGGCACTCCCAAACCAATAGCCATTTCGGGGCAAAAAGGAATAAGATTAAGCTTATCAGCATAGCGCTTTAAAAACACATCCATAATCACAGCATGTGCTTTTTGTTTGCCATCATAACGTACTCTCTGTCCAATCAGACAGGCGCTAATGGCAATAGAAACTTTGTTCATTATTAATTTATAAGGCTTCCAAAGTACGTGCTTCTGACTCCAGCATAACCGGAATATCATCTCGAATAGGAAAGGCCAGTCTATCTTTATGGCATAGCAATTCACTATGCTCTTTATCATATTCCAACTCACCCTTACAAACCGGACAGGCGAGAATATCAAGTAATTTCTTATCCATATTTTTTATTTCTCTTGTTATTTTTTTATTTATAAATTGATAATAAAGCCTATTTTATCATAGATACTGAGCACCAAAAGACATCGGTGCATTAATTCTTAATGTTCCTTGTGGCTCAGTCGTTAGGCCTGACACAACACATTCAGCCTCTGCCACTGATGCCAGTATATGCCGAGCACGTTCATAATAACTTTTACCGGCTTCTGTTAGAGCCAAGTGTCGTGTTGTCCGATTTAATAAACGCCCGCCAAGATGCCTTTTAAGTGCTGATAGCTGCTTACTTACTGTCCCTTTAGAAAGGTTCAATTGCTCTGCTGCAAGGCTTAACTGCCCTGTATCCACAATGCAACAATACATTTTCATCCTATCTAACTGATCCATTAGTATTCTCATAGTTTCTATTTTGGAAACTATCATTTTATACCTTGGCTATTTATTCCAGTCAAGTCATTTACGTAGTAAAGATTTTTTGGATGTCAATAAATTCCCTCAGGCAAAATTTGTAAGTATCAGTTATCAAGAGGGCACTAATGGCAAAGCAATTCTCAAAGGGAAACTGACCCTTCATGGAGTGACTAAAGATCTTGGCCCCGCATCAGCAGAGCTTGATTTGATTTTTAATTTTGAAGGCATAAAACAATAAAAGCTAAATAACCTGAATTGTGGATAACTAATCAATACTTTGAGCTTATTTTCAAAGTCAGCTTATCCAGAGTTCAGGCTACATCGTTAGCAAATAGCTACACATAATCCGTCATTTCATTAAAATTTAAATAACGATAAATTCCATCCTTATCCTCTGCTAAGGGCTTTACCGCGTTTTGATATTCTTCAGGAGTCGGTAATTTACCCAAAGTCGCCACGACAGCCGATAATTCTGCTGAAGCCAAAAAGACTTTGGCATCTTTACCTAAGCGATTAGGGAAGTTACGCGTAGAGGTTGACACCACATTGGATTCATCGGCCACCCTTGCCTGATTGCCCATGCAGAGTGAACAGCCTGGTAATTCAGTACGAGCGCCTGCACGCCCATAAATACTGAACATCCCTTCACTGAGCAACTCTTTCTCATCCATTTTAGTGGGCGGAGCAATCCATAATCGAGTGGGTATGGCACTGCCTGTCTTATCAAGATGAGCCTCTAATATCTTGGCTGTGGCACGATAGTGACCAATATTCGTCATACAAGAACCAATAAAGACTTCTTCGATGGCTTGTCCTGAGAGTTCTGATAAGAGTTTGACATCATCCGGATCATTAGGACAAGCAAGAATCGGCTCTTTAATAGTATTAAGATCAATCTCAATAATATCTGCATATTCAGCATCGGCATCGGGCTCTAATAAGTGAGGTTCATCCAACCAGGCTTGCATGGCATCAATACGGCGTTGTAAGGTTTGTGCATCTTGATAGCCTTGTCTGATCATCCAAGTCAATAAGGCAATATTGGATTTAAGATACTCAATTACAGGCTCTTTATTTAAGCGTACTGTACAGCCATTTGCTGAGCGTTCTGCCGAGGCATCGGCTAATTCAAAGGCTTGTTCTACTTTTAAATCTGGCAAGCCTTCAATTTCTAAAATACGACCATTAAAGACATTAATTTTACCCGATTTATCAACCGTGAGTTTCCCTTCTTGTATGGCTTGCCATGGAATAGCATTAACTAAATCACGCAAGGTAATACCGGCTTGCATTTGTCCTTTAAAACGTACTAAAACAGACTCCGACATATCCAGAGGCATCACCCCCATGGCAGCGGCAAAGGCCACTAGGCCAGAACCTGCGGGAAAAGAAATCCCCAGAGGAAAACGGGTGTGTGAGTCTCCTCCTGTGCCCACTTGATCGGGCAATAGCATACGATTAAGCCATGAATGGATAATACCGTCCCCAGGGCGCAAAGAAACACCGCCACGTTGGGTCATAAAAGTTGGCAAACTGCCCTGTAGCTTCACGTCAATTGGCTTGGGATAAGCAGCTGTATGACAAAAACTCTGCATCACCAAGTCAGCGGCAAAGCCCATACAGGCTAATTCTTTAAGCTCATCACGAGTCATCGCACCGGTGGTATCCTGAGAGCCAACCGTCGCAATTCTAGGCTCACAATACGTACCCGGACGAACTCCTGCAACACCACAGGCTTTACCCACTATTTTTTGTGCTAGCGTATAGCCCTTGGCGCTAGCTTGTACTATCTCTGGACGGATAAACAAGTCACTAGCTGGCAAGCCCAATGCTTCACGGGTTTTATCCGTCAGACTTCGGCCAATAATTAACGCAATACGTCCCCCAGCCTGCACTTCATCGGCTAAGGTATTCGGATTCATGGTAAAATGTATTAACACCTCATCCTGAGCATCACAAATAACACCTTCATAAGGCTTGATGGTGATCACATCCCCTGTTTTTAAGGCCGAGACATCACATTCAATGGGTAAAGCGCCAGAGTCCTCTGCGGTATTAAAAAAAATGGGGGCAATTTTACCACCCAGTACTACGCCACCCTGACGCTTATTTGGAATATAAGGAATGTCTTCTCCCATATGCCAAAGCACTGAATTGATGGCTGATTTACGTGACGAACCGGTGCCTACCACATCACCAACATAGGCAATGGCATGACCTTTTTGCTTTAATGTGGCAATGGTTTGCAAGGCATCGGGGATCTTACTCACAAGCATCGATTGGGCATGTAGAGGGATATCAGGACGCGACCACGCATCAGTTGCCGGAGATAGGTCATCGGTATTGGTTTCACCAGCAACTTTAAAAACCGTTACGGTAATAGACTCGGCTAATTTAGGGCGTTGGGTAAACCATTCCCCTGCGGCCCATGAGTCCACAACCAGTTTGGCAAAGTCATTGGTTTTGGCTTTTTCCATCACCTGATGCCAAGCATCGGCAATAAGTAAAGACGATGACAGTGCGGTCACTGCAATCGGAGCCAAAACCATGTCATCAAGTAATTTCACCAAGGGCTGAATATTGTACCCCCCCCCCATCGTACCTAAAATCTCAGCGGCTTTTTCTCTATTAATAATAGGGCTCTGCTGTTCTTTGCTAACCAAAGTTTCTAAAAATTCAGCCTTTAACTTAGCCGCATCGTCCACTCCCGAGGGCACTCGGTTAATTAATAAATCCAGTAAAAAATCCTCTTCGCCCTTGGGTGGTTCCATAAGCAAATCAATAAGTTGAGCTGTTTGTTTGCTATCCAAAGGTAATGGTGGTAAGTGTTGTGCAGCACGCTCAGAGACATGGTTTCGATAGTTGTTTAGCATAAATTTCCTTCAATCACATGATATTTTATTTGCTTGTTTTATAACAAAAAAAGCTCAAATGGGAAAGCTTTATAAAATGATATTACGCCAATTCTTTCCCATAGAGAGGCCATCGGTTATAATCTCGCCTATTTATTTATAAACCTAAAATGGGGTTCTTTGGCATGGATTTAAACAGTTTAAGTGCAGTTTCACCAATTGATGGCCGTTATGGCAGTAAAACATCCAATCTTCGTCCAATTTTCAGTGAGTTTGGTCTGATCCGCCACCGAGTATTGGTTGAAGTACGCTGGTTGCAAATGCTTGCCTCTCACCCCGAAATAAAGGAAGTACCTGCACTTTCTGCACCGGCCAAGCAGCTATTGGATGACATCGTTGATAATTTTTCTCTTGAAGATGCTCAGGCGGTTAAGACTATTGAGCGCACCACGAATCATGATGTTAAAGCAGTGGAATATTTCTTAAAGGATAAGATCAAAGACAATGATGAACTCATGGCCATTAATGAATTTATCCATTTTGCCTGCACCTCTGAAGACATCAATAATCTCTCTCATGCCCTGATGCTCAATAGTGCTCGAACTACCCTATTATTACCTGAAATGCGTCAGGTCATTGATGCCATTGCCGATCTTGCACATGAATTTGCTGAAGTCCCCATGCTCTGTCGTACTCACGGACAACCGGCATCCCCCTCGACTATGGGTAAGGAAATGGCCAATACGGCCTACCGTTTAGAGCGTCAGTTTAAGCAACTTGAAGCCGTATCCATTATGGGTAAAATTAATGGCGCTGTAGGCAATTATAATGCGCATTATAGTGCTTATCCAGAATTAGACTGGGCTGATATTGCCCAAAATTTTGTTACCAGTCTAGGCATTGATTTTAATCCATACACCATCCAAATTGAGCCACACGATTATATTGCTGAATATTTTGATGCTCTAGCACGTTTTAATACCATTTTAATCGACTTTGATCGAGATATTTGGAGCTATATTTCTTTGGGCTATTTTAAGCAAAAAACCATTGCTGGTGAAGTTGGCTCATCCACCATGCCTCATAAGGTTAATCCCATTGATTTTGAAAATTCAGAAGGTAATTTAGGCATAGCCAATGCCTTATTAAATCATCTGAGTATGAAATTACCCATTTCACGCTGGCAGCGTGATCTAACCGATTCTACTGTATTAAGAAATCTAGGGGTGGGTATTGCTCATGCAATGATTGCCTATTCTTCTACCTTACGTGGCATTAGTAAATTACAAATTAATGAAACAGCCCTAGCCAGTGATCTGGACAATACATGGGAGATCCTAGCTGAGCCTATTCAAACGGTTATGCGTCGCTACGGCATTGAAAAGCCGTATGAGAAATTAAAAGAGTTGACCCGTGGTCAATCCATTACTGCCGAAACATTAAAGGCCTTTGTGGATACCCTAGATATGCCAGAAGAAGCAAAGCAAGAATTACAAGAACTGACTCCTGCCCGTTATATTGGTAATGCTGTTGAACAGGCAAAAACTGTTTAAGCTAAACGTTAAAAAGCTTGAAGGAGTGCAAATAAATTAATTTACTTGCACTCCACTTCTTATAGGCATAAATTGTAGGCATAAACCTAAAACGACTTCAACTTCTGTACTATCTGCTCAACTAAAAGATTATCTAAACCTGCTTTAATCGGTAAATACCATGCATTGGATAAAGACAATGACTGGCATTTCACCGCATCTTTTTCGGTCATAATAATTAAATATTCATCACCAAAGCTCAGCTCACTTGCTTGGTAGTTGTGGTGATCATCAAATGGGTGAGCAATAACATTGGCTCCTAATTCAATAAGTTGCTTAAAAAAACGTTGTGGATCACCAATACCGGCTACGGCATGAATGGTTTTACCTTTAAGAGTTGCCAACGTTATTGACTGGGCAGTATCTTGTGGTGCAATTGATACGGGTATTAACTCTTGCAATTTATAATTCATTAAAAAGCTTTTTTCTGGAAAATCCCTTGGTGTATAGTCTGTCGAACACTGTGATATATTATAAATAATATAATCCACTGACTTTAAGCGCCTAGGACTTTCACGAAGAGGCCCTGCTGGAAGACAGAAACCATTACCATAAAGGCGACCGGCATCTGTGATATTAAGCTCAATAAAACGTGACATGGCGTAATGTTGCAAGCCATCATCGCTGATAATCACATCACAATGGGTGGTTTGTTCAATTGAGTCAACCGCTCTGCTCCTCTGAGGATCAATGACAACAGGACATTGGGTAGCATAATGAATCAGGTAAGGTTCATCACCAAAAAAAGCGGGAGGTTGCTTTAGATCAACCTTGCGCGGCCATGCTAAATCACACTCCTGTTCACTCAATGCTCCATACCCCCGACTAACAATAGCCGGTGTGTAGCCTGCTTTTTGTAATTGCTTAACCAGTTCAATAACAAAAGGGGTTTTGCCATTGCCACCAATATAAATATTACCAACCACAATCAACGGTATTTTAGAGCGAGATGATTTAAGTAGACTAAGACGATAGAGTTGACGACGAAACGTCGCTAATAGACAAAATAGCAGACTTACGGGAAGCAGACTGATACTGACAATATTGATACTTTGCCAGTAATGAGTGATGGCTTTCACTTATTCTGGTTTAACCGCTGAAAATGCAATATGGACAAAACCAATTTGACGAGCAGCATCCATGACCGTCATAACTGCTTGGTGAGTGCTATTTTTATCAGCCGTGATAATCACTCGAGGATCTTTGTCACTGCCTGCAGCTGCACGCATGACTCTCATTAAAGAGGTAATATTGGTATTCACCACTTCATTACCATTCACAGTAAATTTACCCGTATTGGAAATGGTTACTTCAATTTCTACCTGTTTACTCTCCGCCACTTCTCCACTGGCTTCAGGCAATTCGATGCTGAGCTCTGATTGTCGATCAAAGGTGGTTGAGACCATGAAAAATATCAACAAGAGAAAAACCACATCAATAAGCGGTGTTACATTAACATCTAATTCTTCAGGTTTTCTGGGACGAAAATTCATAATTATTTCTCTCCAGAGCGATCACCATGAACAACTTCAACAAGATAGATAGCCTGAGCTTCCATTTTAAGTAATAGCTCATCCACTCGACCACGGAAAAAACGGTAAAACATAAGACTGGGAATGGCAACGGACAAACCGGCAGCTGTTGTGAGTAATGCTTGTGAAATACCATCTGCTAATACTTTGGGATCACCAACACCCAAACTGGTAATAACAGCAAATACTTTGATCATTCCAACAACTGTCCCCAAAAGCCCTAATAGCGGAGTAATTGAGGCAATCGTACCTAGTGTGGTTAAAAAACGTTCTAACTCTTGAGCAACTTGACGTCCTTCTTCTTCAATACTCTCTTTCATTAACTCACGTTCGGTATTCATATTACGCAAACCAGCTGCGAACACACGCCCTAGTGGTGAGTTTTTATATAATTTTTTAATCGCATCATTATTAATGCCATTTTTCTGGTGTAAACGAATGATTTGGTCAACTAAATCAGGCGGGGCAATTTTCTTCTCTCGCAAAGTTAAAAAGCGTTCGATAACAATAAAAATGGACACCAAAGAACAGAGAATAATAGGTGCCATAAGCCAGCCACCCGATAATATTAATTCCAGCACAAATTTTCCCTTCTTTAAATTATAATTGTTTAATCTGCCGATGCCAAAGTCGTTGATTTTGCACTCGGTATTGTTTTACTGAAAACGAATTATTGGTCATATTGCTTCTAATATCAATAGCCCCGTTGTTAGTATTATATAATTTTATCTGCTTTTGTTTATAACGTCGCACAACCTGTTGTGCTGGATGATGGAAGCGATTTCTATAACCAAATGAAAATAAGGCAATTTTAGGGTGTAGTTGTTCTAAGAAATCATCTGATGATGAGGTATTACTGCCATGATGAGGTACTTGAATTACATCCGCAGTTAATGTTGGATAAAGTTTAAGTAATTGTTTTTCTAACTCTTTTTCTATATCACCTAGTAACAAGATTGTTTGTTTTTGTACTGTTTGGATTAACAGCACACAGGAACGATTATTATTTTTCTTATTAACCTTATTATCAGGTATAGGTCGCTGTGGGGATAATATAGTGAAGCTAACCCCATCCCATTGCCACTGCATCCCTTGTTTACATTGTTGTACCAGCATTTTTGGATTTATTACTTTTTCATCTAATTTTGGGGTGGAATTCACATTCAATGGCTTTTTTGGCAACAATTCAGGTTCTCCTGCTAACACATCCCCCACCAATATTTGATTAACCAATTCTTGATAAGCACCTGAGTGATCACGATCAGAATGACTGATAATCAGCTTATCCAAAGCATTAAGTTTATGTAATCTCATATAAGGAAGGATCACCCTATCAGCCATATTAAATTGTTCTGAGAACTTATTCCCCGTATCATAAAGTAGACTATGATGTTGAGTACGAACAAGCATAGCAAGCCCTTGACCGACATCCAGCATGGTCATTTGTAGTTCACCTTGTTGGAGTTTTTCTGCCTCCATGGTCACAATGGGTAATAATAAAATCAGACCCAGCCAACGCCCAGGCCAACCCTTAGGCATAAGCAATAATAGACAGCCTATAATAAGTAAAGTAATAATCGACCATGAAGGTTCTGGTAAATAAATAAAACTCCAAGGCCACTGGCTTAGGGCATCTAAAAACCAGAATAGCCCATCAATTGGCCACTTTAATACCTCAAAGAAAAACAGACCAATTGGCTCAAAGATCAGTATAAAAAAAGTGGCTACAAATGTGAGGGGGACAATAATCAGGCTCATAAGAGGCACAGCAATAAAATTGGCCAAGGGTGAAATAAGAGAAACTTGTTGAAATAGAATCATCAATGGTAAAAATAAACCAATAAAGATGCTGACTTGCAAGCAGCCCAATTGTAATAATTTGTGGCTAAATTGTGTTTTATGGGCCAGCCGTGAGGAAATACTGAAATAAATCACGGCCACTGCCAGAAAAGACAGCCAGAACCCAGATGATAATGGGCTTAAGGGATCAAACAATACCACTGCAAGCAAAGCCAATAAAAATACATAGCTGGGTAAAAATTCTCGTCTGAGTATAATGGCTAAAAAAACAACCACTAGCATAATAAGTGCTCGTTGTGTAGGCAAAGAAAATCCCGCCAAAGCGGCATAAGCAATTGCAGTAACAAGTGCTGCAATAGAAGCAATAATGGTTGCTGGATACTTTAAATTTAGGCTTGTACTCAGACGCCATAAATAATTCACAACAAACCATATAAGTGATGCCATTAAGCTGATATGTAAGCCTGATATGGCAATTAAATGATTGGTCCCCGTATGCATAAAGGCTTGCCATTGCTGAGCCTCAATATCATCTCTTATGCCTAAAGTGAGCGCTTTAATTAAACCACGATAAGGGTATTCGACTAGCACACAATCCATTTTATCGGCAAGATTTTGCCTGATCCCTGCCAGCCAAGAAGCAATAGAACTTTTTTTATTAACTTCGTCTTTCTGTCCAGTACGAACATAACCCGTGGCCACAATTCTTTTTTGATAGAGCCATTTCTCGTAATCAAAACCACCATTTAAAAAACCGTTAGGGCGTTTTAAGCGCACCGTAAATTGCCATTGTTGACCATTTTTTAGAGGCTTATACTGTTGATGTGGATTATTATGATACCAGCTAAGACGAACTTTGCCCTGAAAAGAATCATCCCAAAGCCTTTTTGTTTTAGCTGTTTTTTGTACGGAATTAGCCATTTCCTGACGAGCATTTATTAAAAAGATAAAACTTTGTTTACTTGCTGTATTTTTAGGTATCGAATCAACAAGCCCTTTTACAATAATATCTTTTCCTTCCATATCCGTTAAATTAAGTGTCGGATAAAACTGGTTAACATAAAGTGCGGTAAAAATAAAACCTGCCAGAAAAGCTAAAATAGGTGTAAAATAGATTCGATGCTTAGAAGTAAAAAAAATATTGGCTATACTATGCTTTATACTCATAAAACAAGCCTGATTTTTCTTATACATTAAGCCAAAACCAAGCAAGACAATACTGAATAGGCCAAGTAGAATAATACGATTATCGACGTAATTTAAAGCGGGACTTTTGCTCAGCCAATGATAAAACAACCACTGCTCAGGATACCATGCAACGGGTAAAAAAAGCAGGCAGCTATTTCCCAGAATAAATGCCATGATCCCTATTCGCATACAACAGTGATCCTATAATGAAAAAATTTAATGCCTAAACGATTAATAAAAAAATGGATGCCTGATCACGCCAGCATCAAAGAGCATAAACATTTGCAGATTTTCGGCAAGTTATTACATGATGCCAGTCTCTGGCATTTTAATCGACGCTCGGTATCAGGTGCCTTTGCTGTAGGCTTATTTTGCGCCTTTATTCCCCTACCATCACAAATGATCATCGCCGCTGCCATAGCTATTTTTGTACGAGTTAATTTGCCTATTTCTATTTCGCTGGTTTGGTTAACCAACCCCATTACCATGCCACCTATTTTCTATGGTGCTTATAAAATCGGTGCTTTTGTGATGGGGCAAGAGGCCATCAATAGTGATTATCAGATGACAGCCCAATGGTTTAGTGAGCAATTAAGCTTAATCTGGCAACCCTTTTTGTTGGGGTGTTTTATTTCTGGAAGTATTATTGCTGCTCTGGGCTATGCAACAATACGACTGCTTTGGAGGTTGCATATTATTCGCCATATTCAAGCTCGTAAAGAGCGCTTACAAAACAAATAATACGCCCTAAGATTAATTCCAAATAGGCTCTAGCAATACTTCAGATTTCACTGATTTGGCTAAAAAGCATTTTTTATGTGATTGTTCGTGTATTTTTGCTAATGCCTCTTGACTCACCTCAACCCCCTCAGCAAATATAACTTGGGGTCTTAATATGACTCGACTAATAATTAAATCGCCCTCATCATCCTGCTCTAAAATAGCCGTGGAATTATCAATATAATCTTGTACCACAAGGCGTTTTTTAGAACAAATAGCAATCACAAAGAGCATATGGCAACTTGACAAGGCAGCAGCAAACGCACGTTCTGGATCGGCACATTCTGGATCGCCTAAAAATTGTGGTGCTGATGAAGCAGGTACAATAAGCCCTTCACCAAAATCCCATTGATGATTACGATTATAGTCTTTATAAGCAAATGATTCTGTTTCTTTTGTCCATATAAGCTTTACATTATGTTCTGACATAATTAATTTCCAACCTCCACTGTAACCGGTATCCAATGATTCACAATACGATTGACTGATTTTTTCTCTTGCATAATAACAAGCGCCTTATTAAGTTTATCGATCAGTTTTGTATTACCTTTTTTGACTGCCCAAGCCAATGGCTCTGAAGTCATATACTCATATAAGCCAAACAAGTCTTTATCTTGAGTTTTAGGAAAAACACTATAACGCCAGATAGTTGGCGCATCATGAATAAAGTAATCTATTTTACCAGACTTAAGAGCATGAATGCCTGCATCAACGGAGTCATAGGCTGTAATAGATGAGTGAGGAAAAGCAGATTCTGCAAATAATTGCCCCGTGGTATTTTTTTCAACCCCAAAGGTTTTGCCTGATGAATACATGGCGACTTTTGATGCCAATGCCATAATATTACTGGCTTTTATTAATGCCATCTGTCCTGCCTTCATATACGGCTGAGTAAACAGCACTCGTTTTTGTCTCTCTGCCGTCACCGAAACACCCGACATCACAACATCAATTGCCCCATTATTAAGAGCTTTTTCTAATGAATTCCAAGGATAATCAATGAGTTTTATATCCATACCAGTCAATTTACCTATTTCCACAGCTAAATCAGGTTCAATACCGACGATTTTACCCCCGTCTTTAAATGCAATAGGAGGATAATTAGTCGCTATGCCAATAGCCAACGTTTGTGAATAAACACAGCTTATTGATAATAAATAAAGAGTAATCGTAAAAAATAAAGAGGGATATTTCATTCACTAGCCTATAAGGTTAAAGGGACAATGGTATTATAGAAT
>WFNB01000008.1 GCA_015488755.1 Gammaproteobacteria bacterium | reverse complement strand
ATTCAATGTTTCAAACAATTTTTGGCCATTGCTAATTCCATTGCCGGAACCGATGACGCGGGTGTGTCACTATGGGATATGGACGCGGGTTTTTTTAAGGATCTTCTCATTACGCCAGAAAATGATGCGCATCATATTGATGTCTATTCTTGGGTCGGTTTAATCCCTTTGTTCGCCTGTGAAGTGATTGACCAACGCTTGCTAGAAAATGCCCCCCGTTTTCGCAAACTGCTTAAGGAGCACAAAAAAGGTTTATTTCATGGCCAGTATATTTGTGCCTGCCCAGAATGGGAAAACAGTCGAGGTGAACATCTTTTGGCCTTGGTAGATCATTCTCAATTACCTCGTATATTAAATCGCTTACTTAGTGAAGATGAATTCTTATCGGACTATGGTATTCGTAGTGTCAGTAAAGTTCATGCCCATCATAAAAATCTTGGTTATATACCTGGCTTGGGTGATACTCAAATAGAATATGTACCCGGAGAATCCAATAGTGGTTTGTTTGGAGGTAATTCAAACTGGCGTGGGCCTATTTGGATGCCGACCAACTATGCCCTAATTCAAGCATTGGAAAAATACCATCGCTTTTTAGGCGATGACTTCACTATTGCGGTGCCCTGTTTGAATGATCAGAAGCTTAATTTACAACAAATTGCCAATTTAATTGCTGATAGATTAGTCAACCTGTATCGATGTGATGAACAGCAACAGATACCGGCTATGCGCAACAAGGTGTCATGTCTTGATGCTAGTATGGAAGAGCAACAACTCTATACCTTTTATGAATATTTTCATGCTGAAACAGGTCAAGGGCTTGGTGCTGCTCACCAAACTGGTTGGACGGGTTTGATTGCCAATTTAGTGATGCGTAAATACCGTAAGGATATTCCAGCATTCTGGCAGGAGGACAAGCAATGATTATTATTTTAATGGGGGTTTCTGGTACTGGAAAAAGTACCATTGGTCGAGGTTTGCAAGAGCAATTGCACTGGCCATTTTATGATGCGGATGATTTTCATCCCAAACACAATATCGAAAAAATGGCCTCAGGTCAGCCCTTAAATGATGCCGATCGTGCACCTTGGTTAGAGACCTTAAATCAGCATTTGCAGCAGCTACAGCAACAACAACGTTCTGCCATACTCGCCTGCTCGGCATTAAAACGCAGTTATCGGGATACTTTAGCAAAGACGATTAAAGAGATTGCCTTTGTACATTTGGTGGGTAGCTTTGAATTGCTCTTTCAACGCTTATCAAAACGAAAAAATCATTTTATGAGTGCCGATATGTTGCAAAGTCAGTTTGATACCCTTGAACCCTGTCCAAGTGCCTACGAGGTTGATGTTGTTGAGACACCGCAAACACTGCTTGATAATATCATTGAACATTATCAACTGATCCCTGAATACCATAGCTCAGTATTATTATCAGGTTTGATGTTTCCTGAAGCGCCACGCTGGCATCACAATAAACTGTGGTTTACGGATCAACATGCCCAGCAGATTATTTGCTGTGATCTGGATGGCAAACACCAAGTGATTGCTCAGTGTGATGATCGACTTGGTGGTTTAGGTTGGTTACCTGAGGGTGATTTGCTGGTGGTTTATATGACCCAGAAAAAAGTATTTCGTCTACATGAGCAAGAACTGTACTTATATGCTGATTTATCAGATTTGGCCTCATTTTATTGTAATGATCTGGTGGTGGATGCATTGGGTAATGCTTGGGTAGGTAATTTTGGCTATGATCTAGACAATGATGCGCCCGTGCGTCCAGCTGAGTTAATTTATATTCCTTATAAAGGGCAACCAGAAATTGTAGCGGATGATGTTATCTTCCCTAATGGTTGTCTTATTGATGAAGCGCAGCATTCTATGTTGCTTGCAGAAACCTTTGCCAATCGTATCCGCTATTTTCATATTGAGAATAATGGTCATTTAAGCCAACAGAGCATTTGGGCTGATCTGGGTGATGGTCATCCAGATGGTCTTTGTTTTGCGGGCAATGGTGATCTTTGGGTTGCTTTACCGAACCAAAAACAGCTGGTTAAGGTGACCAAGGGTGGGCAGATCGTTGCTAGAGTGATCACCCAAAAGATACCCTATGCCTGTGTGTTGGCTGGAGAACAGCAAGATAGACTCTTGATTACCTGCTCTGCTACTTCGGATCCAGAAGAGGCAAAAAAACAAAAAAGTGGTCAGATAGAAATGGTTTTACTCACAGAATAAGACGAGATAAACCCACTGCATATGCTAATAAGTTGCCCTTAGGAACTTGTTCTTTTCTTTATAGTCCAACCAGTAAGCTCTTGAATTATCTCTGTAATCCCTTATATTGAGTGGTAAGCAGAAGTAAATCGTTAAAAATATTGCAATCTAAAGGAACATAACAAATGGGTAGAATCTTTTTATTTTTAGCAACGAATATGGCCGTTATGCTACTGGTCGGCTTGGTCTTCCAGCTGTTGGGTATTCAGGGCATGTTGGCACAAAATGGTGTTGATTTAAACCTGACAGCCGTTATGGTGATGTCATTAATTGTTGGTTTTAGTGGCTCGGTTATTTCTCTTTTTATGTCCAAGAGTATGGCTAAGCGTTCTATGGGGGTACGCCTCATTGAGCAACCTAGTAATAGTAGTGAACGTTGGTTAGTTGACACCGTGTATCGTCAAGCCGATCAGGCAGGTATTGGGCGTCCAGAAGTGGGCATTTTTGATTCACCTCAACCCAATGCTTTTGCCACTGGGGCTAATCGTAATGCGGCTTTGGTCGCTGTTAGTACGGGCTTACTCAGTGCGATGACTCAAGATGAAGTTGAGGCCGTATTGGGTCATGAAGTCAGTCATGTGGCCAATGGTGATATGATTACTATGGCTCTGATACAGGGTGTTGTAAATACCTTTGTGATGTTTTTATCAACCGTTATTGGTCACCTCATTGACCGTATTGTTTTTAAAACCGAACGTGGTCATGGCCCTGCATATTATATTACCAGTATGATTGCCCAATTAGTGCTGTCTGTTTTAGCCAGTATGATTGTTATGTGGTTCTCCCGTCAACGAGAATTTAGGGCGGATAAAGGGGGGGCTGAGCTAGCAGGCAGACAGAAAATGATTGCCTCATTACGTCGTTTGCAACAGGCTCATGAGCCTCAGGATCTGCCCGATCAAATGGCTGCCTTTGGTATTTCTGGTGGTGTTGGTGCGGGCTTAAAAGCCTTATTTTTGACTCATCCACCATTAGAACAACGTATTGCTGCCTTAGAAAACAGAGCCTAATTCTTATTCCTGCTTATATTCAGTCTGATATAAAATTCAGACTGAATCTCCATTAATGTTTACTATCTAAAAGAGCTTTCTTCCTTCCTATTTATAAAAATTAAACTATAGTTAATAAGTGTCGATAATAATAAAACTATATGCTTGTATGGATAGTTGTGCAGATTAACAGGAATGGAGAACGTTAATGCTTGGGTCATTATGGGGGAAACTGTGTTTAAGCTTTTCTATTAAGAATAAATTACGCTTATCGTATGTCTTTTTTCTAAGTGTTATATTACTTGGTAATAGTGCTTTTATTTATCATGGCTATAAACAGAAAGATACGATTAAAACCGTTACCCTAAAAAGTAACCCCATTATTTTAGACTTACAACATATCCGTGAAGGCTTATCAGAACTTTCTGCACAGAGCGGTCTTTACTTACTCACCCGTGAACAACAGTACAAAAATAACTATCAACTGACCTTAACACATTTATTTGAACATATAGCAACACTGAGTACTCATAAAGAAACTCATCCAGAAATGGTTCGTTCACTGGAGCAAATAGAAAGACAATTAGAACAACTGGATAAAGACTTTGTTCATGTGATGTCTGTGGGTATTGATGATAATATTAATAAACCTGCCCTAAAGTTGGCAGGCGATCAACTAGGCCCTCTATTTAAGCAAATTTTACAAATCACCAGCATTATGATTGCCTCTGAAGATGAGGCTGATGAAATAACCGAACATCGCCAAGATATTCTAAAAACTATTTATGAGATACGCAGTGAATGGCTTAATTTATCACGAAATATTACGGTGTTTTTAACCTATCGACATAAAACATTTCAAGATAACTACCCATTACAATTAGAGAAAATAACAAGTAATATTACTCGTTTAAAACAATGGGAAGAGGAACTGACATTTGAACAAGCCAATGGTTTAGAAAAATTAGAAATCGATCTAAGTGACTATACACAGATATTAAAGCAATTAGTCCCCCTGCATAGTGGCAAGCACTGGCGTAAAGATTCCGATCTGATCCGCAATGAACTGGCACCAAAGTCAGAAGTGATTCGAGGTTTAATTGAGCAAGTGATTAGCACTGAACAAGACCGTGCAAAGGAACAAATTAGACAACTTTTTTCAGATATAGAAAGCTTCTCTCAGACTAGTTTAATAATGGCATTTTTAAGTGTTTTTATGGCTATTTTAATTATTATTTCTTTAAATGTTATGGTCATTAATCGTCTATTATCCACTCAGGTTGCGATGCATGATATTTCATCAGGTGGTGGCTTGGGGCATAATTTATCTGAAAAAGGCGATGATGAACTATCTGAGCTGGCAAAAGATTTTAATGCTTTTGTCAATAAAATTAAACGCATTGTTGATCTGGTGATTATGTCCTCTAGCAATTTAGCTGAGGAGGCCTCAAAAATGCGAAGTATTACCAAGAGTGCCTTAGACACCTCTAATGAACAAGCTCAACAAGCCTCTGAAACGCTGGCAGTTAATACCCAAATATCACAACAAATGGAAGTGATTGTACAAAATGCGGGTTTGGCTGCCCAGTCTGTTGAAGAAGCTAAATTAGTCGCAGAAACGGGGCGTGATGTTGTGCAACAGGCAATTGAATCGGTACAACTGATTGCCAAAGATGTAAAAACATCTTCCACTGTTGTGCAAGACTTAGCCAATGATGCCAATAGTATTACTACGGTCATTAATGTCATTCAATCTATTTCCGAGCAAACCAATTTATTAGCACTTAATGCTGCCATTGAAGCGGCTCGTGCAGGTGAAGCGGGTCGAGGTTTTGCCGTGGTTGCTGATGAAGTACGCAGTTTATCGCATAAAATTCAGGAAGAGACAGTCGTTATTAAAGAAAAGGTAGAACAACTACAAAATGCCTCAAATCGGGTTGTGGCTAATATGAATGCGATGCAATCGGGCACAAAAAAGACGGTTGAGCTGTCTAGCCAAGCAGGTGATGCCTTTGATAATATCGTCAGTGATATTTCTAAGGTGACCTCAATGAATCAACAAAATGCGGATGCCACAGAACAGCAGCAAAAAGATACTGAAAAAGTCAGTATGGCTTTAACGAGTCTGAGTCTGATGTCACAGACTATGGCTCAAAGCTCGCAAAAAGCCTATGGCTCTGGTAATGAGTTTAAAATAATGGCAGAGCAACTTAAAGATATTGTTGAGCAATTTTTACACGAGTCTGATTCAGAAGAAATAATAGAAAATAGTCAGCCAAAGATAGAAAATAACAAAAAATCTGAAGATAAGACATCTGTCGTACCAACAGATGATATGGGGGATATTGAATTGTTTTAAGTTGGTACTTATTGGTTCGTATGCTCTATGGAAGTGGGGCTTTAACCCCGTTCTCTTTGGTGTCATGTCAAAGAGACTTCCACAAATTGGCATACTTTTTAAATAGGCTGGATGATTAGTTGTTATTTACCATTAATTTTTAATAGTTCAATCTCAAAAATCAATGTTGAATTGGGTTTGATTTTGCCACCAACTGCTTGCTCACCATAGGCTAGTTTTGCAGGAATAAATAACTGCCATTTATCACCCACATGCATTAATTGCAAAGCTTCAGACCAGCCGGGTATAACACCGTTAACAGGGAACGTTGTGGGTTCATTACGAGAATAAGAGCTATCAAACTCAGTGCCATCAATTAATGTACCACGATAGTGTGTTGTGACCTTATCTGTTGCTTTTGGGCTAGCACCACTGCCTGATTTTATAATTTTATACTGCAAACCACTTTTTAAAGTAACCACACCTTCTTTTTTCTTGTTTTGTGCAAGAAAGGCATCGCCAGCTTGTTTATTTTTGCCTAATTGGGCTTGTTTTTCTTGTTGTTTTTGTTTAATAAGTTGTTCTTTAAATTGATTAAAGGCTTGCTTCATCTCGTCTTCAGATAATGCTAAATTACCGCTAAATGCATCTTGCATGCCTTGAATAAGGCTTTTATCATCAACGCTAATGCCTTGTAGTTTCAGTGAAGAGACAAAATTAACACCGATGGCGTAAGCGGCCTTTTGTTCAAGGCTTTGTGGCTGTGCTAATGATACTGCTGAAAAACTGAGACAACAGCCTAAAGTAATACTGGTAATGGTTTGTTTTAAAGAAAATAAAGTGTTCATTGTACTTGATTTGTCCTATCGGTATATAACCCAATAACCTGTATTCTCAAGTTATTTAGGTCGGAGTTAAAAAATGCTTAATGCTAAATTATTCAGGAGGCTAGTTTAGCATTGTTGAGCATCATAAAACCAGAACTAGCAAGCAGACATACGTAGGTACTTAAGGATAACTCTGTGTTTACGGAGGAAGTTTTTGCCACATGGATGTGGCAATAAAGCCTCCAGGGATGGATTTACGGTGTCTTGCGTAGTAAATACAGAGTTATCCTGCCTCAGACATGCTTAAGTACCTACCTATGAGCAAGCAGATATTATTGTTCAAATAAATGGACATATTGCTCATAGCCTTGCTCGACTAATTCAGCTTTAGGAACAAATTTGAGAGCTGCTGAATTAATACAATACCTTAACCCTGTTGGTTTGGGGCCATCAGGAAAAACATGTCCTAAATGAGAATCAGCCTGTTTGCTACGCACTTCAGTACGGCTATAAAATAAGTGTTTATCTTTTTTTTCAGTAAGCACTGAGGGTTCTATAGGTCGAATAAAACTCGGCCAACCGGTTTTGGAATCGTATTTGTCTATTGAGCTAAATAGCGGTTCACCTGAGACAATATCAACATAGATACCGGCTTTTTTATTATCCCAGTATTCATTTTGAAATGCACGCTCTGTACCCTCTTTTTGGGTCACATCATATTGTAGCGGTGTTAATTTTTTTCTTAATTCTTTATCACTTGCTTTCATGTATTGTCCTTTCTTAAAGGTATTTTTTGCTGTTTTAAGTTTTTTTTGAGAAGGGTATTTCTTATGCAATTGATCACCCCATATTTTTTCTACATACTGATCTCTACCTGAGCGAAAACGGTAATATTTATAACGAAGAGGATTCTTTTTATAATAATTTTGATGATATTCTTCAGCTTTGTAAAATGTTTTTAGAGCTAATACTTCTGTTACAATCGGTTTATCGTAACGTTTACTATTAGCTAATGATTGAATCGCTTTTTGGGCTAATAATTTTTCATTATCATTGGTATAAAAAATAGCCGAACGATATTGTGTGCCACGGTCAACAAATGAACCTTTATCATCGGTTGGATCAATGGAATACCATAACTCCATAATTAGATCATCATAGCTTATTTTATTTGGATCATAGATTACTTCAATGGCCTCTAAATGACCACTGGTGCCTGATGATACTTGGCGGTAGGTTGGGTTTTTGATGTGACCATTAGTATAGCCAGATATGACTTCGATAACCCCATCAAGATGTTCAAAGTTAGCTTCTGTACACCAAAAGCAACCACCAGCAAAATAGGCTTTTTTAGATGTATCTGTTGGGCTTTCTCTTATTTCATTATGTGTGTTTTCAGCTGAGGCACTAAAACTTAAAACAAGTGCCAAAGTAATTAAAGAACTTATAAGTATATAAAGAGGCTTAAATGCTTTCATTTTTATTCCTAAATTTTTTATTGCTAAAGAATGCCAGTGGTGTTCATCGCCAAATTCACCAAAGAAAGATAGTGCTTAAATAGGTGGTTATTATACGGGAAGTATCTTACTATTTATTTAAGTATATTTACTTATAATGGAATTTAGATGAGCGTAACTTAACTATAGTATCCATTCAGTCAATCAATATGTATTGGCAAGGAAATATTGGGGTTGATCATTAAATTTTGAGGGAGAACTTGTATTTTCAGAAAAAAAATAGACTGATAAAATAAAGCCTATAACAACAAAAATAATGAGTTTTATGAGAGGATCTTGTTTAGATTTCATAATTTCATACTCCATTAGTTTATATAGTGTTCGTAATATTATCTTCTCATAGCATGTTTTAATTGTGCCTATCTGTTGTTAAATAAATACCTTTTTAAAAGGTATAGTATGGGAAAATTAAGATGACTGATACCTTGATCACAATAAATTAGTTTTTGCATTTTTGAGCACCACTACCTAGCATAAATTTAAGGGTGCTATAAACTATTCATCGTATAGCTCATTTGCATAGTAATACGTTGTTAAGTAATGGTTAAAAATGAGATAGGATGTTTTTGTGTCGATATTTTGATGTGAAATTTTTATATAAAACTATCAGAAAAGGATTCGTATAATGAAAACTGGATATTTCTTGTTATTTATGCTTTTTAGCCCTGCTTTATGGGCGACTCATACAGACTCATCTAGTGAGTTTGATTATTGTTATAAACCTTCAAAACCGTTATTTTTTTCTACGCAAGAATATAAAAGCCGTTATGCCAAAGACATGAAGGAATATCGACGTTGTCAAAATGGGTTCTATGAAATGCAGGCTCATCTTGCTGAAATAAAAAAAGAGTCTGATAGACATGCACGCCTTATTATGAGTCAATTCTAGATTTATAAAACCAATTAATAAGAAAAGGATAATTCATGAAATATACACGCTTGATTTTGTGTGGCGTTCTTTTAATGGGGGCTTATTCACTTGTTTTTGCAGATATTTATGAGCCAGTGCCACAATGTTATAAGCCTGCAAAACCATTATGGTTTGCAACTTCGTTGTATCAAAAACGTTATGATGATGATGTAAAGCAGTACCATGACTGTCTTAAAGCGTTTATTAAAAAACAAACCTATGCCGCAAAAATGCATTCTAATGCTGCTCAAAATGCCTTGAATACTTGGAATCGTTTTATTAATAATCAATAACCGATTTAATTTCGCTTAAACGTCGCTTAAACGTCAAGAGGAACAACTAATACTGATATGCTTTGCCCAATCAGGTGGTAAACCAGCATAATGCTCTTGGTTAAAATGCTCCTCATAAGGCGATTGTATTAACTTAAATAGCGTATTTATCTCAGAATAATCCCCCTGTTGTGCTTTTTGAATAGCAATTTCTAACATATAATTTCGCAATATGTATTTTGGGTTTACCTTTTTCATTTTTTTTAGACGCAGTTCCTCTTCTTTTATCGTATCATTTGTCGCTCTAGAGTCTTTAAAAAGAGCCTGTGTATAATGTTTGTTCCAGCTATAGAAGTCATTTTTATTTAAAAATAGTGACTCTAGCGTACTTCCTGTATTGCTATTACTGAGTTTCCTGAAAAATACCGTATAGTCCACTTGATTGTTTTCCATAAGTGATAACAATGAGAAAATCAGTTTTTCCTGATCTTCAAGTGCTTGTTCATCAGCATTACTATGGTAAAAACCTAATTTCTCTCTCATTAATAATAAATAATGTTGACTATAATGAACTTCATAGTCAGCCAAGGCTGTATGAGCTTCATCAATGCTTATTAATGATAATAAGGCTTCTGCTAAACGGGCTAAGTTCCAGTGACCAATACTGGCCTGATTTTGTAAACTATAACGTCCCTGATAGTCAGAATGATTACAGATAAAATTATGTTCATAGTGATCAATAAAGGCAAATGGACCATAATCAATAGTCAGACCTAATATGGACATATTATCAGTATTCATCACACCATGAGCAAAGCCGATGGCTTGCCAATGAGCCAATAGTCGAGCTGTCTTTTTTACCACTTGAGAGAAAAAGTGGGCATAGGGGTTAAGCTGTTTATTGTTTGTTAGACTATCTGGATAGTAGTGTTTAATTACAAAATCAGCTAATTGCTTTACCTGTTGTACTTGGCCACGTGAGGCAAATAGTTCAAAATTACCAAAGCGAATAAATGAAGGTGATAGGCGCAGTAAACTGGCTCCTGTTTCTAATTGTTCACGATGCACTTCTTCTTCACTATTTAGCATGGCTAAGGCTCGTGTGGTTGGTATTCCCAGAGCATGCATGGCCTCACTGCATAAATATTCACGAATCGTTGAGCATAAAACTGCTCGACCATCACCTTGTCTTGAATAAGGTGTTATTCCTGAACCTTTCAATTGCATTTCCCAATACTCATGATGAGAATTTTTAATTTCACCAAGTAATAAGGCTCGGCCATCACCAAGTTGAGGGACAAAGTGGCCAAATTGGTGTCCTGCATAAATACTAGCAATAGGCTGGCATTGTGCAGGGAGTTCTTGACCATTGATAAAGGCTTTAAATTGGGGGTTATTTAATTGTTCAGCATTTTGATCCAATAATTGAGCAACGGTGGGATTAATATGAACAAGCTCAGGTTTTTCTAGCGGGGTAGGGGCTTGTTTGGTATAAAACTCCTTCCCCAAAGAATGAAAGCGATTGCTAAAATGCTGTTTTTGGAAAGGTATTGGCACGTTATAAAATTCTCAATAATAATCAAATAGGGTTAATACTATACTAAAATACTCAAGAATTATCATTAATAATCTTAAATAAATCCTTTTCCTGAATAAAGTCGATTGTCTTTTTGTAAAAATGCTGTATCTTTAACTAACGGTGGAGGGGAAATAGATAATAGGTACTATTAATGATAAAACACATCGCTGTAAAAATAGCTTTATTGGTAACGTTTGCCATGATAATAATAGCTCCCATTTATGCTTGGGATTTAGGAGAAGAGGGTGATTTTCAATTTGAACAGGTTAATGACCATGTTTATGTTATGCATGGCCCCTTGTCAGAACCCAATGTAGCCAATCATGGTTTTATGAATAATCCTGGGCTTATTGTTGCTGATCATGGTTTGATTGTGATTGATCCCGGATCCGCTTATCAAGTCGGTCAGCAGGTACTCAAAGAAATAAAAAAGATTTCAGATAAGCCCATTCTTGCGGTATTTAATACCCATATACATGGTGATCATTGGTTAGCCAATCAAGCGATTAAAGAGCGTTATTCTGAGGTAAAAATTTATGGCCACCCAGATATGATCAAGCAGGCTAATGACCAGCAAGGTATTATCTGGGTCGAGCGTATGGCAAGTCTAACTAAAGGTAAAACCAAAGGAACCAAAGTGGTTGCCCCTAAGTTTGTGGTTAATCAGGGTGATATTATTGATGTGGATGGACAGCATTTTCGTATTCACTCTATGATACCCGCACATACGAATACCGATATAATGATAGAGCATGTACAGAGCAAGACGCTCTTTTTAGGCGATAATAGTTTTTATAAACGCATGGGGCGCTTTGATAACAGCTCCAGTATGCTTGGTGATATTAAAGCGCTTGAATATGCCAAGGGACTTAATATGAAGGTTTATGTGCCAGGACATGGTCATACGGGTAAAGCCGATATTGCAATTGAACCTTTTTTAAGGTATTTGAAAAAAGTGAGAGATGTGGTACAGACTGGTTTTGATGATGATTTACAAGACTTTGAAATAAAAGAAAAAGCGCTTCCTCAATTTGCTGATTACCAGTCTTGGGCAGGGTTTGATACGAATTTTGGCAAACACATTAATAAAATGTATTTGGAAATTGAAAAAACAGCTTGGTAAAAGCATTTGCTAGCATAAAATAAATGTTTAACCTTGTGAAAAGTCCTTGCTTGAGTCAAAATAAGCCTTGGCTTGATCCGGTATCTTGAGGCCTCTTTTGTGCAGGAAGCACTCATTAGAGGCACGATCAAATAATATGAAGAATAAGAGTAAAAGTGAGCTTGATTTATGAATGATTATAGCAATTATGATAATGATGTTTTTTCATGTACTTATGAAGGACAAACGGCCGTTATTTTTTTCAAGTCAGAATCCTTCATTATGGCAATGAATGCCACAAAAATGCATGAATTGTTGGAGTGTCTTAACTCGATTGAAGTTGATCCTAATATAAAAGGGCTACTGACCTTACATGCCGCTGAGTATGAACGTGTCTCTATGACCAAAGCATTTATTAAATCAATACAAGACAAAGCGGGTTATGTGCAAAAAGAAATGGGTGTGACACGTTATGGTAATGCCGTTAAACGCTTAACTTTAGCCATTAATGAATTTTCCAAGCCTAGTGTGGTGGGTATTCATGGGCAGGTTGCCATTGATTCCTTTGGCTACTTTTTAGCCTGCGACCACCGAGTGGCAACTAAGTGTTTAAGTATTGAATTTCCTAGTTTAGAATTAGGGGTAGTTCCAGCCGGAGCGGTTTCTTTATTTATGAGTCGCCAATTAGGGGCAACAAAAACATTGCAGGTTTTAACAAGCGGTAAAACCATTTTAGCTGAAGAAGCAGAAAGCTTGTGCCTAGTCAGTGAACTGGCTGCTAAAGAAGACTTAAAGGCTAAGTGCCTTGCTAAACTGGAAGAATTTTATAAAGTCCCCGGCTCTTCAACATTAAATTTAACCAAACAGCTGGTTCGCCCTAAAACACATGAACTAGAAGAACACTTTGAAATGTCTTCTCGTTTGATGTGGAATTCAATTATTGATAATTAGCCCTTATCTCATTGAGAATAATGGGATAGTAGTGGCAATCCTGCCTCAGTATGGGCAACTGAAGAGGCTAATTACTATATTAGAGATAAACCCAGTAGGATTGCTTGCACCCCGAGATAATCAGGATATTTTGGTAGCAAAAAAATACCTTGGAATTGCCTGTATAATGCGTTTAATAAACTATTTACGGTTAATAAAATTCATGATTTCAGTAGAATATTCATGATGAATAATCCAGTTTTTTACTTCTATTAGCTTGCTATAATCATCCTTGAATTTATCTTTCATACGTTGTTCATAATTTTTCTCTTCTTTTTCTTTGCGAATATTTTTTTGCCAAGGATCCGTGAACACAGAGGTGAGTTTATGGTTTATTTCTAGTTGCTTAAGTAATTGCCATTCGCCTTGATCAAGCCATGCCTCATCACAGAAGGCACATAAATCAACTCGATTGTTGTGCTCACCTGAGATGGTATATTTAGTCATAAGCTTGCTGCATTTCGGGCATAATAATGCCTGCTTAGAGTCACTAATATCATTCTCTATGAGAGTCGTATTTTTGTCACCCTGCTTATTAATTGCCTCTGGATTATTTTCAACCCATGTACGATAGGATAATAAATTAATCTGTACGCCATGACAGTGATTGCAGGTTAATGCAGCTAGAGCAGGCTCTAATTTAATAGGTTTGAGTGTACCTTGTTTGCATGATGGACACTGCATAATGACTCCTTGTTAATGCTTATTTCTAGGGTGATTTCAAAAATTGTTCCATGATAAAAAGAAATGGAAGATACCATTATATTATCAAAGCGTTAATTGTTTAGCACTGTTTTTTAATAAATTTCTGAGCCTCATAATAAGCTAAGTTAGTGCGGATTGTCTTTAAGCTAAATAAATTTTTGGCTTAAATAATGCATGTATTACACATAGAGATAATACAAGTAATAACGTGTCAATTTTTTGATACGTATTGATTAATAGATGCATTTAGAGGCGAGTAGAACAATGGATAATTTTGTTTTTATTGCGATGTCTGGGGCAAAAGAAAATATGCTCAATCAACAATTGCATATGAATAACCTTGCTAATGCGAGTACTACCGGCTTTCGAGCTGATTTTGCTGCCGCACGTAGCCAGCCGGTTTTTGGCTCTGGAATGCCTTCTCGTGTGTATTCAATGACAGAAAATCCGGCCACGGATTTTAAGTCGGGTGCTATGATTTCTACTGGAAACCCGATGGATGTAGCAATTAATGGTGAGGGTTTTTTTGCGGTACTGGATAAAAATGGTACAGAAAGCTATACCCGTGCGGGTGATTTTAAAATAACAGAAACGGGCTTATTAACCACGGGTTCTGGCTTATTGGTTTTAGGTGATGGTGGGCCGGTTAGTATTCCTCCTGCTCAGAAAGTAGATATTAGCAGTGATGGTTCTATTACTATTGTCCCTATTGGTGCTGAAAATAATGCCACTGCGGTTATTGGTCGATTAAAGTTGGTGAAGCCCGATTTGGCTACGATGCAAAAAAGTGAATCAGGTTTATTAGTGCAAAAAAATGGTCAGCCGGCTGAATTAGATGAGTCTGTCTCTGTTTCTACCGGCATGATAGAAAGCTCAAATGTCAATGCAATTTCAGAAATGGTGGATATGATCAGTCTGGCTCGACAATATGAAATGCAGGTCAATTTAATGAAAAAAGCAGAAGAAATGGATCAGTCCAGTACACAATTAATGAGAATGCAAGGCTAATAGGGGAATCGTATGAATCCAGCATTATGGGTAGCAAAAACAGGTTTAGATGCACAGCAAACACGTTTGCAAGTGGTGTCTAATAATTTAGCCAATGCCAGCACGACCGGCTTTAAAAAGGGGCGAGCTGTATTTGAAGATTTAATCTATCAAAATATCAGACAACCCGGTGCACAGGCGACTCAAGATAGCACTCTACCGTCAGGCTTGATGTTAGGTACAGGAGTCAAAATTTCAGCATCACAGCAAGTGCATGTTCAAGGTAATATTATTAACACTGAAAATTCTTTGGATTTGGCTATACAAGGTGATGGTTTTTTTCAAATCACACGACCTAATGGTGACATTGCTTATACCCGTGATGGCTCATTTCAAGTGGATGAGCAAGGTCGTATTGTGACCTCTGATGGCATGTTATTAGAGCCACAAATTACTCTGCCACAACAAACCTTATCCGTAACGATTGGCTTTGATGGTACCGTTTCTGCGTTGGAGCCGGGTAATGCTGCACCTACCCAAGTGGGTACCATTACGACGGCTTCTTTTGTGAATCCTGCCGGCTTAATGGCTATAGGTAGCAATCAGTTTTTAGAGAGTGTGGCCAGTGGTGCACCGACCACAGGTAACCCAGGTGAAGATAATCGGGGTGGTTTGCTACAAGGCTCTTTAGAAAGTTCTAATGTGAATACAGTAGAAGAACTGGTTAACTTAATTGAAACACAGCGGACATTTGAAATGAACTCAAAGTCATTATCAACAGCGGATCAAATGTTGCAGTATATTACGCAGAATGTATAAGCTTTTGGAGAATAAAATCATGATTGGACTTCGATTACTCTGCTTAATGTTACTTCTTTTAGTGCTCTCTGGTTGTGCGACTCAGCGTTTGGAACATGACCCTAAATTTGCTCCAGTACGTCCGGCAACGGTTACAGTTAAGCCCCAAAATACGGGTTCGATCTATTTAACCAGTAATAATATTAATTTATTTGAGACAGTAAAAGCACATCGTGTGGGTGATATTTTAACCGTTGTCTTTGATGAAAAAACCACGGGTAAGAAAGAAACAAAAACTGAAGATAATAAGGGAACCAGTTTGGCTCTTTCTAATCCGACCTTATTTGGTAAATCGGTTAGCACGAATGCTACAACAGGTAATGCCCAATCGGATGTGGGCTTATTTCAGGGGTTAAATACCAGTTTATCGTCAACTAATGATTTTAAATCAAAGGGTAAAAGTGAGCAGAAAAACAGTCTATCAGGTAATATTGGTGTGACGGTTATTGAGGTATTGCCTAATGGTAATTTAATTGTTCAAGGTGAAAAACTGGTGACGATTAATCAAGGTGATGAGTATATACAGCTCTCCGGTATGATCCGTGGTCGTGATGTGGGCTTGGATAATAAAATTTCATCATCCAAAGTGGCTAATGCTCAAATTATATACAGTGGTGTTGGTCTCACACATGATTCAAATAAAGCAGGCTGGGGTACACGCTTCTTTATGAGTGATGTTTGGCCCTTTTAAAAGAGAATATGGTGGTCGTTATGAAACAATTATTATGGTACCTATTATTTCTAAGTGTAACAAATACTGTTTTTGCCGAGCGTATTAAAGACATTGCAACCGTTGCCGGTATCCGTAGTAATCAATTGGTTGGTTATGGTCTGGTGGTTGGCTTGGATGGTTCAGGTGATTCTAGTGCTTCTTTTACTGACAGTAGCATGCGCAATATGTTGGAGCAATTGGGGATCAGTTTACCAGCAGGTTCCAAACTACCCATAAAAAATGTGGCAGCGGTTTCTTTAAGTGCCGAACTACCTGCTTTTACTAAGCCAGGACAAAAAATTGATGTTAATGTGTCCTCTATCGGTAATTCTAAAAACTTACGAGGTGGCACCTTATTAATGGCTCCTTTAAAAGGTGCAGATGGGCAGATTTATGCCGTTGCTCAGGGTAATCTGGTTGTGGTTGGGTTAAGTGCTGGTGGTGGAGATGGTTCATCAGTGACCGTCAATATCCCTACGGGGGGACGTATTCCTAATGGTGCAACGGTTGAACGGGAGGTGCTGACTTCCTTTACCAATGGTGATTCAATTACTTTGAATTTGCATCGTCCTGACTTTACTACAGCACATCGTTTAGCACAGACGATTAACGATACCATGGGTTTGGGTACAGCCAGTGCCATTGATGCTACTTCGGTACGGGTTAGTGCGCCTAAAAATTTATCACAAAAAGTATCTTATCTTTCTATTTTAGAAAACCTCACCTTTTTACCCGGTACTGCGGCGGCTAAAATTGTTGTTAATGCCAGAACAGGTACTGTGGTTATTGGACAAAATGTGATAGTGCAACCGGCGGCAGTATCACATGGTAATCTTACTGTGACTATCACTAACGATCCTAGTATTAGTCAACCACCTGCTTTCTCTAATGGCAATACAGTTGTCGCACCCCAAACGGATGTTAATGTGGCCGCCAGCAATAAAGGCGCTTTTTTATTTAACATTGGGGTTACTTTAGATGAAGTAGTCCGTGCGATTAATAATATTGGTGCCAGTCCAAGTGAATTAGTTGCCATACTTGAAGCACTTAAAGCGGCCGGTTCTTTAAACGCCGAGCTAATTGTTATTTAAGTTTTAAGGAGTGTTTAGGGATGAGTTTGAATCGTCTTTCCAGTCCGTCTTTTCTTTCATCGGATGTATACACTGATCTCAGTCGTCTGCAAAAACTTAAATCTTCAGCGAGAGCAGATTCACAAGCCGCTATTCCAGAAGCGGCTAGACAGTTTGAAGCCTTGATGATCACGACAATGTTAAAAAATTTGCGTAAAACAGGCATGGAAGATCCTATTTTTAAAAGTCAGGCAATGGACAGTTATCATGATATGTATGATCAGCAATTGGGTTTGGAGTTATCAAAAGGTCAAGGTATTGGCTTTGCTAAAGCCATTGCTGAGCAAATGAACTACCAAACACCCAATACTGCTGATACGGTATCAGATGCAGTTGTTTCTAAAAATGTATCAATGCCTTTGAAACACTCTATTAACCGTCATGTGAGTAGTAATGAACGTATTTCTAAGAGTACTGCTGAAAATGTGGCTGAAAAGATACCTGTACCGAATGATCCAGATCAATCTGTTATATTAGAAACAATATCACGTAAGGCGGTAATAGAGACGATAAAATCTGACACTATTACCTCGAATACGGCATCATCAAAGTCTATTTCTGCTAATTTTATATCACCTGATGATTTTACTGACAAACTAAGGCCTTTAGCTGAGCAAGCAGCTAAAAAATTGGGTGTATCAACAGAGATTATTTTATCTCAAGCAGCATTGGAAACAGGCTGGGGCAAGCATATTATTGCTCAGGGTGATAAGAGCAGTTTTAATTTGTTTAATATTAAAGCAACGAGTAACTGGCAAGGCAATACGGTAGCAAAAATATCTGCTGAGTTTTCTTCTGGAATGAATAAATCCATACAGCGGAAAAGTCTCTTTAAAGCCTACGATTCATTTGCTCAAAGTTTTGATGATTATGTTAACTTAATTAAAAATTCTCCTAGGTACCGTTCTGCAGTACCTAGTGTCAATAAAAACAAGGAAACTATGGATCAATTCTTGCATGATAAGAGCTATATAAAAAGCATACATCAAGCAGGTTATGCAACCGATCCCGCTTATTCGGATAAAGTCTTAAGGGTGTTAACTACTGAGGCCATTCAGAAACAAGCAAAATCAGCCTAGTATCTACAGGCTCTAAAAAATAATTAAATGGACGCTATTAAAAACAAGTAGTCTAAGGAAAAGGTAACTCATCATGGCAGGCAGTATTTTTGGTATTGGTACCTCCGGTTTATTAACTGCCCAGCGGCAGTTAGCAACCGCTAGTCACAATATCTCTAATGTCAATACAGATGGCTATTCTCGTCAGCGTGCAGAACAAGAAGCTCGTCGGCCACAATTTTCCGGTTCTGGCTATATCGGCACCGGTGTCGATGTTCAGACAACCGTACGTTTAGCCAATGAATTTTTAGAAGAGCAGATCCGCAACTCCAATAGCCAATTTGGAAAATTTGATTCTTTTCATGGCTTATCAACTCAAATTGATAATATTCTTGCTAATCCAGATTCAGGCCTAACCCCTACATTAGAAAGCTTCTTCAGTGCTTTGCAAGAAGCCAATGATAATCCATCCTCTACCCCCTCACGTCAGGTTTTATTGACTGAAGCAAATACTATGGTGGATCGTTTTGAATTATTAGATGATCGGTTTCGCCAACTGAATAATCAGGTTAATCAGTCCTTAGTTGATGTTACCGAAGAAATTTCCTCAGCAGCAAAATCCATTGCCAAGATGAATGTTGATATTGTGCAAATGTTAGGGGCAGGGCAGGGTACTAATAAACCTAATGACTTGATGGATCAACGTGAAGAATTGATCAAACAAATATCTGAAAAAATTGATGTCAGTGTTGTTTATCAGGATGATGGTGCGGCCAATTTATTTATTGGTTCTGGGCAATCTCTGGTTATTGGTGGTGTTGCTTCGCAACTGGAAACACAAACTAACCGCTTTAATGCAGAAAATCTTGATATTATTATGACTCAGGGAGCAGGTAGAATTGATATTACCTCTTCTGTGACTGGCGGAGAATTACAAGGTGTATTGGACTTTAAATTTAATGTATTGGATACCAGTCGGCGTTCTTTAGGACGTGTAGCGGTTGCCCTGAGTGAAGAAATGAATACTCAACATCGTTTGGGTATGACATTGCAGGCAAATTCAGCCCCTTTTCCTATGGGTGGTGATTTTTTTACCAGCTTAACAAACTCACCTCAAATACTAGATGGTCAGACAACTAGCACAGGGTCTTATAGCTCTTCTATATTTAATAGCCGTACATTAACAACCAGTGACTATCAGCTGGATGTGACTGCAGGTGGTGCTAATTATACCTTAACTCGACTCAGTGATAAGGCAACCATTTATAGTGGTAACTTAGCAGGCTTAAATGCGGCCGCTAATACTCAGGGTATTAATATTGCTGAAGGTGCTACCCCTGTTGTTGATGAAAGCTTTGTTATTAGACCGACGGCTACAGCTGTTGGTTTAATGGATGTGAGCGTTAATAATGTCTTGGATATTGCCTTGGCTGGTCCCGTAGTTGCGGGGGCGGCTACTTCGGCTGGAGGGGGAGCACTGAACTCTGGTACAGGAGAAATTAGTCTACCTGAAATTAGTAATACCGTTGGTATTCCTTTAGCAGGTAATATTAGCTTAACCTTTGATGCTGCTAATGGTAATGGTGTTGGCGGCCCCGGTTTTGTGGTTGTGGGTGGCCCCGGTGGTAATCTGGCCTATGATCCGGCCACCGAATTTGGTGGTAAATCCTTTACCTTTGCTGCTTTTGGTAATATGACATTTACCACTGCAGGTCAGCCTGTTACCGGTGATGCTTTTGTGATCAGTAACAATAGTGCCCCTTTTGATGACAACCGAAATGGTTTAGCAATGTCTTTATTACAGACAACAAAGACCATTGAAAATAGTTCTACTGATTTTCAGTCAGCCTATGGGATCATTGTTTCGGATGTAGGTACTAAAACACATTCGGCTGAGGTTGATTTATTAGCACAACAAACCTTAAGTGAACAGGCCAAGGCAGAGCGAGAAAGTTATTCGGGAGTCAATCTGGATGAAGAAGCAGCTGATCTATTAAAATTCCAACAGGCCTATCAAGCTTCCGCAAGAGTCATTTCAATTGCCGATGAAATGTTTAGTACCTTAATCAATGCGGTTGGATAATATTATGTGGCTATTATTAATATACTATCGAGGTGACTTATGCGAGTAGCAAGCAGTACCGCTTATTCTCAGGCAGTGACTTCAATTAATACCCAAAGTTTTAATCTTAATAAAACCCTACTGCAGGTGTCATTAGGAAAAAAAATTGTCGTGCCTTCAGATGATCCTGCAGGGGCAGCTCGTGTGCTGGGCTTAAATCAGGCAAAATCTAGAACAGAAAAATTTCAAGATAATATCAGCACTACCCTAAGTTCTCTTGAAGTAGAAGAAACAGCGATTAATGGTGTTGTGGACAGATTACAGCGTATTCGAGAATTATCCATTCAGGCAAATAATGATACTTATGATGCCAGTCAACGTGCAGATATTGGTAAAGAAATAGAACAACAGTTAGGGGCAATTCTTGGTTTGGCCAATACCACCAATGGTAATGGTGAATATTTATTTTCTGGTTTTAATAATCGTACAACACCATTTACTAATAGTGGTGGTTCGATTGTCTATAATGGCGATCAAGGACAACAACTTTTACAAATTGGTGCAACTCGTCAAATTGCCAGTGGTGATAATGGTTTTGATGTGTTTATGAATTTACGTGGTACCGATAATGGTAACTCTGGCTCAACAGCACCTATGAGTGTCTTTGATGTAGTAGGCGAATTGGAAACGGTCTTAAATACTAATGCAGGTTCACCCACTGCATTACCCGCTGAGACATTTCATGAATCTATGTCGCGTGTTATTGGCAACCTTGATGTTGCCATTGGTCATATTGTGGATGTTCAGGCAACCGTTGGTGCACGTTTGAATGCGGTGGATAGTCAGAAAAATGTCAATGAAGATTATTTAGTTCAACTAGCAACGACATTATCAGAAACTCAAGATTTAGACTACACCGAAGCGATCAGTCGCTTAGAGCAAGAACAGCTTGGTCTGCAAGCATCACAGCAGGCATTTACTAAAATTCAAGGCTTGTCATTATTTAATTATTTGTAAAAATTCTTATGTTACATATTATTATACAAGCTCGAATGACCTCCACCCGTTTGCCAAAAAAAATATTATTACCCTTATGTGATAAGTCTGTATTGGCAATAATGTTGGATCGTTTGGCTGTTTTTAAAAAAAATATTATCATAGCCACAACCAATGATGGTACAGAACAGCCTATTGTGGACTTATGTCAGCAATTAGGTATCTGCTATTTTCAAGGGGATACCAATAATGTTCTGCAACGTTATTATTTGAGTGCACAATCAGTCGATGCGAAAAGTGATGATACGATTGTACGTTTAACCAGTGATTGCCCACTTATCGATCCAGTAATTATTCAAGCAGCCATTAATTATTATCAGAACAATTCTTTTGATTACATCAGTGCAGGGGTTGCTTCTGGTTTCCCCCGAGGTATGGATACGGAAGTTTTCTCCTTTGAATTACTCACTCAGGCTTATCAAAATGCTCAACACGACTATGAAAAAGAGCATGTAACGCCCTATATTTACAAAACCTATCCCAAGCAATATTTACTTGGACAGTATAAAAATACACAGGATCACTCTAAATACCGCTTAACATTGGATGAAGAGAGTGATTATCAAGCCATTAAAGAAATTTATAAACACCTAGCTTGCCGAACAGACTTTAGCTATGATGATCTGATTCAAGTGTTACAAAATAATCCCTACCTTTTTAAGATTAATGCCTCTGTTGAACAAAAAAAGCTCTCTTAGGTTATAAATTTAAGCTTATCCATAACCTTTTTATTGCACACTATTGCGTGTTATCCAGAAAGGAATTACAAGACTAAGGATTGATTCTTGAGTAAAAAACAAAAATATGCGATGATTAAGTAGAAACTAGTCAACTACTTGTTATAAGAAAAGGAGAGCTTTTCACTATGAGCTTTACCGATGAAAAACTAAAAGTACTAAATGATCTTTTAAGTCAATACGAGTTTACTGAGGCTTTCACCTTTTATAGTCTAAAAGATATAGTGACTGATTCTGGCTCTTCATCTAAAAACTATATAAATTTGTCTGGCCAAAATTTTTTAACTAAAAATAAATTGTCTGGCGAAGGGAGCTTAGCAATTTTTCCAATCGTATTTGACTATTTTGATGCTGTTTTGGATAAAAAGATGTCAGTAAGCAACATGTCTTTTAGTGCCAAAGTCTCGGGATTCCTAAATTTTAATCGAGGTGATGAGGTTATTGATTTCCTTGAGAATAATGTGTTCGAGAGGGCACGTGAACTACGTAACAAGATGATCCATAACAATTTGACTATTTGTGAGGAAAATGGAAACATTAGATTGCCAAGTGGTCAAACATATAAAATTGCTGATCTAAGTCATTTAAACCGTCTTGTTTTCAATGTGGCTTTTAAATGTGCACATACCAACCCTTATAGTCTGTATGAAAAATGTGCAGCTCTTGCTCTTTATAAAAAGGTATTTGGTAGCTTTCAATCTGATGTAATTGATTCTCTATATGAGACTGAAAAAGTTATTGATATGGTTGTGTGCGCTCGTAATTACAGCGACTTT
>WFNB01000007.1 GCA_015488755.1 Gammaproteobacteria bacterium | reverse complement strand
GTCATATCTAACAGGGTATATTATATCTTTTAGTTTAATTTACAAGTCATCCCAAATAGAGTCAAATTCTGTATCTTCATCAAGAGCAAGTGTGTCTTTGTTTGTGCTTTTTGAAGATGATTTATTATCGGTATTATAAAAATCTTTAGCCAGTGCATACTTAAATCTTGTAAAGTGAGAGCTTTTTTCAACGATTTCTAATAAGACAATTTTTGTTTTAACACTGGTAATATTAGAATTAATTAAACGATACTCATCTAAAATAACCTGATCCCGCGTATCATAGCCCAAAGCGGTTGTTATCAATGTCTTAGGTTGCTTTAATGACGGAATAGCAGGTAATAAAATTGCTCGGGAACGAAGGCCCTCTTGCATGCTGATAAACTTTGCTGTACTAACCGCTAGGGCATCAGGAGCAATAATATGTACCCCGACTTGGATTTTGTCGGTATTAACACACTTTAGCCAGCGAACGGTGCCGACAAACCACTCGCCTTCTTTGTTGTTTGGGTTTTGGCAGACGGCAATAAGCTCACCTACTTTCGCATTCACTGATTCAGAACTATCCCATAATAAACAATAGCCACTAGTGCTTTCATTAACCATTTTCCATTCTAGAAGCTGTTTTTCTTCAGCTGCGATAGGGGTTGATGAATGGTCAACAGTATCCTTCGTTGGGAAGTCTTTTTGGAAGATATTCCCCCAAATATCATTGACCTTTACAGAAGAATTAACATTTCTTGAACTAAAACTGCTATTAGAATAATTGTCCTTCAGCTCAAGTGTATTATTAGAATCTTTGATTTCATTTTCTTGTAACCACTCAGGTTCAGAATAATTATTTAAGACATAGTGAACGTTATTTAAGCCAATGGCAATTTTTAAATTGTCTTGAGAGGATCGCCTACTATGGTTTCTATTAGGAGCAATACCCCATGATACGGATAATTGTTTTAGCAGTTCAACATTGATTTCTGTGGTTTGTACTTCTGGGTTATCATAATACTCCATAAGATTTTCATAATCTAATTTTGAGGTGTCTAGTTCCCAAAAGTTATCAACTTCTTCACTATTATCAAGTGTTGAAAAAGTAGGCTGACTGTCACTGGATAAATCAATGGCAAGCGTGTTTTTATTATTTTTATCTTGTAATGGTTGTATCGCTACTAGGCTAGCCCATTCCTCTAAATGTTTAAAAATGGAAGAAATATGGTGCTGTGCCATGTGATAGGGATCAGCAATAGCAATCAGCAGTATTTGTAAATAAAGCGCTTGAATTGTGGTTTCTTCAACCAGTAAAAAAGAAGGATCGAGCAGTTTTTTGTTCAGTAGTTTTTTTTGGTGTGCTAATAAAAATAGTTGGTGAACTTCGTTCCATTGACCATTTCTTGGGGCGTTATAAAATTGATAAGCCGCAATGAGACATAGACTGTGATGGCGAATAATTCGAGCAATTGTGAGAGTCATTATTTTTTGTTTATTGGGGCATACAAAAAAGAGCTTGCAAGCTAAGATATCACGCAACACAGACTTATAACCAATAGTTGTCTGCTTGTGTAATTTTTTTAATAAAATAGCAATGCGCTGGTGCTTCTCATCTAATGGTAGCTTGCGATTGAGGTTCATTTTTTTTAAATTTGAGGCCAGATCAACTGTGGTACTATGAATTTTTTCTAAGAAATATAGGCGCTGTTTATAGGGTATAATCTGTGTGTTTGTTAGTTTTAGTGTTTGATAAATAGCCTTGGTGGAAATCCGGATATTGGCTAAGGGAAGCTCATCAAACCATTCATCAATCGCATTTGGCTGAAGAATAAATTTAGATTTTTTAGGCTTTTTTTGCTTGGGTATGTTTCTAAATAAAGCCTGTTCAATTGCTTGCAAGAGGGTTCTCCAGAATAACCTGTTAATTAGTAAGTAATAGGGGTTTATAAGTAATCTTTTGTGCAACGAATTATAGCAGAGATATGCTATTTGATTTTAGATCCTGAGTGTTTTAATTGGATAAAATAATAAAAACTTTCACAAGTCACCTTAATATATCGCCGTAAGCACCTAGAAAATAAACAATTTACACCTGATTATAGCACTTTTATTTGTGATTGATAGTGAGCACTAGATAATCGATGAATTAAATGTTAAAAATAAAGATATCTACTCAACCAATATCGGTATCAGGTCGTACATACTGTGGTTTTGCTTCTAAGTAACAGATTTAGAAAGAAGGTCTTCATGTTATTCTTTGATGGTTGACCGGCAGGACGTGGGTTGCTGAGTAGTTACTACATTTTTACACAGATAGGCCATTAATATGAGTGATGTATTTTTTACAATTTGGGTTAACAAATAACGATGAAAAAAATTATTATTTTACTCTTAATCAGTGTCTTAACTATCTGGATGTTTATTAGAGAGAATTCCATTGGAGAGTTAAATCCGCAAGTTGGTAAAAATATTATTGACGTGCATGTTCATGTTGCTGGCTTAGGTTATGGTGATAGTGGTTGTTTTGTCAGTGATGCTATGCGTAATAATATTCGTTTTCCTTTTTACTTATGGGCAATGGGGGTCTCAGAAGATGAGCTGATCAGTGAGGGTGATCAACTATTATTTAAAAAACTCAGCAAACGCATTGCTCAATCTAAGGTGGTGAAACAGTCGGTTATTTTAGCTTTGGATGGCTTTGTGGGCGTGGATGGGCAACTTGATCGGCAGCAAACACAATTGTATGTCCCTAATGAGTATGTTGCCCAACAAACTGCTTTGTATGATAATTTACTCTTTGGTGCCAGTATTAATCCCAATCGAAAAGATGCATTGGAGCGTTTGCAAGTGGTAAAAGGGCAGGGTGCATTACTGATCAAATGGATCCCTTCTATTATGAATATAGACCCTGCTAACCCAGCGTATATTCCTTTTTATAAACAGATGGCCAAGCTCAATATACCCTTGTTAACCCATACGGGAATGGAAAAATCCTTTGCTAATGCAGACGATGAGCTGGCCGATCCGGTACGTCTGAAACTACCTTTAGAATTAGGCGTGACGGTGATTGCTGCTCATATTGCCACCACGGGGAAAAATCAGGGGGAAAATAACTTTGAGCGAATTTTACCCATGATTAAGCAGTATAAAAATTTATATGTGGATATTTCCAGTCTCACTCAGATTAACAAACTTAATTATCTATCCAGAGCCTTAAAGGATAAAGCCATCAGAGAAAAAATGATTTATGGTACGGACTGGCCCTTACAATTTTTCCCTATTATTTCTCCTTGGTATCATATTAATCACATCAGTCTTAATGATGCTTATACTGTGGGGGGAATACCGAATCAATGGGACAGAGATGTGGCGTTAAAATCAGCATTGGGTGTTCCAAAGGAAGTGTTTTTACGTACCGAGGTATTACTTAAATAATAAAGTGTTATATTTATAAATGATTAACTTCTAGCATGACCAAGGTGGTCTTACCAGCCTCCGCCTCCACCC
>WFNB01000006.1 GCA_015488755.1 Gammaproteobacteria bacterium | reverse complement strand
CCATTAATACTGGCACCGTCTAATAATGATCCCCTAAAATCAATGCCACGTAAATCCGTCATACGAAAGTAGGCTCCTCTAAAATCCAGCCCGACCGCATCAATGCCCCTTAAATCAAGCGAACGAAAATCACATGATTTTAAATTACAGTATTCTCCTGCCTGCTTTTTAGTGTTAAATTCATCAACTTTACCTTCTCTGAGAAGTTGATACATGGGATCGTTGGAGATCGAAGGATTATTACTCATTTTTTATACTCCCTTTATAAATAAATGCATCTACATTCATTGTAGGACATTAGCCTAAGAAAATCAGTTTGATACCTGTTCTAGGGCAATCATTTTATTTTGATCATCAAAAACAATTCGAAAACCGCCATTTATTCCAGAGTGGTTAATGTATTTCTGTAAGGCACTGGCCGGAAACTGAATACGACGGCCATCGGCACTACGCACATGCACTGTATCTAAGTTACCTTGGTAATAGCGTAAATAGTCTTGGGCACTGATTTGTAAGCGAAAGCGAATTTCATTCATAAAATCAATTACTATTGAGTTGTTGCCATTTTTTTTCTAGTCGCTTTACAGAGACCGGCTGTGAGGTTTTTAGTTCCTGAGCAAATAAAGAAATTCGTAACTCTTCAATCAACCAGCGATATTCCAATAAAGGCTCATAGGCAAAGTATAAAATATCAGGCGTATTTTTTTCATTTTTTAAGGCATTCATTTTATGACTATACTGTTCCCATAATGGGGTGATTTGTGACTGATTAAGTCCATCTCTACGATGATCACTTTTTGCTTTTTCCAAACGGGTCATCATACCTTTACAATAACGAGGTATGCGTTTTAGCCATACTAATGGGGTTTGGGCAATAAAGCCCTTATAAATTAATGACATTTGCTGGCGTTTAATATCTGCTAGAGTATTTACCAAAGTAAAGGGGATATTACCCTTAAGCTGTTTTGCTAATAACTGATTGGCTTGTAATAAGGTCATTACTGTCTGGCTGATCTCAATGGTATTATCCCTTAAACGTTCTTTAACCTGAGCCATCAATACGGTGAACTGCTGGGCAGTACGGATCTGATGCAGTTCTTTAACCACTTCATCTGAGTCATTAGACTGCCATGCAGACAAGGAATCTCGAATACTATTAAGTAAAATAGCAGTTACCATATCCTGTTTTAAATCAGCACACGAACCATAAGGCGTATAGAGTAAACAGGCCTTATCAATATCAGGTAATTGTTTTTTTAAAGAATTTAGATTGTTATTAAGTTGTAAGCTCATCAGTCGATAAATGCCCTGAGCATGATTGATCCTTGCTAAGAATGGTTGATCATAGAGCTTAATGGCCACACTTTTTTGCTTATCTTGTAGTGCCAGATACAAGGTCATGGTCATACCATGACGTTCTAATACCAGTTGTTCATCCAGAACATCAAAATCCCATAACATGATATCATTGCGCTCAATCGAATCATCTACGCTTTCTTCTAATACCTCCTGCGCCTGCTCACCCCATTTTTGCTGTAATAAGGCTAAATGTCGACCACTATCCAGTTCATAGCCTTCGCTATCAATGATCTTAAAATTCATTTGCAAATGTTCCGGCATTTTTGCCACCAAGCTGGCCTCACTATGAGTTTCCTTTGACAGCTCATTTTCCAGCTCATTCACTAAGGTATAAGGGAGGCTCGATTTGAGAAACGTAACTAATTGCTCACTTAATTTACCTTGCCGATACACTGCTTGCTCAAGAAATGCGGTCACTGTATTGGGAATGGGTACAAACTGCTTACGGATAACCTTAGGTAGGGCACGCAAGAGTAAGGTGATTTTTTCTCGGATCAATCCTGGAACCAACCAATCAAAAACGTCACTATCCAGTTGATTAATAACCGCCAAAGGAAAAGCTACCGTTACACCATCGAGCGCATGACCCGGTAAAAAATGGTATTCCAAAGGCAAGCTCAAATCACCACTGGTAATACTCTTAGGGTAAAGCTCATCTGAGATATGATCGGCATCTTTTTTTAATAAGTCCGTTTGTTCTAAATACAGGTAATGCGCTTGTGTACGCTCAATTTTTTTACGCCATTGTTCAAATGAGGCACGGGTATAAATAAAAGTATCAGGCTGATCATGACAAATGCGTTGTTGATAAAATTCAAAAATAGCCAGATCGTCCACCAATAAGTCTTTACGTCGAGATTTATGTTCCAAATGCTCTAACTCATTGATTAAGGCGAGATTATGCTTAATAAACCTAGGGGTTTTACGGTTTTGATCCTTGTAGTCGCCACTAACCAAGGCATCTCGAATAAAAATCTCCTGCGCAATCTCAGGGTCAATCGGCCCATAATTGACTTTTTTCTTAGCATTAATTACCAAGCCATAAAGACTGATCCGACTCCATGCAGATACCTGACCCGACTTAGCTTCCCAAAAAGGTTCAAAATAGTGATGTTTTATTAAATGTTCCGCCTGTTGCTCTAACCAAAGAGGCTCAATCCCTGCCACAATGCGCGCATAAATAGCAGAGGTTTCTACAATTTCTGCCGACATTATCCATTTAGGTCGGTGTTTATACAACCCAGAACCAGGGAAAATAGCAAAGCGCATATTACGGGCGCCAAGATAGGTATTTTTTTCTTCTTTAAAACCAATATTGCCTAAAAATCCTGTGAGTAAGGCTTGATGAATAGCAGCATAGTCCCACTGTTCTTTATCTCTTTTTTCATTATCAATAGGCCGCAAATCAACCAAGCGAAAGCCCAATTCTTTACATTGTGTATGCAATTGCTGATACAGTTCTCGCCATTCACGCATACGCATAAAAGAGAGAAAATTTGCTTGACAATATTTACGCAGTTTATTTTGTGATAACTGCTTACGTTGTTCTTCATAACTGAGCCAAAGTTTAAGAAAACTAATAAAGTCTGAGTCTTGACTTCGATAGTGTGCATGTTTTTCATCCGCCGCTTGTTGTTTATCTGACGGCCTTTCCCTTGGTTCCTGACAACTTAAGGCCGAGGCAATGATCAGCACTTCTGAAAGGACATTCTTATCCTTAGCAGCAATAATCACCCGACCAATTCTAGGGTCAACTGAAAGCCTTGATAATGAACGGCCAATAGCCGTTAACTGACGTGATGGCGTTATTGCTCCTAATTGCTCTAATAATAGATAGCCATCATTAATTTGTTTTGCAGAAGGCTTTTCTAAAAAAGAAAAGCCTTTAATATCACCCAATCTAAGAGACAGCATTTGCAAAATAACCTGAGCCAAATTGGTTCTTAATAACTCAGGTTCTGTATAACTTGGACGTTGATCATGATCCTCTTTACTATACAGACGTATGGCAATGCCATCACTCATACGACCACAGCGGCCACTGCGTTGTCTGGCGGATGCCTGAGAGACTTTCTCAATGGGTAAACGCTGAATTTTATGACGCACACTATAACGACTCATACGCACTAGCCCCGTATCAATCACATAACGAATACCCGGCACGGTTAATGAGGTTTCTGCCACATTGGTCGCTAAAATAATACGCCTGCCAGAATGCTTGGCAAATATTCGGCTTTGCTCACCTGGGGACAAACGGGCATATAAGGGCAAAACTTCAGTATGACTGGCACGATGAGCAGCAATCTGATGATTTTTTAAGGCCTCTGCTGCCTCTCGTATTTCTCTCTCACCTGACAAAAAGACCAGAATATCACCCGCTTTCTCTAAGGTTAAGTCATCCACCGCCTGTAAAATACCATCTGTCATTACGCCATTATCAGGCAAGGGCTGATAACGCACCTCAACTGGGTAGGTTCGACCAGAGACTTCCACGACAGGCGCACCATTAAAAAATTGAGAAAAGCGATCCGTATCAATGGTTGCCGAGGTAATAATCACTTTTAGATCAGCTCGACGGGGCAATAATTGTTTAATATAACCTAATAAAAAATCAATATTTAAACTGCGTTCATGTGCTTCATCAATAATAATCGTATCATAACGATTTAAAAACCGATCCGTCTGCGTCTCCGCCAATAAAATACCATCGGTCATTAATTTGATATAGGTCTCTTCACGACTTTGGTCACTGAAACGTACCTTAAAACCTACTTTTTCACCCAAAGGGGTATTAAGTTCCTCAGCAATACGAGCAGCCACACTACGAGCAGCTAGACGACGAGGTTGTGTATGGGCAATTTGCCCCAAAATTCCCCGCCCTGCTGCCAAGGCAATTTTCGGTAATTGAGTGGTTTTTCCTGAACCGGTTTCACCCGCAATAACAACCACTTGGTGTTGCTGAATTAGATTTTTTATTTCCTTAAATTTTTTTGATACCGGTAGCTCAGGAGGAAAACTAAATTTTGGTACCCCCCACTGACGCTGCTCTACCTTAGCAAGGGATTTGTTAACCCTTGCTTCACAGCGTTGTATTAACTCATCCAAACCTTGCTCATTATTTCGACGTTCTGAGTAAGCCTTTAAGTTTTGCTTGGATTTTGGGGCAGGGTTATTTTTTTTAGCTTGTTTTTTCAACAATTTAGAGGCATTATCTAAGTGTTTTTTTATTGGAAATCGGTCAAATAGGTAACATTGCTTTAATTGTTTGAATAAATGAGCCAATTGTTGTGAATATAAGTGGCTTTGGGTCGATGGATTCATATTAATTTTGGCTCATTTTCATCAAGTCTATTCACCTTTTCTTATGAAAAAGGTAGTATTATAAGAAAATTAAAACCCTCTACTTTTAGCACCTTTCAAAGATATCAAAAAGGGCTATAGGGATTAGACAGAGAATTATAACTGAACTGGTTCAAAATAATATGAGTTCCCAGTATGCATTTTATCTATTTCTGCTAAAATTAAGGGTAATCATTGATTTAATCTGTTTATAACAGTATCTATATTGATAATGATATTTGTTTGTACATTATCAAATAATCATTAAATATGTCTAAGACAGATGGTAACCGGAGTAATTGAATGGCTGCAGCGCCTAATCTAGATGTTAATGTTATAAAGAAGTTCCAACCATTGGATTCTCTGAGCATTGATAAAGTTCAAGAAGTCATTGATAAATCTGCTGTGCAAAAAATCCCTGCCGGTCGAATGCTTTTTAAAGAAGGCGATAAAGATAAATGGACGGTTTACTTACTTTCTGGCACCGTGCAATTAAAAGATTCTACTGGCAAAAAGCAACTCATTGAAGCAAAAAGTGATGAAGCCAAAGCGGCTATCGCCAATGAAATCCCTAGGCCTGCCTCCGCTAAAGCAAAAACAGATATCAACATCCTTATTATCGACCGAGATCTTCTTGATATCCTACTTAACTGGAATGCCCCTTCAAGCATTGAAGTATCTGAATTAGATGATGACGATGAAGACTGGATGACTCGTTTTTTGCAATCCAGTGCCTTTTTACAATTACCCGCATCCAATATTCAAGCATTGATGATGCGTTTACATGAAACACCACTTGCAAAAGGCTCTATTGTCGTCAAAGAAGGCGATGAAAATGATGATAAATTTTATATTATTCAACAGGGTCGTTGTTTAGTTACCAAAAAGAACCCTCAAACAGGCAAAGAGACTACCTTGGCAGAATTGCGCCTAGGCGATGGTTTTGGCGAAGAAGCATTGATCACAGGTAGTACCCGTGGCGCTAGCGTTATTATGAAAAGTGATGGCGTTATTCTAAGCCTTGATAAAAAAGATTTTATCGACTTATTAGTGCAACCGCTTATTCATAGAATATCCCATGATGAATTAAAAACACTCGATGCTAGGCAACAATTAGTTGATGTCAGAAATGAAGATGAGTTTTCCGCTAATGGCCTTGATAACAGCATAAATATTCCCATTAATTTAATACGCAGCCAATTAAGTAAGCTGGATCAAGACAAGCATTATATTGTTTATTCCAGTCATGAAGCTCGTAGTGTTGCCGGTGCTTTTTTATTTATCCAACAAGGTTATGAGTGTTCAATTGTACAAAATGGTGTTGGGGATGCCAAAATTACCTCAGTTAAAACACCTGTCAAAGCCAAAAATACCAGCAAAACAGCAATTACCCGAGAAAACACACCAACACTACAAGCGGCAGTAAGCTCACCTGAAACTAAGCAAAAAAATCTAGCAAAGCAACAAAAAGAAGAAGCTGAACGACGGGTGGAAGATCGCCGAATTGAAAATATTACCTCACCCGAAGTAGAAGCCGCACGAAAAAAAGCCGAAGCCCAATCACGACAACTTAATATCGCAGAAGGCGCTCGCAAAGAAGCCGAAACAATGGCTGCCGACTTACGTAGTGAAGCTCAGGAAGCCTTAAAGAAAGCCGAGGCAGAAGCTAAACGTGCTCAACAAGCAGAATTGGCACTTAAAACGGCACAACTCAAAGCCATGCAGCTTGAGTCTATGCAAAAAGAACAGGGTGAGTCATCTCAGGAGCTAGAAAAAGCCAAGCAACGAGTTGATGAAGAAGCCCGTCTAAAAGCAGAAGCAGAAGCATCTCGACAAAGAGCAGAACAAGAAGCCAAGCAATTACGCTTAGAAGCAGATTCAGCACATCAGCTTGCTGAGCAAGAAGCACAACGAGCAGCAGCAGCAGAGCAAGCACGCAAAGAGGCTGAAGAAAAGGCCAAGGCTCTACACAAAGAAGCCTTAGAGAAAAAATCAAATGAAGTTAATAGCGCCCTAGAAAAAGCCAAAGCAGAAGCCGAACGCGCCGAAAAAGCAGAGCAAGAAGCACAACGTCTAAGAGATGAGGCCGAACAAGCCCGCATGAAGGCCGAAGCAGAAGGCAGACGTGCCGCCGAAGCCGAACAAGCAAGAAAAGATGCCGAAGAAGCAATTCGCCAAGCCAGCCAAGGGCAGCTTAGTGAAAAAGAAGAAGCCCTCAAAGCGGCTCAAAAACAATCCCAAGAAGAAGCCGAACGCGCCAAACAAGCCATTGAAGATGCCAATAGAGTTCGAGAAGAAGCTGAACAAGCATTACAGCAATCAGAAGAAATTGCTAAATTATCTTCCATAGCAGGTGAGGAGTTACTTAAAGCAAAAGAGGAAATCGAACGCCTGAGAAAAGACGCTGACGCTCGCCAGCATGCAGAAATTCATGAAGCTCGAATCAAAGCACAAGAAGAAAAAGAACGTGCAGAAAAAATAGATGCCGATCGAAAAGCCGCCCTTGAAGAAGTAGAGCGCTTGCAGCAAGAAATGCAAGATGCCAAAGAGCAAATGGCTTTGGAGTTAAAGAAACAACAAGAAGAGCAGGCAAAAATTTTAGCCGCCCAAGATAATCTTTCAGAATCCTCTGCAAAAGATGAAATAATGAATCTTAAAGCAGAGATGGATGCGGCTCAAGAAGCACTCTCAGAAGAGTATATTCGTTTAAATATGGAGCAAGAAGCGGCTCTACAAGAAAAAATTAATCAGGCCAAACTTGATGCCAATCAACATGAGAACGAGCGTGCCGTAGCTGAACAAGCACGTCAGGATGCCCAAGCTGAAATGCAACGCCTTGCTGAGCAAATGAAGGCAGATAAATTAGCTCGTGAAGAGCAAGAAAAACTTCGCTCTGCTGAATTGGCAGAAGCACAGGAACGCATTGAAAGTGCTAATAAACGTGCCCAAGAAGCAGAAGAAGCACGCAAAGAATTTGAAAATGAACTCGAACAAGTACGAGCAGAAACTAAATTAGCTCGCAGTGAAATGGAACAGTTGCGCAAAGATATGGAAGCTGAAATTGAAGCTGAACGTAAAGAGCTCGAAGAAACACAGCTCAAGCAACGCCAACAATTAGAAGCCGAAAAACAGTCCTTAGAAGAAGAATCTAAAAAGCTTGAGCAAGAAGCATTTAAGTACCAACAAGAAATTTTTAGTTTTAAAGAAGAACTTGAAGCTTCAAAAAAACAGGCTATGGAAGAAGCCAAGCAACTAAGAATACAAAAGGAAGCCTTAGAAAAACAAACTGAAGATGAGAAACGCAAACTCAAAGAACAGCTAGAAATTGCCAAACAAGAAGCCATAGAAGAGGCTAGAAAACTCAAGCAGCAAAAAGAAGAAATGGAAAAAATTGCTCAGCAAGAAGCCTTAGAACTAAAAGAGCAATTAGATAAGGCTAAGCAAGAAGCACTAAAAGAAACCGAAAGACTAAAAACTCAAAAACTGGCTCTGGAGCAACAGGCACAAAAAGAAGCAGAAGAACTCAAAGAGCAGCTGGAACAAATACAACTAAACAAAAAACTGCAAGAGCAGTCCATTGCCTTACAAAAGGAAGAGCTAGAACGCATGCAGTCAGAAGCAGAGAACGCTCGTAATCAGCTTGAGGCAGAATCTGTTCGTTCTCGTGAAATTGAGCGCCAGAATGCCTTATTAATGGCTAAGGAAGAAGCCAGAAAACAAGCCATTGAAGAAGCCAAGCGCCGCCGTGATCAGCTACTAGGTAAAACAGCAGAACCCCCCCCAGCTCCTCCAGTATTAAAGACTACAGTATCACCATCACAAAGCAGCAACTCCATCCATGACGATCTTAAAGCAGCCTATGAAACTCTGAAAAAAGACAGCAATGCCTGATAAGGCAAGCCGTTATTTTATTCCCTCTACAGCGACTGAAGTTATCACCGAAATCAAACGCAGTCGCTTCATTGCTTATATCAGCCACGCAGCAAATACCGAAGATGCCTTTAGCATAATCAAACAAAGGCAGACACTCTACCCTGATGCTCGTCACCATTGCTGGGCTTTTATTGCCTGCCCACCAAAATCAGCATCTGCCGTACGTTTCTCTGATGATGGAGAACCATCTGGAACCGCAGGGAAGCCTATTCTTAATGTCTTACAGTATAGCCACTATGGTGAGATAATTTGCGTCATCAGCCGTTATTTTGGTGGTATAAAATTAGGTGCTGGCGGCTTGGTTCGCGCCTATAGCAACAGCACTCAGGCAGCAATAGAGCAATTACCAATTAAAGAAGTCGTCGAGTTAACAATACTATCAGTACAGTTCCCTTATGCTGCTGAATCTTCTATTCGCCATTATTTAGCATCCAAACAGATTACCATAAGCGATATTAATTATCTCGAAGCTATTGTATTTCATCTTGAAGTTGAACATAATCATATCAATAGCATTATGCAACAGATACAAAATATCTGTCGGGGCAAAGCATTACAACTCCCCACCTTATAAAAGGTAATTCAGTGTCCAACTCAAATAATCCAATAGATAGTTCTCCTGCCCCAACGCCAAAGCAACTTAACACGACCTTGGATAATTTTTTTAACCGTTTTCTTAACACTCAAAACAACTCATTAGCCAAAACAAATTATGACCCTGAATGGCCCTCACCCTGCCAACAAGGTGAGCCTTTTAGCAATAGTAAATACATTCATTGGCAACCCATTCAAAGAGCAGAAAATAATGATTTAGAAGGTCTTGAAAAAGCCTTAGAGCTTGACTTACATCCTGCACTAAAGACTTTTTTCACCCGTTATTGGTCTGAACAGATTGACTGTATTTTTCAGCAAGGTAATTTAAGTTTGCTTTTTCTCTGGAGTGATAAAGATAGGGATCGTCTGATTAAGAATCAGATAGGCCACGCCTTGAATAAGATACGCAACCAACAAACTCTGACTTTTTTTATTGCCTGCACGGACTCCGATTATATAATCAGTATTGATAATCAATCCGGTCAGGTCGTTCTAGAACGCTCAGGCTATCCTATAGAAAAGATTTTATCGAGTAACTTAAACTCTTTTCTTAATGAACTGGAATATGGTCGCTTATCCATCTAGAATAGAAGTTATGCTAAAACAATTTTTTGAAAAAATATCATGGCGCCCCGAACACATTACCATCTACTCAGCTGGTCTTACTGATGTCGGGCAAAAGCGTGACCACAATGAAGACAACCATCTCATTGATGAACACCTTGGTTTATTTGTTGTTGCCGATGGTATGGGGGGGCACGAAGCTGGCGAAGTCGCAAGCAAGCTCGCTATTGACACTATTTTTAACCGCTTAAAAGATTTCGAAACACTTTATAAAAAAAAGAAAGAGAAAAATGTCGCTAATATTGTCAATACTCTATTACAAGAAGCAGTAGAAGAGGCGAACAACAAGATTCACGCACAAAATATTGCTAATGGCCAGCCTGAAGGGCGAGGCATGGGAACCACAGTAACCGGTTTTTTGATCAGTGCACTAAACCCCTCAAAGCAAAGAAAACTCTACTCATTTAATGTTGGTGACAGCCGGATTTATTCCTTTCTTAAGGGTAAGTTAACCCAATTAAGCACCGACCATAGCCATTATCAACTTTGGTTAGACACAGGAAAAGAGGGCCAAGCTCCCCGTTCTAATATTATTTATAAAGCCATTGGCCCTTGGAGTCGAATTATTGCTGATCAGCAGGTTTTTCCCATTCATAGCAGCGAAATTTTTTTACTTTGCTCTGACGGTCTTAGTGATATGTTATCCGATGAAGAAATAGGCTATATTATGCGTATTAACCGCAAAAATCCTCTCAAACAAATGGCACAGAGCTTAATTGATACAGCTAATGAAGCTGGAGGTAAAGACAATATTACTGTGATATTAGTTAAGCCCTAGTGATCCAAACTAATCAACCTGAACTCTGGATAAGATGATCTTGAAAATAACTTCAGAGTCTTGATTAGCCTGTATTGTGGAAGAAGTCTCTTTGGCATGGATGCCAAAGTCAAGCCTACAAGGATGTATTCATGGCGACTTCTGTAACAAATGCAGACTAATCAATACGTTACTTATTCAGCTATCCAGAACTCAGGTTAATCACAGTCCACTTCAGCCATTGCACTAATCAGTAATTGCGCACTCTGATCTTTTTTCCAAGCATTTTCACTCAATACCCGTCGAAATGCTTTTGCTCCCTGACAACTGTGCATTAAACCCAACACATGGCGAGTTAAATGGATCATAGGCACGCCCTTAGCCATTTCATTATCAATATAATCAGCATAAGCCGTAATAATTTGTTTTCTGGTCGGCTTTGCTTGTTTTGAAGCATAAAAATACGAGTCAATATCAGCCATTAAATAGGTATTATGGTAGGCTTCACGACCAATCATAACACCATCAACATGCTCTAAATGTTCCTGCATTTCTACCAGACTTTTTATACCGCCATTAATACTAATATGGCAGTCAGGAAAATCTTTTTTCAGTTGGTAGACAAAATCATAACGCAATGGTGGGACATCTCTATTCTGCTTTGGGCTGAGTCCATCCAACCACGCTTTACGAGCATGAATAGTAAAATAACGACATCCCGTTTGTTGAACCGTTTCAACCAACTCTTGTAACTGTTCATAATGATCAGCATAATCAATACCAATGCGAGTTTTTATAGAGATAGGGATAGCAACACTATCTTGCATACTCTGAATGCACTGAGCAACCAACTCTGGCTTAGCCATGAGGCTAGCACCAAATGCTCCTGCTTGTACCCGGTCACTGGGACAGCCGACATTAAGATTAACCTCATCATAACCATACTGCTGTGCCAAACGGCAACACTGTGCTAAATCATCTGGATCACTGCCTCCTAGTTGCAAGGTTAATGGGTGTTCCTGCTCATTAAAGCCTAAAAAACGGGGTAAGTTATTACCGTGCAAAATCGCACCAGTGGTAACCATTTCAGTATACAACCAGATATTTTTTGATACTAAACGTAATAAATAGCGAAAATGCCGATCAGTCCAGTCAAGCATGGGAGCTAGACTGACTTTACGAGCATCAGTGGAAAAAGAACTCTTGTCTGACATTAAAATAAGACCTTTAATCTGACAGATAAACAGAACAGGGTGAAATACATAAGGTATAATACTATACTCTGAGCGGATACACTGTGTATTTTAATTTTTACTCCGCAACTAATTGCTTGAGGCATCGCATTTTATGAATGCATATACAAACAATAAGAGCACCTTCTTTAATAAGGCCATTTTTTGGCTCTTATTTTTTTATTTATTATCACTGAGTAGCCCAGCATTTTCCGGCAAAGAAACACCTAATAACGAGCTGAGTGATCCCTATAAGAAACAGCGCATCCTATTTCTAAAGGCCGAACGCTATCTTGACCAGAAGAACAATAAAGCCTATCAGAAATACTATAAACAGCTCGATGGCTATCCGCTGCAAAGCTATTTAAAATATCGACAATATCGCAAACAACTGTCCTCTCTCAGTGAAAAACAAGTATTAACCTTTTTTAATGACTATAAAGATACACCTTATGCCAGTTGGCTACGTACTGCATGGCTTGATAAAATGGCAAAACAACAAAAATGGCAACAATACCTTAATGCCTATACACCACAAAACTCAACTCGACGCCAATGTCATTACGCCAATGCCTTACTAAAGATAGGCGATCAAGAGCGAGCATTCAAATACGTCCCAAAACTTTGGTTAGTGGGTCAGTCTCAACCTAAAAGCTGTGATACAATTTTTAGCGCCTTTAAAAAAGCAGGTAAACTAACTCCAGAATTAATCTGGAAACGAATTAAATTAGCAATGGCTAAAGGACGCATCAGCTTGGCTAAGTATTTAGCCAAATCACTTCCTAAAAATGATCAACTCTGGCTTAAAGAATGGGCTAAAATTTATCATAACCCCAAACAGGTATTAAGCAGTTCGCTACTCAAAAAAGCACACCCAATAAAGAGTAGCATTCAAATACATGCAGTCAAGCGCATGACCCGTACTTCACCACAAGCAGCCATTGACTTACTTAGTGAGTTAGAAAAAAACACAGTCTTTACTCCTGCCGAACAAGATAGTATGTATCGTGCAATTGGTATGAAACTCGCCTATCGTCATAGTGAAGGTGCTTGGTTTTGGCTTGATAAAATCAGTGATAAAAATAGCGATAAAACCGTCAGACAATGGCGTGCCCGCAGTGCCATACGGGAAGGAAACTGGCAAGCAATCAATAGTGCTATAAAGCGCCTATCAAAAAAAGAGCAAAAGGATTTTCGTTGGCAATATTGGGCTGCCAATAGCAAACAACATCTCGGTAAAAAAACATTGGCTCTACAGGACTATTACCAGTTAGCACAGAACAGAAGTTACTATGGTTTTTTAGCTGCTGACAAAATGGATATGCCTTATACCTTTCAAAATGCACCTCTAACACCCGATGAACACTCACTTAACGCAGTAAAAAACAACTCTGGAATTTTACGGGCAAAAGAATTTTACTTTTTAGGGCGTACAACCGAAATGCGCAGGGAATGGTATTTTACTACTCGCAAACAAATGAATAATAACGAACGAGCCATTGCTGCTAAAGTTGCCCAACAATGGGGCTGGCACCACCGCGCAATTATTACCATGGCCTACACCGATCAACGTAATGATATTGAGTTACGTTTTCCTGTTATTGAAAAAGAACGCATTATTAAATACTCAGAGCAACACAAAATACAACCTGCTTATACTATGGCCGTTATCCGTAGAGAAAGTGCCTTTGCCATTGATGCCCGCTCACGAGTAGGCGCTTTGGGCTTAATGCAGATTATGCCGGCCACAGGGAAAGTCATTGCCAAAAAACTTAAGACAAAATTAAAGAATAAAAATCAATTATTAAACCCTGAAACGAATGTTAAATTTGGCACCAAATATTTAAATATGATGTTAAACAAATTCCATAACCAGCCTGCTCTAGCAAGTGCCGCCTACAATGCCGGAGGACATCGTGTTCAAGCATGGTTACCAGAGGGTAGTGATATGGCAGCTGATCGCTGGATTGAAAGTATTCCGTTTAAAGAAACTCGTGAATACGTCAGCAGTATTTTGGCTTATACCGCTATTTATGAGCACCGCTTAGCTTTGCCTCAAAGCCGCTTAGAAACAATCATGCCTGATGTACCGAAAAAAGATAACTAATAAGCAAAGAGAAAATAATGAAGCAATACCTTGAATTGTGTCAGAGAATCGTTAATGAAGGTGTTTGGATTGACAATAAAAGAACCGCTAAACGATGCCTAACAGTAATCAATGCGGACTTATGTTATGACGTTGCACAAAAGCAGTTTCCATTAGTAACCACTCGAAAAAGTTTCTACAAATCTGCTATTGCTGAAATTTTAGGCTATATCCGAGGCTATGATAATGCCGCCGATTTTCGCAAAATAGGTACCAAAACATGGGATGCCAATGCCAATGAAAATACCGCATGGCTGGCAAACCCCTATCGCAAAGGAGAAGATGACTGCGGACTGATCTATGGTAAGATTGCTCGAAACTTCCCCAAGCCCGATGGTGGCAGTGTGGATCTACTACGCCAGATAATTGATGATCTAAAACAGGGCATTGATAATCGTGGAGAGATTTTTACTTTTTATCATCCCGGAGCATTTCATATGGCTTGCCTTCGCCCCTGCATGTACAGCCATCATTTTTCATTACTCGGAGATACTTTATACCTTAATAGCACACAGCGCTCATGCGATGTCCCTTTAGGACTTAATTTTAATATGGTTCAAGTCTATGTATTATTGGCTCTAATCGCACAAATAACCGGTCATAAAGCCGGTCAGGCTTATCATAAAATTGTTAATGCCCATATTTACGAAGATCAATTAGCACTTATGCGTGATGTGCAATTAAAACGTAGCCCTTTAGAGGCACCACAACTCATTATAAACCCTGATATTAAGTCATTAGCAGATTTAGAAACATGGGTCACACTGGATGACTTTGAAGTCACCCATTATCACCATCATGAAGCAATCAAGTACCCATTTTCTGTTTAAATAGAAAAAAGTAGCACGCTAAGGCATCATCATACCGCGGATCATAAAGAACAATAGTGCTGCCATTAAACCAGAGAAAGGTACCGTGATCACCCAAGCCGCGGCAATTTTATATAAATGAGAACGCTTAACTAATTCTGTTTTATACACCCGCTTTAATTGTTTACGTTCTTTTTTTGTCAGATGCGCTTTGGCTGACTTCATTTTTAATTCTTGAAGCATGCCACGTTTTTTATTTAATGAGGCCTTGCGAAATGCAAGTAAAAAATCTTCAACTTCTTCAGGATTATCACTCTCATGATGGTGCTTAATTTCAGCCACCATTTCAACATAAGTTGCCTTAAGGTATTCACGTAAAAAACCAACACCAAATATGCCACCAACCGCAATGTGAGTTGAACTGACAGGCAAGCCCAGTTGAGAAGCAATAATGACTGTAATCGAAGCGGCCATTGCCACACAAAAGGCACGCATTTTATTCAGTTCAGTGATCTCTGAGCCAACTGTTTTAATCAGTTTAGGCCCATATAAGGCTAAGCCTATAGCAATACCAATAGCACCAATCATCATCACCCAAAGTGGAATAGCCGCTTTAGAGACCACATCACCATGGGTGATCACTTCATTAATTGCCGCTAAAGGTCCCACTGCATTGGCCACATCATTAGCCCCGTGAGCAAAACTGAGCAGTGCAGCTGAAAAAATCAGAGGAATAGTAAATAACGAATTAACACTTTCTTTATCATTGGCTAATTTAACTGCGGCTTTAGCCACCAAAGGCCTTACTAAAAAATAAAGTCCGATGGCAATCACTAAACCTATACCACCTGCTGTAAGAAAATCGACCTTCCATATTTTTTTCAAGCCCTTAAGGATCAAATAGGTTGAAAATGCCCAAACCATTACAGCAACAAAAATAGGCACCATCTTTCGGGCTGCGCCAAGCATATCAGCTCGATAGGTAATAAAGCGTTTGATCATATAAAGAAAAGCAGCGGCAATCAGCCCTCCTAACATTGGAGATATCACCCAACTGGCGACAATAGCTCCCATTTTACTCCAATTCGCAATATCCATTCCGCCTGCAGCAATACCAGCACCAAGTACCCCACCGACAATGGAATGGGTGGTTGAAACAGGCGCCCCAAGTGCCGTTGCAATATTAAGCCAGATGGCACCTGCTAATAAAGCCGCCATCATCATCCAGACAAAGGTGTCAGCATTCATCACGCCACTGGGATCAATAATACCTTTTTTAATGGTGCTGACCACATCGCCGCCAGCAACTAATGCTCCCGATGCTTCAAAGATAGCGGCAATTAGAATAGCACCGCCCATGGTCAAAGCCTTAGAACCTACGGCCGGGCCAACATTGTTAGCAACATCATTGGCACCAATATTCATTGCCATATAACCACCTATCATGGCGGCAATAATTAATAAGGTACTGGGACTACCATCTACTGTGTTTTGTGAAATGGTATAAAGCATAATGCCAACAATAAATAAAAGCGCAATGCCAATACGAAACAACTCTTTACGTGAATGCTTAGTTGCATCATCAATATCATTAATATTTTGTAATTCCATAGCCTGCTGTCTTCTGAATTTTAGGGAGAGCCACTAATAAGCGTTGCACTTATTATTCTCAAGTGCGATTGTAATAAAACTGTAATAAAAATGTAACATAAGACGTAAATATATTCGTTATCTTTAACTTTGTTGATTTTTATCAAGAGTGCCTACAGCCAAAAAATTCAGTCTTAAATAAGTTAAAGCCAACACGATAAAGCTAAGCCCTTGCAATCATTAAAAAAAAAGTTAAAAATGACGCCCGTCTTATAAAAAATTGCTTATTTACTTAGGAAAAGCCTATGCTTTTTAGTCAGGATAGAAATCAGTTACGAACACTATATTTTCAAAGCTGGGATAAATTTAAAAATAAACAGCCAATGGAGCCAATGGAATCACTCATTGCCAACTTAATCAGTAAACATCCTGAATATCATAATTTTTTTGATCACGCAAAAAAAAATAAAAACCAAGAGTTTACACCTGAAATGGGACAAACCAATCCATTTCTACACTTAGGTATGCATATCTCTATTCAGGAACAACTAGGCACCCAACGGCCATCCGAAATAACGCCACTTTATCAGTCCTTATGTACAAAATTGGGCGATGATCATGAAGCAGAGCATCAGATAATGGCTTGCTTGGGGGAAATGCTCTGGAATGCCCAGAGAAATAATCAACAACCTAATGAAACTACCTATATCGAATGCATTAGAAAACTGTTATAAAGAACACTTGTATTACTTTATTAGCAAGATATTAGCCCTAATTATTGTTCGTTTATCCGGAGAAAAGAATGAAAATCGTATCCATTGCCATAGCAACAAGTCTGTTGATGTTGGCTAATAATAGCTTTGCAGAATATTTTTGTATTTCCGATCAAGGCAAGCCAAAGCACTGTGATAAAGGAGATATTGTTCTAGTAAAACCAACATTAGTACCGAGAGTCTGTGATTTTGATGCGCAGATTTTAAGAATGCCTAAAGGTGATAAAACCGCTGACTATTTATGTCGCTATACAGGTACTGTTTTGGCGATTAAAGAACTCAAAAGCCGCCGTCAAGCCATTAATCAAAACAAGGGCTTACGTCCACCACCACATAAAAAAAATAATAAGATGTTCAATAATATGCCCTTCTTTAACTAGGCATTTGCCTGAGCAAAATTATCGAGGTATTTTTTACCTTCAATGCACTTTAGGTTAGAATTTATTTAGGATGACCACTGAGTTTTAAGCTTGCAATGATTTATAGCATAATCGTATGGGTATAAATCATAAGCTCGCATGCACAAGTAAATAAAACATCCAAAAAAGCATGGCAATAGCAAGCACTGAAGTCAGCACAACTTTAGAGAAACCTACTTTCTTGCCAAACAAAGAGATAAATTTAGACACACCCTTCTCACCTTAATTTTTAAATCAATTGAGTGAAGTTACTAAATTAGTAATAACTAATACAAGGGTAGAGGATTTTGCGGTTGCGATCTATAAGAGGTATCCCTAATCATTATTAGACAAGGTAATGATTAGGGATAAAAAAGGCATCTAAAAATGACTATTTTAGGCGTTTTTTAGCGGCTGTACGTAATCTCAGGGCATTAAGTTTGATAAAACCTTCAGCATCTTGCTGATTATAAGCACCTTCATCATCTTCAAAGGTGGCAATATTGTCATCATACAAACTATCTGTGCTAGAGGCACGCCCTACAACAATGACATTGCCTTTGTACAATTTCACCCGAACTTCACCATTGACCACTTCTTGTGATTGATCGATCATTACCTGTAGCATTTTACGCTCAGGAGACCACCAATAACCGTTATAAATCAGACTTGCGTATTTAGGCATTAATTCATCTTTAAGATGCGCAGCTTCACGATCTAGGGTAATGGATTCCATGGCACGATGTGCCTTAAGCATAATCGTACCGGCAGGTGTTTCATAACACCCCCGTGCTTTCATGCCAACATAGCGGTTTTCCACAATATCTATACGGCCAATACCATTAGCACCACCCACTTTATTAAGATATTCCATAATTTCTGCAGGCGTCATCTTTTTGCCATCAATAGCAACAATATCACCCTTCACATAACTGAACTCTAAATAGGTAGGCTCATCAGGTGCTTTTTCTGGCGAAACACTCCATAACCACATAGAATCTTTAGGCTCTGCCCAAGGATCTTCGAGAATATCACCCTCATAAGAAATATGTAATAAATTAGCATCCATCGAATAAGGGGATTTTTTACCGTGGGTTTTTTCAATAACAATACCGTGTTTCTCTGCATAATCCATTAAGGTCTTACGAGAATTTAGCTCCCACTCACGCCAAGGAGCAATTATTTTTACATCAGGTTTTAAGGCATAGGCACCTAATTCAAAACGCACTTGATCATTACCTTTACCCGTTGCACCATGAGAAATGGCATCGGCACCGGTTTCATTGGCTATTTCAATTAAACGCTTGGAAATAAGAGGACGGGCAATAGAGGTCCCCAAAAGGTATTCACCTTCATAAATAGTATTGGCTCGGAACATGGGAAAAACAAAATCTCGAGCAAACTCTTCACGTAAGTCATCAATGTAAATCTCTTTAATACCCGCAGCTTGTGCTTTTGCACGAGCTGGTTCAACTTCTTCACCCTGACCTACATCAGCAGTAAAAGTCACCACTTCACATTGATATTCATCTTGCAACCATTTGACAATAATTGAAGTATCCAGACCACCGGAATAGGCTAAAACCACCTTTTTCACGTCAGACATTGAGAATTTCTCCCACATTCGTTATTTGTAAAAATTAATAAGGAGGCAATTATAACGGATTATTGCTTGCTAAGGTTACCCTATTTTGATTTTATTTTTTGGTTATTTTTATCAACTAAATTATCCAAATTAATAAAATTAGGGGCAGGAGGTTCATTATTTACTGGCTCACTAGCTGTATTAGCAGATACAGGCTTAATCGTTCTTAATTTCTCCGGTGCTTTTTTCTTGGACTTCTTAGCTCCTGTAACATTGACTGGCTGATTAAAAATCGAACGCTCGCTTAACTGACGACGGCGCAACATTTTTCTAGCATCTGCCATCGCCTGACGCTCAGCGAAAGTAGGCGGTGCTACACTCAGCAGTTGTACATCGGCACGACGATTTTTTGCACGACCCACGGCGGTTTTATTTGTGTATTTAGGATCACGTTCACCATGACTGACCGCATAAATCATCTCTTTTTTAATACCAATGGCATGCAAGTAGTTAACAATCGCCTTAGAACGTCGCTCAGACAAGTTATCATTAAATCGACGGCGTCCACGCGCATCTGCATGAGCATCCACTTTAATTTGTAAAATATTGGGGTCTAATGTTAAATAACGCTTAACATTATTTAAATCTCGCTTAGAAGATGCCGTAAGAACGTCTTTATTGGTCGCAAAGTAAAGTGTCAGATTCTTAATTCTGTCCAAATCAAAATCAACCAAAGTACGTTCACATTCTCGGTACTGGGTTAAGGCTTGGCGAAAATTAATTGGCGAAAGCATAATAGAGACAATATCACGGCCATCGGCCATATCACGGTAGATAATCACTGGCGACATACCATTCTCTATTTGCTGTAACATCCTCGAAGCATAGGGCGATTTTACTTTTAAAGCATCATGACCACGAATAAAGGTAAATTGACCAATATTAAAAACCTGATCATCATGACGCCATGAAGGTGGCTCAGACTGTAGAATAATTTTTACATTGTCCTGCATAACTAACTCATCACTATATAACATGAATTTTATTTTATAACCGGATTTATGGGTAAATTTTGCCTCGCCATAAAAAGGAATCGTTTGTGATAGGCTACATTCTCGTTGTTTTCTACTCTCAATTTGCCATTGAGATTTTTCCATAGGCACAACATATTCACGCTCTGCTGCCCGCAATAGGGGCGCATTAAAAAAAACCAGAAGAGTCAAAATACTGGCGAATTGTAATATTACATAGATAGTTTTAATCATGATAACAAACAAATGCAAAAAACACGCCACATTCCCTAAATAGCAGTTCGATAAAGAGTCCGTATTTATTTTTCAGGGAAGAGATAAACCTGCTGCTCTTGCGGTGCTAAACAAATAGCATCACTGCACGCTTGATAATTTACTGCTAAGGGAATACTGACTAAGGACTTGCCCATAGCTTCCAAAGTGACATGAATAGCTACTGAGTTTTGATACAAAGACAAGGGGGCATCGTTAAATGTTAACTTAAGCTTTTCACCTGCTGGATATTCAATTTGGCGTATTTTCCAATGCTTTTTTGCTTTGCTTCCAAGGCTAATTGCCGTAGCCACAAGCTCTTTATCCAAAGGGTAACGACTATTGATATGCCAGCCTTTATCCATTGTCAATTGAATATCAAGTTGAATGAGATGTTGATTTTTTTCATGCTTTTGCGATACCTCCGTTTTCTCCAAGCGAACATGTCCTTTAGCACCATATTGCACATCAGATAACTCACCAAAATTAAGTTGGTTAACAGCCATTAGAAAATAAGAAAAGGAGCTTGGTGCGGTTTTTATTATGGCTGATAAAGAGGCCACCAGAGCCATTGCCTTAGTATAATAATAATCATCTCCAGTACGATAATATAATTGTGATAAGACCACTAAAGCAACCGCATTAGCTGAGGGTATCGCACCATCATAAATATCTTTAGGACGATTAAATAGTGGCACACCTTGATGCCCATTTACAGACTGCTCAGTCATAAAAAAAGAGCCTTCTTCTTTATCCCAAAACAGAGTGATCATTTCTTTAACAAGTTGTTGAGCTCGTATCAGCCATTTTTGGTTTTCAGTCACATCATACAAGACAATATACGCTTTTGCTAAATAGGCATAATCAGCCTGAGTGGCTAACACTGAAGCTTTACTGTCAAGACTGGCTCGATATAATCCTGATTTTGCTGCTGTTTGATAATGGTGTGTTTGCCATAAATAATCACCCGCTCTTTTCGCGGCATTAAGATATTTTTCTTCAGAAAAAGCCTTGCCGGCCTTAACAAAAGCAGAGATCATCATCCCATTCCATGCCGTTAGCACCTTTTTATCAATGGCAGGGGCGATTCTTGTTTGCCTTTTTTGATAGAGTTGTTGGCGAATACTATCAATGTCACGATAGAGTGGTTTAAGTTCCAGCTTATTACGTTTTGCAAAGTCACGAATAGAACCTGAGAGATTCAAGATTGTTGTCCCTGTACGATGCTTTGGGTCATCACTAAAGTTACCTTCTGGCGTCACACCATATAAGGCAATGGCTAAGCTTGCTAATGCTGGATTTAAGGTATTTTTTAATTGTTCCGTGGTCCAGAGAAAATATTTTCCTTCCTGTCCCTCACTATCTGCATCACTGGCTGAATAAAAACCATTATTACTATCGGTCATATCATGTAGCACATAATCTAACGTTTGACTAACGATACGTTTATAAGAATTTTCATGGGTGATTTGATAAAGTTGCAAATACGTTTGTACTAAATGAGCCTGATTGTAGAGCATTTTTTCAAAATGTGGCACCAGCCAAGCATTGTCTGTTGAATAGCGATGAAAACCACCACCAACTTGATCATAGATACCACCCTGTGCCATTTTGTCCATAGTAAATGTCAGGGCATCCAGTACCTCCTGATCTTGTTCTCGGATCACCGTATCTAATAGCAAATACAAATAACTTTCATTAGGAAATTTAGGGGCTGAGGAAAAGCCACCTTGTAAATCATCAAATTGGTTTAATAGTGAAATAACCGCAATTTGCACCCGTTCTTTACCAATATGTTTTGCCTGCTTTAAGCTGTGCTGCCTACTTTCTACCGCTGCCGTTATTTTTTCTGACATGGTGCGTAATTGTGCTTCATCCGTTGCCCAAAGCGTGTGTGCTTTTTGTAATAATTCTAACAATTGTTTTGCTGGATAGTATGTACCTAAAAAAAATGGTTTTCCTTCTGGTGTCAATAGTGATGACATTGGCCAACCACCACTGCCTTTGGTCATCATCAATGCCGTCATATAAATTTTATCAACATCCGGTCTACGTTCCCGATCAACTTTAATGGCAACATAATGTGTGTTCAAATACTCAGCAATGGTCTGATTTTCAAAACTTTCTCGTTCCATTACATGACACCAATGACAAGTAGAATAGCCTATTGATAAAAATATTGGTTTATTCTCACGTTTTGCTTTAGCAAAGGCTTCACTACCCCATGGGTACCAGTTAACAGGATTGTGAGCATGTTGAATTAAGTAAGGGGATTGTTCTAAAATTAAACGATTGGTGTATTTTGGTGAGCCATCACTATTAAGGTGATGCGTTCTAGGTTGATAATTTTTACCTTTATTTTTTAAAGCCTCATGTAGCTTTTTTGCTAACTCAGGCGTGATATCATTTGACCAAGCATAAACCGATAATGAGCAAACACTAATCAAACTGACAATAAGCAGTAGTTTAAAAAATATAATTTTAATCATGATTTACTCTATATATTATTTTTATCAACTGCATTATTTTTACCCATAAGTCGAATGTATATGGCTTTTGAATAAGAACAATAGCGCCGCCCTTTGGCATGGTGCCGATCAATTAAGTCCGCATGGCTAAAATAGCATGACGATACCTCATTTGTTCTTCTGCTGTACCAAAATAACAAGAACGATAATAAAGTTGCAAAGACACTTCAAGCTCAAGCATATCGGTATTCATTGCTTTTTTTAGTTCATCAGAAATCGCATAGGGGAATTCCAGTTCCGTTGGCTCGTTATTTTCCTGACGTTCCTGAGCATCTTTAATACCATGACGAGTATGAAAATCAATCACGGTACTAATATCAGAATTATCCAGAGTCGCCATTTCTTCATCAATTTCTTGTAATTCTTTATCAATAATGGCTTTTAATAGCTGTTTTTGCATCGTATTATTATCACTCGTTATAAAGTATGAAAGGCTTTTTTTTGAATATTGATTATAACATGGGTATGAGTTATTTTATGTGCAGATGTTAATGCGATTTTATAACAATAAAACACCCCAACAATAAAATAAAGGCTCCTTATGAATAAGACACAAAACAGCACAGATTTTCTTCCTATGCCCAATGACAGTGGTTTTTTTGGTGACTATGGTGGCCAGCAACTCCCTCCCGAGCTGATTGCTATTATGGATGGCATCAATGATGCCTATCTTGAAATTAAAGATACCGATGCCTTTAAAAATGAATTAGCTGAACTATTAAGCCATTTTGTCGGTCGTCCCAGTCCTATTTACCATGCCAAAAACTTATCTGAAAAATGTGGTGGTGCACAAATTTACCTCAAACGTGAAGACTTAAACCATACGGGTGCTCATAAAATCAATCATTGTCTCGGTGAAGCCTTATTAGCCAAGCACATGGGGAAAACCAAAGTGCTGGCAGAAACAGGTGCTGGTCAACATGGCGTTGCCTTGGCCACAGCCTGTTCACTGGTCGGTATTCAATGTGAAATTCATATGGGTGAAATTGATGTTGAAAAAGAACATCCAAATGTGATCCGTATGAAAATATTAGGGGCTGACTTAATACCCGTTAGCCGTGGCACACGAACCTTGAAAGATGCCGTTGATAGTGCTTTTGAAGCCTATTTACAAGATCCTGTTAATTCCTTATATGCCATTGGTTCAGTCGTAGGGCCACACCCTTTCCCTATGATGGTACGTGATTTTCAAGCCATTGTCGGCACTGAGGCACGTAGCCAATTTATGGACATGGAAGATACTTTGCCTGATTATTTGATCGCCTGTGTTGGCGGTGGCAGTAATGCTATGGGTTTATTTACCGCATTTCTTGACGATGATAAGGTGCAAATGATTGGTGTTGAACCCTCTGGGAAAGGTCTTGATACAGCTGAACACGCAGCCACAATGACCAAAGGTTCCCCCGGTGTCATTCATGGTTTTAGTTGTTATTTATTGCAAGATAAAGAAGGTCAACCATTACCCGTTTATTCGATTGCTTCTGGTCTGGACTATCCCGGTGTTGGCCCTCAGCATTGCTACTTAAAAGATATTGAGCGTGTCCAATATGAAACCGCAACGGATACCGAATGTCTAGAAGCCTTTATGGATTTATCTCGTTTAGAAGGCATTATTCCCGCACTAGAAAGCGCTCATGCCGTTGCATACGCCATGAAACTGGCAGCCACATTAGATAAAGATAAGCACATTCTTGTTAATCTTAGTGGTCGTGGTGATAAGGATATTGATTTTGTTGCCCAACGCTTAAATTTAGAATAAGCTGAGTTCTGGACAAGTGAATAAGCAACGCTCTGTCATTTTTTTACTTTATGAAAACGAGGCTGTTTTCATAAAGTAATACCAACTTAACTCACATCACAATCATTATGATCCAGTTTATTGCGCCAGAATTGATCGTTCCTATCAAATAAACGTGACGAAACATCAGGTCCCCAAGTACCGGCTGGATAGGTATGAATATAGTCTTGTTCTTCCATCCAAGAACGCAACACTGGATCAATCACCTTCCATGCCCACGACACTTCATCATAGCGTAGGAATAAGGTTTGATCACCTTCCATTACTTCCAACAATAAGGCTTCATAAGCATCGATTTTTTCTTTCCCTTCACAGCGACAGGCTTCGAGTTGTGAGGTCTTTGTTTCTAGTTCCAACCCCGATTTTTTAACCTGCATTTCAAAACGTAAACATTCTTCAGGTTGGATATTAATTAAAATCCAGTCCGGATCCATTTGTTTTAATGCCGTGTCTTTAAATAATTGCTGAGGCGGGCGTTTAAAACGAATACTCACTAAAAAGTTATTCTCTTTCATACGCTTGCCAGTACGAAGATAAAACGGCACGCCCTTCCAACGCCAATTATCAATATAAAGCTTTAAACCGGCAAAGGTTTCTGTTTTACTTTCGGCATCAATACCCTCTTCATCAAGATAACCAGAAACCTTGTCATTATTTACTTCACCCGCCGCATATTGAGCACGAAAGGCATGCATATTAACTGATTTACGATTTATCGGGCGCACCGAACGCAAGACCTTTACTTTTTCATCACGCAAAGCATTAGCATCTAGATGCGCCGGAGGTTCCATTGCAACTAAGGCTAACATTTGCAATAAATGGCTTTGGATCATATCTCGCAAGGCACCAGCCGAGTCATAATAATGCGCCCGCCCACCAACACCGGCTGTTTCTGCATGAGTAATTTGCACATGATCAATGTAATTACGATTCCACAGAGGCTCAAGTAATAAATTGGCAAAACGAAACACCAAAATATTTTGTACGGTATCTTTACCCAGATAATGATCAATTCGATAAATCTGCTCTTCACGAAAATTTTTATGTAATTGGGCATCTAAAATTTCAGAGCTTTGCAGATCATGGCCAAAGGGTTTTTCAACGACCAAACGACAATAACCATTATCTTCATTATGCAGACCACTGGAAACCAGATTTTTATTAACAAAATTATAGTCTTGTGGACGGATTGCTAAATAAAAAATATGGTTATTAGGGAAGATTTCGGAATCATCCAAACGTTGTTTCAATGCGACAAAAGAAGCTTGATCCTTTAAGTCTCCCTTTTGGAAATTTAAACGCTGGCTAAAACGAGCAAAAACCTCATCATCAAGACCACCACGGGCATGATCTTTGATCTCACTTTTAACTTCTTTCGCCCATTCATCATTACTCCAGTCTCTACGACCAAAGCCAACAATAGTCACTTCTTTGGGTAAGCGTTTGGACTCTTCAAGATGATATAAAGCCGGCAAAAGCTTATTTCGGCTTAAATGGCCAGTCACCCCAAAAATAACCAACGTGCAAGGCTCGGTGATATTATGTTCACCCATTACATTACTATCGCTCATAATTGTTCATCCATCCATTCATGGTGAAAAAATTGTCCTCTGGGCTGATCCACTCGCTCAAAGGTATGGGCACCAAAATAATCTCGTTGTGCCTGTAATAAGTTGGCCGGCACACACGCCATACGATAACCATCATAAAAAGTTAATGCCGCAGCAAAGCCCGGCACCGGAATACCAGCTTCAATCGCTCTGGATACGGTTTTACGCCAGCCACTTTGGGTAGCCGCAATGGCCTGTTGGAAAAAATCATCTAATAACAGGCTTTCCAGATCAGGATTATTGGTATAAGCCGTTTTGATACTCCCTAGAAAACGACTGCGGATAATACAACCACCACGCCACATAAGAGCAATAGCACCATAATTTAGATTCCATTGATATGCTTTAGCTGCTTCACGCATTAGCATATAGCCCTGAGTATAGGAGATAATTTTAGACGCATATAAGGCTTCTTTGACGGCATTAATGGCCTCAGATTTTTCTTGTTCTGTATAAGAAAACTGAGTATCTGGCCCCTGCAATACACTTGATGCCTTAAGCCGTTCTGCTTTCAGTGCTGACAAAAAACGAGCAAAAACAGCTTCTCCAATTAAGGTCAGGGGAATACCCAATTCTAATGAATTAATTGCTGTCCATTTACCGGTTCCTTTTTGTCCCGCTGTATCGAGTATTTTGTCCACCAATGGCTCACCATCGGTGTCTTTGACTCGTAAAATATGGCTGGTGATCTCAATTAAATAAGAGTTTAATTCACCTTCATTCCATTGGCTAAAGATATCAGCAATCTCATCAACACTTAGGGATAGACCTTCCCGTAAAAATTGATAGGCCTCACAAATCAGTTGCATATCGCCATATTCAATACCATTGTGTACCATTTTGACATAATGTCCGGCACCGTCTTCACCAATCCAGTCACAACAAGGTTCACCATCTACCTGAGCAGTAATACTTTGTAAAATAGGCTTCACTGACTCCCAGCCATTTTTATTGCCCCCAGGCATAATAGATGGCCCATGACGAGCCCCTTCTTCACCACCAGAAATACCCGTACCCAGATAGATAATGCCTTGCTCCTGCATTGCCTTAACTCGTCGAGTCGTATCGGTATACAGGGAATTGCCACCATCCATAATAATGTCACCAACATCAAGGTGAGGTATCAAAAGTTCAATAAAATGATCCACCACCTCACCGGCTTTTACCATTAACAAAATACGTCTTGGTGAACTCAAGCTTTGCACAAACTCTTCAATTGAATGCGTACCAATAATCTGTGTACCTTTTGCTTCACCCGCAAGAAAGGCATCAACTTTACTGGTGGTACGATTAAAAACCGACAAGCGAAAGCCATGATCATTGATATTTAATGCCAGATTTTGCCCCATAACAGCCAAGCCAATTAAGCCGATATCTGCCTTTTCCATAATAGTTCCCTATGATTTTTCTAAATTTATATAAAAATACAGTATAGATGATTTTCTCACACTTTGTGTTCAAGGTCTGTATTACTCCAGAAAATGATGTGTCAACACTTTTCCAGAGAATCATTAAACTTAAGGTAAATGGTGGGTTTGAATAAATTGTGTTTGGAGTTGGGGCTTCAGCCCCGCGAAATAAGCAGGGCTGAAGTTAAATATTTACCCATAAATATCTTAAGTCAGTATTAATATAACTGTCTGCTTTGCTTAAGACCAAACAGCCATTTTTGGCCACTTTTTTCACAGATGTCTTGCAGTTGTAATTCACTGCCAATAAAACGCTGATGACGCTCACTGAATTGTTTGATATTTTCCAGCCAACAATCGCTATCAATACCCAGTTTTATCAGTATTTTCGGTTCTTGCTCTGGAATATAGCCTCGTTTGTCTGCTCGAATGGCCCTGCCCGTCCAAAGCCGATCACTAATAAAAGCTCTTATCCCATAATAAGCAGACTTAAACTTATGACTGCCCCCTAATAGCTGCTGGTTGCGGATGTACAAAAAGGGCAATTAGTCGATTATACGTTTGTGCCCACCAGTCAAAGTGTATTAAACAAGAGAAAAGGGAAATTATTATATAGAAAAGCGGATAATTAGGACGGTCCACCACCCATACGTGGCAATCGCAATCAGGCATTTAACAAGGTATGGCTCAGTCCTGATCTGTTATAAATAGTATAATACCGACATTTATAAAACACAATATCACAAAGGTAATAATATGGCCGGAACTCATATCACAATTGATGATGCCCAAGTCGTTAATGCACTCAATGCACTATTAAAACAAACCTCAGATATGACCCCCATACTCAGAGACATCGGCGAAATGCTCGATAAAAGCCATGATGAACGCTTTGATTTAGAAGTGACCCCCAAGGGTGACCCGTGGGAATACCTAAGCATTGACAGCACCTTAGTGCGCAAAGAACAAAATAGTGATCGCATCCTAACCGAATCAGGCAGACTGCGTGCATCATTAAGCTATCAAATTGAAAACAATAACACCTTGCAATTTGGTACCAACGTCATTTACGCAGCTGTACACCAGTTCGGTGCCCAAAAACACAGTTTTAAAGGGGGTAAAACGCCTTGGGGCGACATTCCTGCGCGTCCATTTTTAGGCTTATCATCAGGCGACCAAGCTCGCATTGGTGATAACAAATTTGTGCCTGTCCCCTAATACACTCGGTCTCACTTTGGCGATACTGGAGACGAGATCGCCCCGCACGCCTTTGCGTAAGCGTAAGTTCCAGTGGTTATTGGGTAAGGAATTGCTACGAGAAAGGCGACGTTCTACTAAAAAGTCAAAGAGGCCATCATTAAATTTATATCTGCCCTAATACGTCATCACATTACGTTATATTTTGGCAAGTTGCTCAACACGAGTTTGAAAGTCATTCTTATCATCACAACTAATGATCCAATCGGCAATTTGATCCAGTCGTTTTGTCGAAGCAATAGATGCTATAATCGGCTCAATCGTATGACAAAAAGAGTCACCAAAGCGGAGTTTGATTTGACGCAGTAATAATGAGCGTTCTTTATTGATTTCGCCTTTCTCTATGCCTTTCTCTATTCCTTTCTCTAAATACTCTTGCTTGTAGTTTTCTTTCCATTGTGACGAATACTCTTGTTTGTAGTTTTCTTTCCATTGTGAAAATCGATCCGCTAACATTGTTTTAAGCTCCATTAAGTTATTGGCTTGTTCATAGAGAACGTCTTCTTCTTT
>WFNB01000005.1 GCA_015488755.1 Gammaproteobacteria bacterium | reverse complement strand
GTGCTCTACCGACTGAGCTACGTGGGCCTTGGAGCGGGAAACGGGACTCGAACCCGCAACCCTCAGCTTGGAAGGCTGATGCTCTAGCCAATTGAGCTATTCCCGCCCTGTAACAATAATACACATAAAAAAACGGCTGTCTCAGCCGATGGGAAGCGATTAAAAAAAGCTTGCCACAGAGCAAACGTCCATGCCGTTTGAATTGCTGCATTATGATCATTGAAACATGGTGGAGGGGGGAGGATTCGAACCTCCGAAGGCAGAGCCAGCAGATTTACAGTCTGCCCCCTTTGGCCGCTCGGGAACCCCTCCATACCTCAGAAAGGTCGCTATTATTGGTTAATTTCTTCACTCTGTCAAGTTAATAGTTAAAATAAATTCAATTTTTTTATGGCGCTTATATGCTCTTGAATAACAAAAAATTACTGCCAAGACTTTTAAAGTTCTTTTTATGTTATTTAAAACCATTCGCATCAATTTTTTTGCTGTAGCCATTAAGAAAAACCATCTGACATTATTTGTCAGCAATTTTATTTTTTTTCAGCAATTTAAGGATATAGTCACTTGGAATTGCATAGGTAATACCACTGGGTTTCTGTAATATGCTTTCTTTACTTTCCTTAATAAAAACCTTGTTAATAACCCCGAGCACTTTACCATTTGTAGCATCAAATAATGGGCTACCACTATTACCAGGATAAGCAGTCGCATCTAACTGATAAACCATATAAGGGTGTTTTAAGCGCTTTATCATTTTCACACTTAATGTCGATGAGCTGGGTGCTGGTATTACAACCGGTGATATTGAAGAAATAATTCCTTGATGGGTAACAGGAAAAAGGCCTAAGACCGCACCTATTGGAAATCCGGTAAAAGCGATACGTTCGCCCTCCTGTGGCTGGCCTTGCAATGCTATTTTTAATGCTGGAAATTTTTGCCCTGTTATTCTGAGCAAGGCCAAATCATGCATTTTATCTTGATCCAAGAGCCTAACTTTTCGATAATTTACCCGTTTATTTTGACGAAAAAAAATAACCAGTTGTTCTTTTTTTTCTGTATTCATGTTCTTTGGGATCACATGGTAGTTAGTAATCACATGATAACCATCAGCAACAACAAAGCCTGTACCCAACAATTTAGAGCGCACTCTGCGAGTACTTTGTAGTGTACCAACCCCCATTATTGAAGGCTTTATCTTTTGTACTACTTGCGGCAGTGTTTGTGCGTAAAGCAATTTGCTACCAAAGACAACAGTACAGAGAATAAGACTGATAACAATCCGATTATTTTTTATCACCTTAAATGCACCTTGATTGAATATTAAGAACAGGCGGGGTACTTTTAATGATTCTCATTTAGACAAAATACCGTATCAATTTCATTTTGAACATATTTTAACCAAAGTATGATCCAGCCCTGATATTAAGAACCTTAACGATCAAAAATTTCGAGAATACCAATGAGGTTATTCTTAGTGTCTGCCACAAGCAAGGCCTTAATTTTTTTCTCCAACATGAGTGCTTCTGCATCAATGAGCATGGTATCCGAAGCAATACTAATTGGCTTTTCAGTCATTATATCCATAACTCTGGCTTGATTAATATCCACCTGATGCACCAAAGCTCTACGCAAGTCACCATCGGTTACCACACCTTTAATCTGCAATTCATTGATCACCACAACCAGCCCCAAACGTCCTTCACTAATTGCCACAACCGCTTCTTTTAAAGGTGTATCTGGGCTGGCGGTTGGAAGCCTGTTCGTATGCATAACATCCGACACTTTTGTTAACAAACGTTTACCCAAATTACCCCCCGGATGATAGCGGGCAAAATCTTCTGGCTGAAAATTACGTTCTTTAATCAATGCCACTGCCAGTGCATCCCCCATCCCCATAGTCGCTAGTGTTGAGGTCGTGGGAGCCAAATTATTAGGGCACACTTCACGCGCCACTCGAATGCTCAGAATAATATCTGAATGCTTGGCCATAGTTGATTTAACATTACCAACAATAGAGATGATCTTATTGCCAAAGTGCTTGATCGAGGGTAATAGATTAATAATTTCCTGAGTCTCACCACTATAGGAAATTAAGATCAGTAAATCATCACGCATTAACATACCCAAATCACCATGAAATGCTTCTGCCGGATGCATAAAGAAACTGGGCGTACCTGTTGATGCAAACGTTGCCATCATTTTCTGACCAACCAAACCAGACTTGCCCATGCCACAGACAACCACTCGCCCTTTGGTTTCTAATATCGCAGTTACCGCACGGCTAAACTCATCGCCTAATTCATCAGACATAGTCATTAATGCCTTGGCTTGTTCCAGCAAGGAGTCTTTAGCAACTAATAACATAGGAGATTGAGGTTCTGTTTTAGCCATATAATTTTTAATCTTTTTGTCGATGTATTTACCTTGAAGCCATCACGACTTACACGGAACTGCGCAATAACGCTTCTACTTTTGCAATATCTTCTTCAATATCAACACCATGCCCTGGCTCATCGGTAATAATTGACACATGAATAGCAATACCATTGTACAGTAAGCGCAGCTGCTCTAAAGATTCTGTTTTTTCTAACATACACGGTGCTAAGGTCATATAGTGTTTGAGTGCTGAACCACGATAAGCATACATGCCTATATGGCGAAACCAACTGGAATTTTCTGGCACCTGAGAAAGCGCTTTACCACCGCCAAAAACAGAAGCCTCAGCAAAGGCATCGCGTGCCCAAGGCATAACCGCACGAGAAAAATACAGAGCATGCCCCCGATAATCCATAACCACTTTAACACTATTGGTATTAAATAATTCTTCTACCGCAGTGATAGGTGTTGCTAATGTTGCCATACTAGGCAACTCATTATTCGTTAAGGCCTGAGCAACAAGATTTATATGTGCGGGTAACACTAGGGGCTCATCCCCTTGAACATTAACCACAATGCTCTCTTCTGACCAGTTTTTCAGTGCTAGAACCTCTGCTAAGCGCTCTGTACCCGAACTATGCTCAGCAGATGTCATAATAAAATTATCAGTAAATTGGCTCACGACATCAATAATTCTTTGATCATCGGTAGCAATACACACCTCACTCGCCTGACTCTGTATGGCACGTTCATAAGTATGTTGTATCATTGGCTTACCCGCAATTAACCTTAAGGGCTTACCCGGTAGTCTTGATGAGGCATAACGTGCAGGAATGACTACTTTAAAGTTGGTCTTATTCATATTATTAATTGTCTCTTAAAAAACTGTCTTGCTACAAGGACGATTATGCTAAACCTTTGTCACTAGGCAATACCGTAACACATTATTGCACAAGTTTTTTCTTACTTCCTTTAGCCATTTGACGATAAAGTGTTTCCAGATTGTACTGAGTGCCTAAAATCAAATCGGCTACCTCTCGAGCCACTCCCTGCCCACCTTTTGCATGGGTCGTATAGTGTGCTTGCTGCTTAACAAATTCATGGGCATCCTGAACCGCTATCGACAAACCGACTTGCGCCATCACAGGTAAATCAATCACATCATCACCAACATAAGCCACCTCATCCTTGCATAAAGACAAGTTCGCCAATAAGTCTTCAAAAGCGGTTAATTTATCACTGCACGCGGGATAGAAGTAGCGTATAGATAAATCACTCATCCGTTGAGATAAGGGTTTGGAATCTTTTGCGGTGATAATGGCAACCCTAATCCCATATTGTTCCAGTAATTTAATACCCACGCCATCTTTGACATTAAAACGTTTAAATAACTCACCCTCTGAGCCGTAGTTGAGCATGCCATCCGTAAGGACACCATCAACATCAAAGATAAGTAATTTAATTTTTTTTGCTTTGTTAGTAATCATTTCTAGGTTTTAATTTTGGCATTTAATCGCATTATTTTCTTTATATTTATTAAGTTGAACAGTAATTTCATTCAACACCCGCCATTTTTTACTACACCAATCTGGGGCTAGTAATAAATCTTCGGATGCCGTGCCGGTTAGACGATGAAATATCATGTCATCGGGAGCCATATTAACCATATCAACTACGGTATTAACATAATCATTCATTGATAATGCCTGATAATCACCACTTTTCCACTGGCGGGCAATTTGCGTACCTTTAACAATATGCAGGGGATGTATTTTAATTCCTTTAGGCTCTGTGGCTAAGACCCGCTCCATACTAATTAGGCTGTGCTGTGATGCTTCTGTTGGCAAGCCAACAATTAAGTGAGTACATACTTGCAAACCATAGTGATGCGCTCGCTTTATGGCGTCTTGATAGTCAGTAAAACCATGGCCTCGATTGACTTCTTTTAAGGTTTTATCAAAACTGGACTGTAGACCCAGTTCCAGCCAAATCTCATAGCCCTGATCTTGATAGTCCGCTAATAACTGTAACACACCCTCTGGTACACAATCTGGGCGCGTACCAATAGACAAACCAATAACATCTATATGGGATAGGGCATTATCATACAATCGTTTTAAGGTATTAATATCAGCATAAGTATTTGTGTAGGCCTGAAAATAAGCCAGATAATGTGTTGCACCTGTACGTTTCACAATCACTCTACGACCCGCTTCGATTTGCTCATCGACACTAGGCGGCTTTCTGGAGTTTGGGCTAAAAGAACTATTATTGCAAAAAGTACATCCCCCTATTCCCTTGCTACCATCACGGTTAGGGCAGGTAAACTGTGCATCAATGGACAGCTTGTGTACTTTATAACCATACTTTTCACGCATGGCTCGTCCAAAAGTTAGGACGGCTTGATCAAGATACATCAGATTTTAAGACTTGTTTAAGGCTAGGAAATAACATAAAAATAATTTAATCATCCAGAAGTTTCGTCATTTTTTTGGCAATAGCGATGATTTTTTTCTCTTTGGATAGGTGCTGTATTTTCTTAAATGCTTCAGCAGATTGCTCTAACAAATCATCCATATAAGCCAGTATGGCAACAGCTTCCTGCATGCCATCCAGTGCGTCTTTCATCTCATCAGGCATTTGTCCATCAGCCAAAATATCATCAGGAAAGCTATCATTACCTAAAAAATCAGAATTTTCTGAAATTCTTTGTAATTCACCTTCAAGCCCCGTTTTACCATTGAAGGTTACATCATCAAAAATTTCGCGTAAAACAGCATTCACTTCATCCAGATGAAAACAAAGCGGATCAAAATCATCACCTAACCAGTCAAGCAAATCATCATCAACTCCATCAGACTGACCAGAAAGTTGTTCTAAAATATGTTGATACCCCCAAGGGCCACCACAGTCTTCTGGAGGACAGGCTCGCACACCTTTAAGACAGACCACTGGAAACTGGTCTTTTTTATGAGGTAGGATTTTTTCTAAAATAATTTTATGATCCCAACCATCACCAAAATCATATTCATAGCGCAGCCAGTCTTTTTCTTTTTTAAGCAGTTCATTTAATAAGACCAAAGACTCATCAACTGCATCCTGACCAAAATCCAACATAAAACTCTCATCATCTTGAAGGTTATAGGTCACATTATTTCTATCAACAAACTGATGTAAATGGCGACAGCTCCAGCCCATACTAATCTGAATCGCATCATGCAGGGCATCCAAAGTAATACGACTATCAACAATAAGACGTCGCCAGATAGGCGGTTTGGTGTGATTTAATAGAATTTTAATTTGATAATTTTGACGAAACTGGACAACATTTGATACTGAAGTCATTACATAGTTCTCTATAATCAGATGAGATAGGCCAAGCATTTTAACACTTATCCGGCACGATAAAAACAAGGACTCAAAGGAAGGATATTTAGCCTTAAAAAACCAAACCAAGTAAAGCAACCGCCTCAGCAATTTCTATGATAGCCCCTAAAGTGTCACCCGTCATGCCACCAATACGTTTTATCATCATTGAGCGTAACAAGAAAACACTGATTGCCAACAAACAAAAAGACCATACATTAGCAAAAATAATATAAACCAATAGACTGAGCAGTATAATCGGCCATAAGATATTTTCTGTAGGCAGAAATTCTAATAAAGCAGAGCCTAAACCTGAATCACGCACATAAACCGTACTCATAAACAAGACAATAATTATCGTTCTAGAAAGCATCGGCAAAACAATTAAAAATGCTGTGTTACCTGTGTTTAATAAATAACTCAATGCCGACCATTTTAACAATAAAACCAATACCACAGCGACAACACCCATCGGACCACAATAGGGATCTTTCATGATTTCCAAAGTTCTCTTCTGATCATTTAAACCACCCACCCATGCATCTGCACTATCTGCCAGACCATCTAAATGCAAGCCACCGGTTAAGATAACCCAGACACTGAGCAATATGGCAGCCAGTACACCACTAGGAAAATCACTTGAAAAAAAGACGATAAACTCACCTAACAAAAAGCAAGACAAGCCTATAATCACACCGACCAGAGGGTAAAAAACAATGGCAGAAGCCATTTCTTTTTGGCTAACAGAGCCTTTAATCGGCACCGGAATTTGAGTTAAAAAACTCAGTGCAATATAAAAAGTACGAAGTGAATAAATCATGACAAACAAGCTCCATTTATTGCGCCATGTGATTGTAATGTCACTATGGTTTGCCCTGTTGTATCATAAACATTAAAGGTTGATAGGCAAGCATAAGGCACTTCAATATTATGCATGGCGCTAATAGGCATCCTAAGGACATGGCTAAGAATTATTTTTTGTACGCCACCATGTGTGAGCAATAAATATTTTTGCTTCTTTTGCGATGCCTCTTGTGCTACCTTCATACGTTCAATCAGAGCACCCCAAAAAGTCAGTACCCGTTTTTGAAAAGCTCGTACGGGTTCTCCATCAGGTGGGGTAAATGATGTTGGATCCTGCCAAAACTGAGCAAGTTGTTGTTCATTATTAATGGCCACTTGCTCAATTAGCTGTCCTTCCCATTGACCAAAATTAATTTCTTTTAAGGCGCTTTTTTTTTCTATTAGTAAGGAGTGCTTATGTGCCAATGACTGAGCAAAATCCACACAACGCTGCAAGGGAGAGCTAAAAATGGCATCAAAGTGAGAATAGGAAGCCAAAGCCCGATGCATTTGCTGCCATCCTTGCTCTGTGAGCGGATCATCCGTTATACCACGAAAAATGGCACCACCTTCTGGCTCACCATGGCGCATGACGACAATAGTAAATGGTTTATCCTGCATAATTATTCTTGGGGAACACTGGCTTCACTGACACCTGCTTGGGCAAAACTGGCCATATGACTATGCAATAAACAGGCAGAACGAAGCAAAGGATAGCTTAGGGCTGCACCACTGCCTTCACCTAAGCGCATATTAAAATGTAATAAGGGCGATAAGCCAATAAGTTGCATAACTTTCTTATGGCCTTGTTCAGCCGATTGATGGGAAAAAATCAACCAGTCTTTACATGGTGGATTAATACGAATGGCAAATAAGGCCGCCACACTGCAAATAAAACCATCAACCAGTGAGACAATACCCTGTTGTGCACAGCGAATATAACTGGCACATAGAGCAACAATTTCATAACCACCTAAGCAACGCAAAATAGCCATTGGTGATGTTAATTGATCCTTATGTTGCTTAATCGCTAAACGAATAATATCAGCCTTATGTTTGACCCCCTCATTGTCAAGACCGGTACCTGCACCTGAAAGCAGTTCGGCTTCAAGACGCTCTAAGGCACAAACTAATGCGCTTGCACTGGTAGTATTGGCAATACCCATTTCACCACCGATAAACAACTGACATTGTTTTTCTTTTAACGCATCAATCTTCATTTGCACACAATCAAATACCTGTTCCATTTGTTTTATAGTCATGGCCTGAGCCGTTAAAAAATTACTCGTGCCGCAACTGATATGACAATCAACAACCTTATCCAACTGGGGTAAAGAACTAACCAAGCCCAAATTAATAATTTCTAAGTCTAGGTGATGTTGTTTGGCTAGAACAGAAATAGCCGCCCCGCCCGTGGAGAAATTTTTTACCATTTCAGCGGTCACTGCCTGAGGAAAAGCAGAGACATTTTCCTGTGCAATACCATGATCGGAGGCATAAATAATGATCTGTGCCTGTTCCACACTGGGAGTTTGAGTGCCTTGTAAGGCAGAAATTTGTATCGCAATGTTTTCTAAAAGACCAAGTGAACCCTGTGGTTTGGTCAGTTGATTTTGATGCGTAGATGCCTGCTGGCGGGCATCTGCTGTTATGGTATGTATTGCTTGGCTTAGCCAATGGCTCATACGAGACTCCCATTCTTTATTTTAAGCGATGTTCTAAACCCGCGATTACCAAGGTCACTTTATCACTGATCTTGGCCACATTCTGATGTAAAAAGCCCGACTCATCCACAAAGCGCCGAGTCAATGCCCCCATAGGCACAACCCCTAGACCGGTTTCATTACTGACCAGAATAATATCGGCTTGGGTCTTCATTAACTGCTGAAGAAATTTTTCTTTCTCAGAAGAAAAGACAGCTGTTTTTTTTGAATGCTCAGCCAAACCAGCATCCAAACAAAGAAGATTACTCACCCATAGGGTTAAACATTCGATGAGAATTATATTATTTTTATGGTTATTTTCAGCTAGAATTTTTGCTAGATAGATAGGCTCTTCAATTAATTGCCAATGATCCGGTCGGCTGTGTTGGTGCAAACTCACTCGGGCGGCCATTTCATCATCATCAATGGTGGCGGTAGCAAGATAGATAACATCTTTATTCTCCACTTGTTCTTGTGCACGAATTTTTGCTTCGGCACATTTACTCTTTCCAGAACGGGCACCACCAAGGATTAATTCAATCAAAATATATCTACTTAATTCACTTTATTTATCATGTTTTAGAGAATCAATAATAACACAACGATTTCGACCTTTATCTTTGGCCTGATAAAGAGCCTTATCCGCACGACCGAATGCAGTTTCTGTAGTATCATTTTCAATAAATAGGCTGATCCCACAAGAAATTGTAATTTTGACATTATCGCCACGATAATGAAAGTCCAGTTTTTCTACTGCAGTACGAATTTTTTCCGCAATCTTATAACCGCCACCTAAGGTAGTTTCAGGCATTAGACCAACAAATTCTTCACCACCAAAGCGGGCGATAAAATCAGTTTCACGAAGATTTTTTTGCAATAAATCGGCAATAATTTTTAACACCTTATCGCCTGCCTGATGACCATAGGTATCATTAACTTTTTTGAAAAAATCAATATCCCAAACCATAATAAGCAAGGTGGAATTATAACGCTTCCAACGTGAATATTCTTGTTTCAAACGTTCATCATAGGCTAGTCGATTGGGTAATTGGGTAAGGGGATCCAATAGGGCTTTATTATGAGTATCAATAAGTTGCTGGCGAAGTTGCCCAGTTTCACCTTCAAGCTCTTTAAGTTGCCCAGAGAGTTGTTTATTTTGTTCTTCAATATGAGCAATTCGCTTATCTTCTGTTTCTCGGTGATGATTAATATGTGTGAGTATTTTGTCTAAATGTGATTGTACAGCGTGCTCCATCTCCTCAATATTTTTAACGGATGAAACCGTATGACCAATGTCTTTAACCTGTTCTTTTACCGCATCATCGAGATCAATACCGTTTTGATGAGAGGTTTTATTGACCTCAATGCTCTCTTCTAAATAACGATCGACCTGTGCTAAACGTCCCGTTAATTTAGTCAAAAATTGTTCAAATTCTTTTTGTTCCTGCTGCACATTCCTGCGCATCATACCAATTAATTCAGCAATGGATTTTAGAGCATCTATTAAGTGATCATCATTAATTCCCTGAGAAAATTTTTCTTTTAATTTTTCAGCTTGGTCTTTTATTTTTTCTTCTAGAGGTAAAAATTCAATTAAACGAATTAATAAGTCATGGTATTCAATCACTCCAGAATTAATCTCATGAATATCACTAGTTAACATCGTTTCGGGTAATAAATCAGCACAATCAACAAGACCAGATTCTTTAAGTATCTCATGTAAATCACCCAATAAAATATGAATCTCTTTTGTTGGTTTCACTTCGAAGACTTTAGTCTTCAAACGCTCTTTAGTGTCATCATTAATGTCCAAACCATCAATAATAGACTCAAGAACATTTTGCACAGTGGCGACCACACTGCTCATTTGTTCTTGATTAAGGGCTAATTTTTCTTGCTCTTGATAAGAATCGACTTCAACTGAGTTTACGGATACTCCTTTCGTGTCCACAGTAATAAAATTTTCTTGTGTTTCTTCAAGCTTAGGTGGTGACTCATTATCTATTGATTCATCTTTTTGTTTAGCCGAAAATAGTCGTTTTAAAAAACCCTCACTACGACTTTCGCTATGAGAATTGCCCGCATCACTGTCTTTAATTGCCTGTTTTACGATTGTCGATAATAAAGCCTGAAAGTCAGTAATTAATACATCCTGTTCTGGTGGATTTTTTGCTTTAAGATGTTTTATTAATTTTCGTGATTTCTTTTCTGAAGAGCCTGATAAATGTAATTGCTGAATGATTTTGAGCAAGAAACCTGCATCTCCTTTGGGTTTTCCCTTGCTCATTTTATCCAATTTAATAATCTCTTTAGAGACATTCTCAAGAATTAATTGGATAGTTCGATTATCTTTACCCTTACGTATGGCAGTACGAAGATCACCTAGACTATTATCTAAACTTTTGCTACTACCTTCTGCTGCAAGGGTAAGACGGGAAATAGCTTGCTTAAATAAATCTTCTAAAGCCTGCCACTTTTTCTCACGTCCTTCAAGCTCATCTAAGCTATCATAGTATTTTTGTTTCCACTGCAAGTTATTGTCTGCCATAATAAATATCTAGCCACTTAAGAATAAGGTAAGAGTTATAATAGCGCTAATTATAGTTTAAATAGGACAAAAAAAAAGCGCAATGAATAATCATTGTGCTTTTTTTATTTTACATTGACAGAGTATGGTAACTATTTTTCAGCCTGCTCTTTATCAATTTTCTCAGCAAGAAAATCAACAACCTTAAAGACATTAGCATGACTTTTTGCCAAAGTACCATTAGTTCGATACTTTCCTTGCACAACAACATTTGGTACTGAAGTAATACCATAGGCCTTGGTCATATTCTTAGCACGACGAGTTTTAGCAGCAACAGTGAACGATCCCATAGCTTTATTCAACTCATCAGCCGTAACACCATTTTTTTCAAATAAAGCATTCAAATCAGCCAATGAATGTATCTTTTTGCCTTTACCATGCATGGCCTCAAAAATAATAGGATGCATCTTTTCTTGTACACCCAAAACTTCAGCCGCATAGTAAAGTGTTGCCAAGGCTTCCCAATTTTTATTAAAAATTGCTGGAACCTGAATAAATTCAATATTATCCGCTTTATGCTTTTTCCATGCTTCAACATGAGGCTCAAAACGATAACAATGTGGGCAAGCATAAGAGAAAAATTCAATCACTTCAATCTTACCGTCTGTCGGGGCAGGCTGTACTGTATTTAAGAGCTCATATTCAATCCCTTCATCATAGCTCTCAGCTAAAACAAAGCTACTTAAACCCATAAGCATAAACAATGTAACCATTACGCGCATATTATTTTCCTTTCATTATAATAATTGTTTGGTAGTAAAATCATCTTGTAGTAAAAAGTCCGTGATAGAAATTTAGAACACATAACTATTTATTAGTTCCTTAAGGCATTCAAAGATTAAGCAATAGACTAAACCATAAATACGCCTCTCTATAATTCACCATAAGAGTGTAAACCTGATAAAAACATATTAACACCAATAAAGGCAAAAAGTGTGACAAATAAACCAATAACCGACCACCATGCCAAAGGACGACCACGCCAGCCTTTAGTCAATCGCAAGTGTAGCCATGCTGCATAGTTAAGCCAAACAATCAGTGCCCATGTTTCCTTAGGATCCCATGACCAATAACCGCCCCATGCTTCTGCTGCCCACATAGCTCCTAGAATCGTTGCCAAGGTAAAAAAGGCAAACCCAAGAGCAATGGATTTATACATAATATCATCCATAACATCCAACTCAGGAATACGCTTAATGATAATTCCATTATGCCCCCGTTTAAGCATAGAGTCTTTAATCAGATACGCGACACCCACCATAGCAGATAAAGCAAAAGCGCCATAACCAACAAAATTGGCTGGCACATGAATCTTCATCCAGTAACTTTGCAAGGCTGGTACCAAGGGCTGAATTTCACTCGCACCACGAGAGCCAAAACCATACCAAAGTAAAAAAGCGACCGCTGAACTGATCACCAACAAAACAAAACCACCCATGCTATACGTTTTACTCTTTCCTTCATAATAAAGGTAAAGCATGGCCGTAATAATAGAAAACAAGATAAATACTTCGTATAAATTACTGACGGGAAAATGGCCGATATCAACATGAATTAAATACGACTCACGCCAACGCACTAATAAGCCAACCAAGCCCATAACAGTAGCAACCCATGTCATCGCAGAAGCTGTTTTATTAGTAAATTCTGAGCCTATAAATAAGGCCATAAAATAAGCCACTGTCGCCAAGACATATAAGGCTGACATCCACATAATAGCTGATTTACTGGAAATTAGAAATTTCAAAAAGAAATTACTCTCTGCCAGGGCAAGTTCAGTACCATAAAGAGAAATAGCAAACAAACTTAATAGAGCAACGCTGATCGTATAAACTCGCACAGGCTTCCACAACAAGCCCCAAGCAATAAGAGAGACACTGGTAAAGCCTAAAATCATCACTTCATAGATATCCATCAAAGATGAATAGTGTTGCCAAACATACGCTGTTGTTAAGAGTAATAGAGCGGCCCAAATATAATCAAAAAGGCTGAGCTTGCTGATAAAACTCTGCTTTTCAAATAGGTTTTCCATCTCTTGCTTTGCTACTGACATAAATATATACCCATATAGTAAACCTAAACAATGATTAACTTAATTTAGAAAATTGCTTATCTAACAGCTGAGATAATGCCTGAAACTCTAAGGCAAACTCTCTTTGATGACGGTCACCAGAACCTGCCACAATTAATTGAGCACCAGACTCAGAGCCATCAAAGGGTTCAATAATAACCCAAATACGCTTATGTGCCACATAAAACATCAAGACAATGCCAATACAAAGAAGCAAACACCCTAAATAAACCAAATTCTTACCCGGTGATTTAGTGATTTGAAAGCCTGATGCCTCTTTGTGTTCAAATGATGTCACTTGCAAAAAGAATGGCGCTTTATAATTAGGCAAGATACCCATAGTATTGACCAGATCATCGTAATATTGTTCCTGAGCAGGTGAAATATTATTGTTAATATCCACACCTTCTGCCTTTAAAACCTCTAAATATACAGTGCCCAAAATGGTCTGTAATACTTTAAAGTAGGAGTCCATCACTTCTTTACGCTTATCTTCGGGCACTTTTTCATTAATGTCATTCATCACTAAATCAAAGCCTCCCCGATTAAATAGATCAACCAGACGTTGCATCACAATAGACATTTGAGCGACCATTTTAGCACCGTTTTCTGTTGTTGATTGCAATGACAGAGCCGCTGTTTTCTCAGCAATACGCTGCATCTCAGAGCGATTATTTAATAATGAGCGAAAGTTAAAAAAGCGTTTCAGACTATTCTCATCATCCACGGGAATAAAAAGGTAACGAAAGGGTTCATTGGCTGTATTACGGACACCACTGAGAAAGAAATAACGCCCTTCTTGTACCACAGGTGAGATATAGTTAATAAATTCTTTGGCTTGTCCTGAACTATCACGTATCCGAAATGTCAGTGTTGGGCCCATATTTTTAAACTTGCGCCCTGTTTCTTTGGCCTTAGGATTAGGCTGCACATTTGATATTTTAAACTCTGCCAGCTCTAATTTAACTTCACCCGTTGCGATTTTAATCTGCCTAGAATCACCGACAACCTGCTTAAATGGTGTGATTTTTTGTTGATTACGCCCTAATGGCCAGACTTTAAGATCCATGATAGAACCACCATCATCAAAGGAGGCCTGATAGATAGAAAAATCTTTATAGATCAGAGGATGATTAACAGCAATGGTTTTAGTTATTTTTTCACCCGTTGCTTTATCTTGAATAACAATATCACTTTCAAAGGACTTAGGCATACCCGATTGATAATGTTCAATACGAAAATCATTTAAAGTAATCGTAAATGGCAATTCCTGTACTAAAAAGCCATTGCGCATTTGCAAAAAAACCAAGCCTGTTGTACTACCTTCTGGGACATTGGCGCTACCACGAAAGGCATGATTATCATCAGCCTTGAGACGGCTAATATCGGGTACTTGTGAGGCAAATAAATCCCTTGTTTCAGGTTTTAATTGCCCTGCTACTTCCCTTAATTTTAAATTGAAGTTACCATCATATAAGGCACTAAGACAAATAACAATAATAGCACCATGAGTAAAAATATAGCCCAGTCGATTGGCTGAGCCTTTTTTGGTTGCAATGGTGACCACACCTTGCTCAGTTTTAGTACTCAATTGGTAACCACCATTACGGAGTTTCTCTTGAATAAATTGTGCTGTCTGCGCCACTGACGAGGAACTAGACCATACTCCTGAAGAGTGCATAAGCTTTAAAGATTTAGCAGAAATAGTTAGGCGAAATTGACGCCATTCACGGATCATAAGTGGCGCATAATGATAAATACATACAGATGTAGAAACCAGCAAGAAACCTAATAAGATAACAAACCACCAAGAACTGTAAATATCAAACAGCTCCAGAGAACGAAACACTTCAAACCAAAATGGTCCAAATTTAACAACATAGCTATTATATGCCTGATTTTGTTGCAGTATCGTGCCAATAATAGAGGCAATTCCTACCACCACAAAAAGACTGATTGCCAGTTCCATTGAGCCTAAAAAGCTTAATAAAACCTTGCCCAAGCCATGTTCTTTACGGTTTGAGCGCTGTCGTGTAGCCTGACTGGGCTTAGTTTCATTTTTTTTGGAAAAATTATTTTCTGAGGTATTTTCGTGGCTCACAAGCAAAACTCAATAAATGGATGGTAAAAAAAAGGGGCGGTCAAAGACCACCCCTCCCTATATTTTAAATGGCTAATAAGCATACTTCTACTCATTAAAGCAATTAAAATTAGATATTCAGCCTGATTCTTTGTTAAGAAAAATGCTGATAAACTTACATTAAGCTAGCGATTAAGGTTTGATACTCATAATATAAGCTGCCACTGCTTTAATTTCTGGATCACTCATACGTTTTACTGCATTACGCATCATTTTGCTGGCATCATTAGTACGACCAACCGGTGCGCTACCGGTACTTTGTGCAGCAGTACGGAAGTCTTTTAATTGTTTTTCAACATAGACATTTTTCTGACTGGCTAATTGTGGAAAGCCAACACCTGGGTTACCGCTCGCAGTAGGACCATGACAAGCCATACAAGCCGGTACGCCTATTTCAGCAATACCACCTTTATAAATAGCTTGACCTTGTGCTAATAGAGTAGCATCTGCTTTATTTTCATTTGGCTTGATTTTCTGACTAGAGAAAAATGCTGCAATATCTTGCATTGCTTGATCATCAAGAGGTAAGACCATAGCTCCCATGGTGGCATCTTTTCGCTTACCTGCTTTAAATTCTGTTAGCTGCTTGTGAATATATGAGGCATGTTGCCCTGCAAGGTTAGGAAAATTGGGGGTCGCTGCCAGTGAATTACCATCGGCACCATGGCATGCGACACAACTTGCTGCTTTTACCTTACCCGCAGCGGCATCACCTGCAGCATGTACTACACCAGTTAGACCTATTATAAGAGCGGCAACAATAGTAATTTTTTTCATGGTTATACCTAAATCTTGATGTGAGAAACTATTGATAATAAGCCAGCCTAATATCACCTATAAGACTGGCTAATCATTATTATTAACTTACCATTAATAACTTATTTAGCAGCACTGGTCATATACTCAATAACCTCAAGGATTTGCGCCTCAGTCATTTGTGTACCACCTTTAGGAGGCATTGCACCTTTGCCGGTTAAAACTGTTTTAAGCAATGCATCTTTACCTTTGGCAATACGTGGTGCCCACATTTCTTTATTACCAAACTTAGGTGCCCCAGCAACGCCTGCGTCATGACAAGCAAAACATGCTGTTTTATAAAGTGCCGCACCATCAGCGAAGGCAGCAGAAGAACCAACAACAAACGCAGCTGCAACTAATAATTTAATACTGTTTTTCATTTTTTACTCCAAAATAAGATGAATTTTGTATCATTTACAGACTTGTTATCAACTGTGTTAATACCGCAAGGACATAAATGATACGAAAAAAATTTGAGCTATTTTACACAAAAGAAAGCCATTTGACCAACATTTGTTCATAATAAAGTGCTAAAATAGCCTAATAGTTTGATCCACACCAATATTCTATTGATTATAGACTCTTAGAAATAGCATATAGCATATAGCACGAGCCTAAATCGATCAGAGTCCAACCTTATCATAAATTAACTGAACATAAACTTAACATGCCACAAAAACCAACAGAACAAGCCCGATCCTCTATAAACCCTTACCGTAGTGCTGAATTCTTGCTCAGCGTAAATAATTGGAGCCAGTTACCCAATAACACTGCCATTGAAGTTGCTTTTGCTGGCCGCTCTAATGCAGGGAAGTCCAGTGCAATTAACACCATTGCAAATATAAAAAACCTTTGCCGAACCTCAAAAACACCCGGCAGAACCCAAATGATCAATTATTTCTCCATCGACCCTCAACATCATCTAGTTGACCTACCAGGCTATGGTTATGCCAAAGTCCCGCTAAAAATTAAGCAGCACTGGCAGACACTTTTAGAACGTTACCTAATTGAACGGGCTTCTTTAAAAGGTGTCATGATGATAATGGATGTTCGACGACCATTGACTCAATACGATACCCTTATGTTGCAATGGTGCCAAAAAGCCAATATGCCAGCCCATATACTACTCACTAAGTCTGATAAATTTAAACATGGTGCGGCTAAAAATGAACTACTTAAAGTACAGCGCACCCTTCAGGCAGAGTACCCTGACACCAGTGCACAACTTTTTTCTTCCTTAAAAAAAACCGGTGTTGGTGAGGCCAGAGAAAAACTTAATGAGTGGTTTAACCTTACCTCATAGTTAAGTATTTAGGTAACCTGAACTCTGGATAACTGAACGAGTAGCATTTATATACTTCTAAAAATTAGGCAAAAAAAACCCCGCAAGAGCGGGGAAAAATAAAAAAGGGATTAAGTGAAGTGTTCCACAAGGTGTTAATATTATGAACCACTGTATCTAAGACCCTTGCCCTTATAGTTAGTTCAAATTAATACTAACTATTTGCTAAAAATTTAATTCAGATGACTCTCAAGATATTTCCCTGATGATTTCTCATGGATAAAATCACTATAAATCGCAGTAAAATCACCCATAACGGATTTCTTTACAGATTCACATTCCAATAGGCTAAGCATCCAAGAAACAATATTTTCCGGTAAATCCGTCAGAGAAAAATCATTAAACAACGATTTAATGGTCTGCATTCTTAAAAACAAGGGGGCATAAGTGGCGTCGATAGTAGTAAATTGCTGACCATAAAAATATGGCCCATCCGTTAGTAATTGTTTGCTTAAAATAGTAAATTTACTAATAAGTGTCGCATTTGCTTGCTTAAAGGCCTCTTTATCTTTGGCTTGTAATAGTTGCATCAAAGCCATAAAACAGCCACTGCTGTATTCACTCCATGCTCTCATTTGTGCTCTTTGTAACTCTGAGCTAGGCTCCATACTAATAGAAGATATCTGGGCGATATAATCATTGATAACCGCTGACTCAAAAATAGTCTCTGTCGTATTGACGCGCAATATCGGTACATTACCCAAGGGGGAAATGGTAGCAAAATCATCTGGCATTTTTGCTGGATTTAAGGTGATTGCCTGATAAGGAAGTTCTCCTTGAAGCAAGCTAATTTGTACCCGTTGTGCAAAGGGACAAAAATCAAATAAAAACAGTTCTAGTGATTCTGGCAAAGAAGAATTTGTCATGTATACCTCATATAGCTATCATTCTAAATTAATTAAAATTATTTCTGCACTTTACTAAGCAGTTACCCTAAATAAGGCAGGGTAATAGCAACATCCGTCCCTTTTTCTGGCGATGAACTAATCGTTAACTTACCACTATGGGCTTCAACCATTCGTTTCACAATGCCCATCCCTAAGCCTGTACCACGATTTTTTGTGGTAAAGAAAGGTTCCCCAATACGTTTTAATACCTCTTCGGGAATAATATCACCCTGATTATTAATAGTGATTATAACCGTATGTGCTTCTGGATTATTACTAAGCGTACATCGTATCACACTTTGAGCGTTCGCTGCCTCTATTGCATTACGCAAAATATTGAGCAATATTTGTTTGAGGCGATCACTATCAATATTAATGAGCAATACATCTGGAACTGTCGTTGCATTGTTAGGCTGAGACAAAGAAAAGTGGTAGTTTATGTCCAGCTTTGCCTCCTCACACAGCCGCTTATGACTATTAATCAATTCCTCAACAAAAGCAATAATATTAACCTGAGTTAAGTCTAATTGAATTGGCTTAGAATATAATAAAATATCTTCTAGCAAACGTGCCATACGACTAGCTTCTCGATTGGAAATTTCAGACCATTCAGCACCATCTTCATCCAGATCCAAACGACTAAAATACTTTAAGGCCAGACCAATAGTTGTCAGTGGATTTCTCACCTCATGAACAATACCAGAGGTAAATTCACCTATAGCTGCTAGACGTTTTTGCTCTGCCATTTTAATGGTTTTACCAAAACTATGAGTGACCAGATGAGCAATATTACTCAACAATTCAAGGTGCTCATCATCATAGGCATTTTCTTCTCGTGAGGCAAAAATTAACAAGCCAGGAATGTGTGTGTTTGCGACACTCTGACTCGCTTGAGTCAGATGCAGAAAAATCGCACTATTCATACCCTCTTTAACTAATAGTTTTAGAAATACATAATTTTTATTTTCTTCTGACATCTGCCGTAAATTTGAAATCAATAGCGGTTTATCTTTACCCATTGCCTGCTCTAATAACGTGCCTTCAACTAAGAAAAGTGTTCTAGGCAATGCATGGGACACACCATCCTTATAGACTTTTTGTAGTTCTAAAAAGCTCGTATTGCCATTGTTATGCAATAATACACTGGTCCAGTCAATCGGAAGTATTGAGGGAAACTGCTCAGCAATAAAACCCAGTGTGGTATCAAGATCATCCCCTTGTTGAACACGATGGATTAATTGAAAAATAGAATGCAATCGCTGTGAAAGGTGATTAAAGCTCTTGGCAATAGAGGCCATTTCACTATCCGTACTGATCACCACTTGGTGACCAAAGTCTCCTTTTGCTACCTTATTAAAGCCCTCTATCGCTTGGTTAAGTGGCCGGATAATTTTTAAATAAAAACCCAGTAAGGTAATCAGAGCAATAATAAATGCCATTGCCAGTATTACTTTATTGACACGATCAACCCAATGGATGCGTTTTTTTAGATCTTGTTTGAGTTTTTCAACCACGGCATCTTCTATTTTTTTTATACCATTTTGATTTTCAACAATATATTGTGCCGCCGCTGCCAGCTTCGGAGACTTATCTCTAGCACCCAAAGTCTGAGTCAAGTCAGCATAATATTGATCCCAAGTCTCCTGCAATTGGTTCAAAGCCGTTTTAGTGCTGTGATTAAGGCTTAAGTTAATATCATTGTCGATTTGCATAACCTCAGAGGTCAGATGTTCATCAGAGAAACAACGAATAATTTCATTTTTATTATCTAACTGGCTTTTGAGATCATCATAATACAGATCAATATCACGCTTATAGGCCTTATTATTTTTAGGTGCATATTTTAAATAATTTAAACTTTGCATATCCATATACTTGGTGATCAATTGCAGGCGATTGAGTAAGTGCAAGGCCACCATTTCTTTCTCTCTCTCATCAATAGCATACAGCGTATAACTTATGGCGAAGGAAAATAACGATAACAATATAAATAATACCGCTGTTATTTGAAATTTAAGTGAATGAACAAATTTGTTTGACATAGTATTTGGTTACATTTTATTGTTAAGCTTTCATATTAAGACGCACTTATTATATAGAACGATTTTTAACAACAATTATTACAAAAAAACAAACATCTTATCTTCGGTTTCTACATATTGAAAAGCATTTATAAGTCACTCATAATAACATGCAATGCAATAATGATTACTCTTAGTAATCCTACAGCCAAATAAAGCAGAGGTAAAAACAACTAAAATGTCGACTCTAGCATTCAAAGCTGAATCTGCTATTGAAAATCAATACAGCATATTGGATCAGCTTCCTATGGCCATTTTTATTGTTAATAATATTGGCACGCTACAGTATCATAATAAACACGCTGAACTTATGTTTACTCAAACAAAAACAGGTTTGGAACAGGAAATAGCACCGCGGCAAATTACTCAGCTCTTAGGCAATTTTACTTTTCAGAAATTTACTCATGCAGTTGATACAATTAATAATAATGTAGACAACACGTTTAATTTAATAATTCAGCACGGTAGTCAAAATTATCAGCTTAAAATGACCAAAACAATACCTCAATATAATAATAGCACTCTCAATAGCGAACCTTATAATACACATTCTTGCTACCTAATCACCTTAACATCACCTAGTAGTTCATCATCTTTAATCGAACAAGCCAATACGCTTACTCAGAGCAATGAAACCTATATCCGTTCACTAAAAAAGAATTTTAAAGAACTTAAACAATTTGCTCGTTTAAATGCCATGAGAGAAATTTCCAGCGCCATTGCAGATAAGCTAAACCAACCACTGACAGCCATACTCAGCTATACTCAGGCAATGCAACGCTTATATCAAAGAAATGCATCCTCAGAAGAACTTAGTAATGCCATGAATCGGGTAGTTATTAATGCTGAGAACGCCGGCAATATTATTCGTGATATTCGCTCTGAGTTAACAACAAACACTCTGCACTGCCAGATAAAAAGCATTAATAGCCTCATTCAAGAAAGTATTTATTTAACCGAGTTAGATCACCATACACCCGCTATTGAGTTAATTACTCAATATGAACCTGAAAACACCCAGCTTTGTGTTGATCCCTTACAATTAAGACAGGTTATATTCAGTCTATTAAATAACGCCATTGATGCTGTTTCTACACAACAAACACAGATACCCCAAATTACCATTACCACAAAAAAAGAAGCAACCATGTATGTGATCAGTCTCTCCGACAATGGTGTTGGCTTTGCTCCTGAAGTGAGAGAAAAGTTATTTGCCCCCTTCACAACCACTAAAGAAAATGGCATTGGCATTGGCTTATCCATGTGTCATCATATTATTAGCTTGCACCAAGGTAACATTCGCATTAAGTCCGATAATGGTCACATAACACAGGTCATAATACAATTACCCTTGCAAGCCGACAACATGAAACTCTAATAACTATTGCTCTAATAACTATTGCTCTAATAACTAAGCCTTGCCATTTACTTTATGGAGAACCACTTGTCCACACAAACACCTGATAATCACGAGACCAACAATCAGCAAACCGTCTTTATTGTTGATGATGAACCCGATGTTCGAGCCGCATTACGCCTACTTATAAAATCAGTAGGCTATACAGTTGAATGTTTTGCTTCGGCCGATGAATTTTTTCAGCAACTCGACGCACAACGCCGAGGCTGTCTGATTCTGGATGTACGTATGCCTGGGATGAGTGGTTTGGAGTTACAAGAAAAATTAACTCAGATGGAAACCTTGTTACCCATCATTATGATCTCTGGGCATGGTGAAATTCCAATGGCTGTCAAAGCAGTACAAAATGGTGCCATTGATTTTTTACAAAAACCCTTCAGTGATCAACAATTACTGGATCGAATCTCTCAAGCCATGACTATTAACCATAAACGTCATGAATCCTATGATATAAAAAATAATGCTCAAGAAAAATTTGCCGCACTCACACCAAGAGAGCGGGAAATATTTTTAGAGGTGGTTACAGGGAAACTCAATAAGGTGATTGCTTACGAACTCAATATCAGCACTCGGACAGTAGAAATACATCGTGCTAAAGCAATGGAAAAAATGGGCGCAAAAAATTTATCAGAATTGATTCATATAAATAACTTACTACAAGAACCTACATTAGAGAAGTGACTGATTTATTTAGCATAAATCGGTCACTTTATCGATAGAGTCGATATAAATAGGTATAACATAAACAGCCTTTGCTTACGCGTTGGTACCATGATTCATATTAGATTTAATTAAACCTTGGCACATAACCTACCCACTTACCATCAACTATTGTTTCATCATTGCTAGAGTTTGTTACCGTAACAGAATGATCAGGGTGAACTCGAACCGAAACAACGCCATCATCATTACAAGTTACTTGTGAACCATCTTCCATTGTACAACCAAAAACCATAATACTTCTTCTCATAATTAACACCTCTTTTTAATAACATAGTAATTTAGTAAGGTATTATGATAACCACTTTATTGATCTAGATCAAGTTTTATTGAAGATAAATAAAACTAAGCCTTAATTATTTTTCTTTTCTACTCCTATTTCTCCCTCAAGTTTCGCTTTTTTTTCCTGACTCCTTGAGTATAAAAAAACAATTAAATTTTTAGATAAAAACATGATAGACATAAAACATAAACCAATAATGAAGCCTAACCAAGGCTTTTCTTGCAAAATAGTAATAAACCAAAGTGAATTTCCCATGGAGCATAGCCTCTTTTAAATAGTCTGGTGGGCATTATCCTAGATATAATTACTTATTCTCAGTAATACATATCACATATAATAATTTCAGAATACTCCACTATAACACTCAGATTAAATAAAACACCTGAACCCAGAATATGCTTGACCATTTTACTTGGTTATTAATTTCTGATATTCTACTCTAGCACTTTAAAGAGACAAATATTTTGAACAACTTACAGTATTTCAGACATTTAAATTGAACTTTTTAAAAAATTAGCACTCTATAGCAAAGAGTGCTAAAATGCTTGATAAAATAAATTATAGTACTGTCTTTAGTCTGGTTTTAAGTTTACGTTACTCAATAGCCTAAGACACAATCTGTAAAAGGAAAAATTACATGACAACAAAATCTTTAGCGATACCATTAGCGGTTCCAACAGGCAGCCTTGAGAGCTATATCAGTGCTGTTAACTCAATCTCTATGCTCACTGCTGAAGAAGAAGCCTCGCTTGGCCAACAAGTTAAGGATGATGGCGATCTTGATGCAGCACAGCGGATGATCATGTCTCACCTACGCTTTGTGGTGCATATTGCCCGAGGTTATCGTGGTTATGGTTTACCTCAGGGTGATTTAATTCAAGAAGGCAATATCGGCTTAATGAAAGCGGTAAAACGCTTTGACCCCGACAGAAAAGTACGTCTGGTTTCATTTGCCGTACATTGGATTAAGGCTGAAATTCATGAATATATTTTACGTAACTGGCGTATTGTCAAAATTGCAACAACTAAAGCTCAGCGTAAATTATTCTTTAATTTGCGTCGAAAAAAGAAGCGTTTAGGTTGGTTTTCAGATGAAGAAGTACATACTGTGGCCAAGGAGCTTGGTGTTACCACCAAGGATGTTTTGCAAATGGAGGCTCGCCTTACTTATCAAGACAACGCCTTTGATGGCTATGATGAAGAAGACAATGAGAATGCTCCTGTTATTCCAGCCAATTATCTGGAGTCAGCAGAGCCATCACCAGAGCAATCACTCATAACATCTACAACTCAAAGCGATCAATCTGAGTTATTACACTCAGCACTAGCAACATTGGACGATCGCAGCCGTGACATTGTCTCTCAACGCTGGTTAAGTGATGACAAACAAACACTTCAGGTGTTGGCTGGAAAGTATGAAATATCTGCCGAACGGGTCAGACAACTAGAAAACAATGCCATGAAAAAACTTAAGGCATCCATGGTTGCCTAGATAGGGTTGCTTAGAAAGCATTGCTTAAAAAAGCATAAAAATAAAAGCAACGTATAAAAAAAGGGCTTTCTTATCGGAAAGCCTTTTTTTATTGCCTTAACAAACTATTTCTTTATCTCTACTTCAATAGGTGCTTCTGGTGCAACTGCTGGCATTTGTGCTGGCGCTTGGTACTGACCATAACCTTGCTGCATATAAGGGTTACCATAGCCACCACGATAAGGATTACCATAATAGGGGTTATAGTGATTATTATTGCCCCAATTCCAAGGGGCATTATTACCACCCCAGCCATTGCCACTACCAAAATTCCAAGGTGCATTGTTGCCACCCCAACCATTACCGCCACGGCGATTATTGCTCCATGGACCACTATTCCACGGACCATCATTCCAATTTTGATTCCAATTAGGGCCATTACCTCCACTCCAGTTCCAAGGAGCGCTATTATTACCCCAACCATTGTTCCAGCCATTGCCGTTACCATTGCCAAAATTCCACGCAGATGCAGATACTGCGACAGCCAATAACGATGTTGCAATCATTAATTTTGTTACTTTTTTCATAGAATCCCCTTCTAAAGCCTATTTTAATAGCAGATTAGTAACTAATCTGCTTGTTTTGATAATATATCCTTAATCTCTTTAGCAGATAGACCGGTACCTTGACTGATCAATGCCATATCAGCACCTGCTTTATAGAGATTAACAACAATAGTTCTCTCTTTTTCGATACCTTTTTCGATACCTTTTTCCACACCTTTTTCAAAGCCAATATCATAAGAAGGTAATTCATCTAAACGCATTGACAGCATGTTTTTCTCCTCTTTCCTTATAACATCTTTTAAATCTCGATTAGCCGATAGGACTTCTAACATTGAGATAGAATCTCTAAAACCTTTTTCATTATCTGCATAATAGCGTTTAAGTTCACCAATAATATGACGAACTACTTCATGCTTATTACGACCTTTAAAATCACAAAGTATGGCTAAAACCAAAGCATCGGGATTATCTTGGCTTAAAAAATATTGGCAGTCAATTTGATGCATATCCACAACATGATAACGATAATCAAGGTGCTTATTAACAATCCCCTCTGCCATACTAAAAGAGCGTTTGCCCACATAAATAAGATATTGTTCTATTTCATAATCCGGCCATTGTAAAGCCACATCACTCAAATAGCGTAGCATACGCCAAGAAATATCTGAGGCATTATAACTTTGTATTTCAATATGCAATAAATAAACTCGCCCAGAGGCTTCTGCAACTTTGACCACAATGTCTGCACGACGTTCTTCAACACGTTGAAATTGCGTTTCTAATACTTCAACTTGTGCTAAATCTAAACCAAAAATATAATGACTAATATCTTTAATTAGACGCTTAATAATATCTTTAGAAATAATATCCGTTTTTGCCATAATGAACTCAAGTATAGCATGATTTTTATCTTAGTAGCGGCTAACTCACAACAACGGTTTTAATATTGACAAATTCCATAATACCAAACTCACCAATTTCACGACCATAGCCTGAACGCTTAATACCACCAAAGGGCAAGCGAGGATCACTTTTAACAAAACCATTAACCACACAGGTACCTGCTATAATTACATCACGAGCCAAACGTCGCCCTTTATCAATATCCTGAGTAAACACTGCCCCTCCAAGGCCAAAATCACTATTATTCGCTAGGGCAATAGCTTCTGCTTCATCTTTAGCACTGATAATCGTCGCTACAGGGCCAAAGAGTTCTTCGTCAAAAGCACTCATTCCCGGTTTTACCTGAGTCAGCACTGTTGCCGGATACCAAGCCCCTTTTTGTTTAGGAATATGACCACCTAGTTTTAACACAGCCCCTTGCTCAATACTTTTTAGCACTTGCTGGTGCAATTGATCACGTAATGTAACTTTTGCCATGGGACCAAAGTTAGTTTTGGGATCCAAGGGGTCACCTAATTGATACGATTGCATCAGCAGCAGTATTTTTTCTTCAAACTCTGCCAATCTTGATGCCACCACAATAAAGCGTTTGGCCGCAATACACACCTGTCCACCATTAAGCATCCTCGATGCGCCACAACTGGCTACAGCCAGATCAATATCAGCATCCTCAAGAATAATATAGGGATCACTGCCCCCTAATTCTAAGACACTCTTTTTCAAACAATGTCCCGCTTGAGAAGCCACTTGCTGACCTGCCCGCTCACTACCCGTTAGTGTCACTGCTCGTATTTTAGGATGGGCAATAATATCAGCAGACGTGTGCGATCCTGTTAGTAAACTGCGAAACACATGCTCAGGAAAACCCGCATCTTTAAAGAGCTGCTCAATGGCAATAGCACAACCTAGCACATTAGAAGCATGCTTTAATACCATCGTATTCCCCGCCATAATGGTGGGTGCCGCACCTCGTATCACCTGCCAAAAAGGAAAATTCCACGGCATAATCATATAAATAACACCTAGGGGCTTAAAGCTAATAAAGCTTTCACTATGTTCAGTATCAACTGGACGCTCTTGTAAATAGTGTTCACTGTGTTGCGCATAATGCTCACACACCCAAGCACATTTTTCGGCTTCAGCCTCTCCTTGACTCACCGGTTTACCCATTTCATTGGCCATTAAGAGCGCATAATCACTTTTACGCTCTCGAAGTAACACCGCCATCGCATTAAAACACTGAGCGCGCTGGCTAAAGCTGTATTGCTGCCATTGAAGAAAGGCATCATCCACGGCATCAATAATTGGCGTAATTTCAGTCATTGACCAGTCTGGAAATTCATTTTGCAACAGTTCATTAGCAGGATTGATTGATTTTATGGTGTTTTTCATGGCATTTACCAGTAATATAGGGGAGCAATACTTACTCTTTTTTAGGATCTCTTATGCATTATAGAACAACTTTGAAGATACACTTTACGCCCTTTTCACAAAAAACACGTAAAATCAGTAGCCAACATAAAAAATACCAGCCCGTCATGGCTCTTTTTCTAATGCTGGTATTCAGCCTATTTTTTACTGGCTGTTCCTCTGTTAGCGCCTTAGTGGGTGGCCGCCATAAGCATGATTATGCACAAAATTTTGAGCGCATACAGAGCTATAATTTTCATCCTGTTAGTAATGCATTGAAAAATAATTCAGATTTTCAGTTTATATCCAACTCTGGCGTTTTACTGAGTATTGAAAATGCTATGGCTGCAAAAAAACTGCGTAAGGAAAGAAATATAGAACCTGAGATTTGGGTTAACTATTATTTTACTGGGGAACATACTATTAGCGTAGGCGAGTTAAATGAGTTATTTAACTACAACTTGGGACTCGCATGGGATGATAAATACGGTACTGGTCAAGGTATTGCCAATAGTCACTACCAGTTTTCCAAAGATACACTTATTATTGATTTTGTCTCCAGAGAAGGAAATCGCCTGATCTGGCGAGGTTCAGCACCAACAAGTATTGCTATGGGAGATAGTCTTCAGTCCAAGCAGGAAGCATTAAAGGAAGCCGTTAAAGTGATCTTAGCGCCATTTCCTCCAGAAAATAATTTTTCCTCTTTAAAAACGCCGGTATTTGATGAATAGTTGGCATGAAGAAAAATAGCTCAAACAGAGGGAAGATCCACCCAAAAGGTCGTCCCTTTCCCCTGTTTACTTTTAAGCCCAATCTCTCCTCCCATCAATTCAATTAAGCTTTTTGTGATTGTTAAACCGATCCCCGTTCCTTCGACATTATGTTGTGCATTCAAGCGTTCAAAAGGAGTAAACAATTGCTTAATCTCTTCTTCTGCCAACCCACTGCCTGTATCAGAAATAGCAATACGTAAATAGTTTGTCATTGTCTGTTTGGCATGTTTTTCTTTCTTCAATTCAACATCTAGAATAATTTTGCCCTGCTCAGAGTTATATTTAACTGCATTTGACAATAAGTTAACAAGCACTTGCTTTAGCCGGTTGGCATCGGCTTTTACTTGATAATCCAAACCTGAAATATTATCAATAATTTCTATCTGACGCTCATCTGCTTGTGGTTTTATTAACATTAAACAAGCATTTAAACTGTCGCTAAGGAGGACATTTTCTATATGGCATTGCATTTTCCCTGATTCAATTCTAGCCAGATCCAGCACCTCATTAATAAGATTCAGCAAATGGTAACTCGCATCAAGGATTTCTTTAACATTATCATTCTGAGTCTCTGAGAGAGTATCCCTATCCATTTCCAGTAATTGCCCAAAACCTAAAATAGCATTCATCGGTGTGCGCAGTTCATGACTCATACGAGATAAAAACTCTGACTTGGCTTTATTCGCATGCTCAGCTTCAACCACCTTGGTTTCTAAATTATCTTGTGTCTGTAATAAACTGGATCGCATATGCAAAAATGTTCGAGCCAGATCACCAATTTCATCTTGAGAATTTAAGGGCAATTCAACCTCAAAGTTACCCTCTGCCAGACGTTCTGATGCCTTCTTCATAGCAACTAAGGGACGGCGAATAAAGACATCTTGAAAAATGACCACAAAGGTTAATATCAGACCAAACAAGCAAAAAATAAGTACTTCAATGGCCAATAAATTTTTTTCAATTTCCTGATACCGAAGCGTCCAATCGGCCTGAACATGAACCGTAGCGATTAATTGTTGCCCCACCATCAGTGGTAATTTTTGTTTAATAATATACGATGAGGCCAGCTTATCAGGGGAAGTAAATGGATAAATTCTTAATCCTTTAGCGTTAAATGCCTCAATCACATAGTAATTTTTATTAATCTCCTGCAAATGATTTAAGGTTAAATAGACTGCACCCAAGTCGCCTACCATTAAGCTACGCAGTAAATCAGGCTCAATGTGCTGTAGCATGTCTTGCTCTTCTTTAATCACTTCTGCTTTTTTATGCTCAAGCATTAATGGCCGCCAGTAAAAATGAATACTGATCACTAAAATCACAAAAATAACGGCTAGAGGGCCTATTAATTTGACCCGTAAATTAAACGTCATGGGGTATTTCTCTGGAATAACTTATCCAGCCCCAACTTTTTTATCGGCATATAATCACTTAATGTGGCCTTGCCAACTTGTTGTATCGGAATGTGAGCGAGCAGTTTTTTACCTGAATCACTTATCCCAAGAGCTAAAAAGGCATCTCTGATCCGATCTCTGATCTCAGTAGCAACCTTAGGATGAGCACAAATAGGATGTGGAGCAACGCTCTGTGTTTTAAATAAGACTCTTAAAACCTCTCTAATTTCAGGCTTTTGTTGGGCTAAGGTTTTTTGCACACCACCACCGGCATCAACCAAACCTAAAGCCACATTCAAATAAACTGAGGTGTGTGTGTTCACATACTTAGGCATAAACTGAATGTGAGACTTAATCAGCATCGCTCTTGGCATTAATGCCGCAGCTAACGCATTAGGAGCAGGAAAGGCAATGGTTCGGCCATTCAGTTGTTTAGCTTTATGAATTGGGCTATCCTTACGCACAACAACAATACCATGCAAACTTCTGCCGACATCTCTCACTAAAGGTATATAACCCTGTCGTTGATTCGCCATAAGGATGTGGTAGGGATTCATATACACAAAATCAAATTCTCCTCGAGAAAACTCCTCTTCAAACTGGGGAATATTCGTTGACCCTCGAAGAGACAATTTGATACCTGTTTGTTCTTGCAGTTTATCTAGTATGGGCTGCCATATCTCTTGGATACGCTTTGAGTCAAATTGAGGCACCACACCAAAGGTGTACTCGGACTTTTCAACACCTGCCCAGACGCTAGAAAAACACATTAGAAAGATAATAATTAGGCTATAAAAACGATAACTATTGTCAATATAAATCCAAGATAGTAAATTTTTCATTGAGCGATTATATCCATTTTCAAAAGCTAATATTTTACCTTAAAAATACCCAAGAAGACCAAGGGTTTACCCTATATCAGCAATAAAGTGATACACTATGCGAAAACCATTAAAAAGAGCTAAAGAAAAGTGCCTGAGTGCCGTTAATTCCATTAATAATGCTCAGTCTATAAGCGCATATACTTGCCAAAATCGGGTTCTACAAAGAGACGATGCAGATTCATCATTTAACCAAAAGCATCATTAAATTAACCACTTAGGACACCTAATATGTTTTCTATTAAAAAAAGATTAGCCGCGTTAACATTCCTTGTTGCCATTATATCAATAACGGTCTTATCCCTAAGCTTTATGACCACCAAACCCATAAAAAATAACTGGGATAATTACGTCGACAATGTGGCACAACGACAAGTCTTATTAAGCAGTATTAAGTCTCAATTTGGCTTTGGTGGTGCCATACACAATTTTAAAAATTATGTCTTAAGGCGTTCTGACAAATATTATAACCGAATTAAAAGCAACTTAGATAAATTAGACGCGATTATTAATGACTACCAAGCACTTGAAGGTATCAGCTCTCAAGAGGGGAGTGCCTTAACAAGCATACAAGGCGTTGCTCTAAAGTATAATCAGGCAACCGACACCGTTAAAAATATGATTGCAGCCGGTAAAACATCTCAAGAAATTGATGCGGCAGTAAAAATAAACGATAGTCCAGCAATTAATGGCTTTAAAATTCTCACCGAACACCATGCCAGTCTCACCCAAGAAGAAGGACAAAAGATAGATTCACAAATCAGCTTTTCCAGCAAGACCATGGTATCTGCCATCCTAATTGCCGCCGCTTTAGTGCTTATTATGGTCATCACCCTAAGTCATTCCATTTTAAAACCCTTATCCTCACTGCTTCGAGTGATTAAACAAGCCGATAAAGAAAATAATCTAACGGTTAGAACAAATTTAAACGGTCACGATGAAATTTCTCAAATAGGTATTGCCTTTGACCACATGATGAAGACCTTTAGCCATATTATTACCGATATTAACCAATCCAGTAAAAAACTGAGTTCAGAAACCAATTTATTATTAGAAACCACTAAAAATTGCACGGACAATATTTCTCATCAACAAGATAAAACCGTTGCAGTCACCCAAGCAATTGATCTCATCAATCAGTCCATTGGAAACATTTCCGACACACTTGCAGACACCTCTGAGACAGCCTCAACAACCAATACAGAAACACAGGATGGTAGACAATTGCTACACGATACTATTGCTTCTATTCAAGCATTATCTGAACAAATAGCCGTATCCATGCAGGTTATTCACCAGCTTGATGCTAATAGCGAAAAAATAAACAGTGTTGTCGATGTGATTAAGGGCATTGCCGAACAAACGAATTTATTGGCTCTTAATGCCGCTATTGAGGCAGCTCGTGCTGGCGAACAAGGCCGAGGCTTTGCTGTCGTTGCCGATGAAGTTCGTACCTTAGCCGGTAGAACACAAGAGTCCACTGAAGAAATTAATAAAATGATTTCCCAACTTAAAACAGACACCAGTCAGGCCGTCTCCGTTATGAAACAAAGCAGTGAACAAGCGGAAATTGTAGTACAAAAAGCAAGCCAGACAGGCACATCATTAGATGAAATTAGTCAATCAATAGAAACCATTGATCAAAAAAGTGTCACGGTCTCAAAGACAATTTCACAGCAATCAAGCGCCTTAGATTCTATTAAGAAAAATGTCGAACAGATAAATGACATGGCTCATCAATCTGCCGAAGGAGCACGCTCATCGCTCACTAACGTTGAACATCTCTACATTTTGACCAATGAATTAACAGCCAGCACTGGTAAACTGGAGGTGTAGTCGGTTTACTATCCGTAATAAGGGAATGCTTAGTAGGGACAAATACAACTAAGCATTTTCGAGCAATTTAGACTTTAGATATAAGGGGAGGAACTAAAGGAATATCTATCCAAAAAGTACTCTCTTTACCTAAGGTACTGTGAACACCAATCGTTCCTCCCATAAGCTCCATTAAATTTTTTGCAATCGCTAGACCAATACCTGTTCCCTCAATGGTATCATTATGCATACGTTCAAAGGGAGAAAATAAGCGTTTAATTTCACTCTGACTCAAGCCTCTACCCGTATCCATAACACAAATTCGCAAGTAGCTTAGATTACCTTGCTGTTCTATTACTTGGCTACTGAGCACCACTTTGCCATTATCACAGTTATATTTCACCGCATTAGAAAGTAAGTTAAGCATCACTTGTTTCAGTCGCATAACATCCGTTTTAATACAATAGCTCTGACCATTTTTGTTATAATCAATGGTATCCAGCAACATAATATGACGTTCTAAAGCCTGAGCAGAAATTAAATTAAGACAAGGTTGTATCACATCTTGAAGCAGAACGTGCTCCATAGAGACTTCCATTTTGCCCGCTTCAATTTTTGATAAATCAAGCACCTCATTAATGAGTTCTAATAAGTGCTCACCCGCATGCAGAATTTCATTAATATTATCTTGTTGCGTTGCATTAAAGCAGTCCTTGTCTAACTCCAGAAGTTGTGCAAAGCCAAGAATGGCATTCATTGGGGTTCGCAACTCATGTGACATTTTAGATAAAAATTCAGACTTAGCCTGATTGGCCCGATTGGCCACATCACGCTCATTAATAATATCCGCTTCTAATTGCTTAGTTTTTGATATATCTCGCCATGATACATGCAGTAAGGATTTCGAATTTAGAACCATTGTGGTTAAAATAATATCCGCCCAAAATTCTTCTCCATCAATGCGTTTATGTACCCATTGGAATTGATTATGACCATTTTCCCAAGCTCGTTGAATCATTCTATCGGCTTTTTCTAAGGAGAGTTCACCATCAGGTTGATACTTAGGCGATAAATCAGAAGGATGCAAATTAAGCACTTGTGCTTTTGAATCACAGCGTAACATTTTAATAATGGCGTCATTACATTCAACAAATTTATTATTTTCAATAAAAAGCATGCCATCGGCTGAATGCTGATAGAGTGATTCAAAGGCATTTGTCTGATGCAAGAGTTGTTTAGATGTTTCGGCAAAGTTTTTTTGCAATTCACTGCTTAACTCAAATGCGGTGTGGATATTGGCATGCTTTTGTAGTTGCTTTTTTACCTGTGCCAATAAAGCTGCCGAAATTTTTCTCTCACGCACTAACTCAGCTTGTAGCTCTTTTACTTGCCATGACTCATTGCTCATATTTTTCCCCTACAACAATGGCCACTAGGGTCTGATTAATATGCACACCATTAAGTTGTTCACCATAGGTACTAAAACCAATAAAATTAAGTTGCGATAATAATGACTCAATCTCTGTAAATTGTTTTTTTTCAGCAATTTCGAGTTGCCTAAAAATACAATCACACCCTAAAGTAAAATAAATTTCCTTAAACTCAGCAGCAATTTTTGCTACTTGGTTTTCCAAGTTTTCAACCATACAAATACCACTACCAATGGTTAATGGCAGGCCAGAATCAATGGCACAATAAAAGCTAAGACTCTTGTCTGCATTGACATTGGCAATCGAACGGATATACCACTCATCATTTAAACTGAGCATCAAAGGATACATGGCAAAGTCTTTATTGCTTAAGTCATTGACATTAAGATCATTAATTTTAGCGTATGCAATAGCCGCTGGCTCACCATTTATTTCATAAACCAGACGGTTCTTATAATCCACATCCGTAGTAATGAGTTCTTTCCCTGATGGTGCAAAATGCTGCAGACTAAACAAATCAATATCAGCCGTCACTTCAATAACCGAAGTAATCGCAGCATTAGAATAAAACTGTCCCTCAAAAAAAACACAGGTTTGCTTAAATTTTAGATCATCTCCTGCTGAGCCACCAAAAACATCCATACCACCAAGCGCCTGATAAACCGTTGAAATGATTTTCTCTTCTTGCATAGCTAAGCCATCACTTAATAAAAAGCCAAACATTTTATCGTTCGAATAATACGAAGAAAAAACTAAGTCGTGTTCCATTTCTTTAACGCTTTGAGTTGCATTTTCCTGATCAAAGTCTTTAATATTTGTTAGTAGCACCGAATGCAGAGCAAAATGCGATGTCGATAATGCCAAGGCAACAATACTGCCAGAGCGATATTTTTTTCCAATTTCTCCTGAGGTGGTACAACCAATAACGGGACAGTCAAAGGCATCATTGATTGCCATCGCTAACTTTTGCAATTGATAAGAGGAAGAACAAAAAAATAATAGACCACCTAAGTGACTTATTTTCAGATTATTTTTTAATTCCGAAATAGCAATCACTTCATCCTGAGCAGATGATTCTAAAATTTGAGCAGGTAAATTTTTCATATTAGACACTTTTATGTTTCATTAATAATGGCATTAATGGTATCAAATAATCTGGAATTATCTGTTTTACTTTTCATAAGCACGGCACTCACTTTATCCGCATATTGTTGACTGACATCATTAGCGGAAAAAATAACCACCTTAGGTGGCACAGTGAGGCGTTCAATTATTTCTAATAAATCCAAACCCGAACCATCTGGTAGGCCAATATCCAGAAGCACCAGATCAAACGCTTGCTTGAGCAATATTTTTTTAGACTCTGACAAGGTTGCCGTCCGTGTTAAAGCACAATGCTCGCTTAGCATATAAGCCATCACGGTGTGTACATCATCATCATCTTCCACATGTAACACTCTTGGCTTTTTGCCTTCTGATGTTGCCTGCTGTATCACATCAAGCAAACGACTTTCATCAATCGGCTTATTAAGCCAATCCGCTAAAGCAAGTGCACCACCATTGAGTTCTCGCTTAGTTTCATCTGCTTTGGCCGAAACAACAACAACCGGAATATCTTTAGTCGATGCATTTTGGCGTAACTCTTCTAAAAATTCGATACCATTTTCATGTGATAAAGCAAGATCAAGCGTAATGGCCTTATACGTTCTATTGTGTAAATAATTTCGTGCTTCGCCAATAGTATAAGCAATATCACTATTGTACCCACCTTGAGTCAGCATCATGCGTAACAAAGTCGCCACATCTTCATTATCTTCAATAATAAGAATTGTTTCATGATCCTTATTATCAGAAGCTAAGTTGTCTTTAGTTAATTCATCGGTTTTTATTTCGGCTTGGCTAGGGAGATCCACAAAAAAGGTGGTGCCAATACCTTCCCGACTCACAAAATCTAGAATACCATTATGTTTTTCAATAATTGCTTTAGTGATGCTAAGACCTAATCCAGTGCCACCTTTTTGCCTAGTGTCTGAGGAATCTGATTGCGTGAACTTGTCAAATAATTTAGGTTGGAATTCATCTGGGATACCAAAGCCATGATCGGTGACAGAAATGCGCACCCAATGATTATGAGTACAGACAACCGATATTTCTACATTTTCATTCTCACGAGAAAATTTTGCCGCATTGGAAAGGAGATTGGCCATAACTTGCATAAAGCGTCCCTTGTCCGCATAGATAGTCGCATCACTCTCAGTTGTTTTTAATACAAACTTTACTCCGTATTGATCGGCATAAGCGGCATTATCTTGCAATACCTGTTCAACCATAGGCATGAGTGGTAAATTCTCAAATTGAAAATTCATTGAACCCGCTTCAATTTTTTCAACATCCAAAATATCATTAATGAGCATCAACAAACGCTCGGTATTATTGCTGGCAATTTTAAGTAGTTCACCTGCTTTTTGTGGCAGTTCACCAACAGCTCCTCCCATAATTAGGCCTAACGAGCCGCGAATAGAAGTGAGCGGTGTGCGTAACTCATGACTGACCGTAGAAATAAATTCTGTTTTCATTCGTTCGACACGTTTGCGTTCGGTAATATCTTGAAATAACACCACCGCACCAGAAACCTTATCATCTTCAATAAGCGGTGTTGTGGTCATTTCCACTGGGAAACTCTCAGCATTTTTGTGCCAAAAAATCTCATCAGTAGCTTCTGTTTCCTGACAGCGTTCCATAGCAAGTCGTGTTGGGCAATCATCAATAGGATAGTCAGAACCATCTAAATGTTTATAGTGGCAGAGCTTATGAATATCCTGCCCTAATAGTTCATTCTCATCCCAGCCCAACATCTGTGCAGCCTTTGGGTTAATAAAGGTAATAATGCCATGAGTGTCCACCCCATAAATGCCTTCACCTGCTGATGACATAATTTTTTTTATCAATTGGGCATCTTTTAAGGTGACGATAGCATTACTTTTAAACACCTTAAGTGTTTTTACCATAATACCAATTTCATTATTGCCCGTTTCTATATCAATAATCGTATCCAGTTTATTATCTGCTAACTTTTGCATTATCTGGGTAAGATACGAAATTGGGCTAATAATTTTGCTGATTAAGAGCCACATAATTGCCACAATAGATAAGACCAATAAGGTCACAATGACCATGGTGCGAACTTCTACACCTCGGTCTAAGGTTTGTAAGGTATTCGTTACTATTTTAGATTCCTGCTCATTTTGTTGGTTAATAACCCGACCAATAGCAGAAAAGGCATCAAAGGCTATTTGATCATTAATGGCCACGACTTTATCAATTTGCTCAACCGTTTTTCCTTTAGAAATAAGACTTCTAGCCAAAACAATATTTTTTTTATAATGCTCAATAACGTCTTGCAATGTCTGTATTGCTTGAGACTCATCATTATTCAGAGGCAGTTTTTTATAGTCAGCCAATACCTGAGATAAATAAGCAAAATCACGTTGTGCAGAATGCCAATACTGCTCATCATGGCGGATAATATAATTTTTAAAATTATGAATCATACCATTATAGCCCATACCACTTCTTAACCAATTAAGAAGTTGCAGCTTACTGCCCTTTAATACATTTTCTCCCTGCTCATAGCTATTTTCTAAACTCTTATTTTGCAACAACAATAAACTTTTAATTGCTTTTTTATCATTTACCGCCACTTGGTGAGATATTTGATCCGCATTGACTCCTACGCTTTGTAGTTTCTCAATCAAAGCCAATGAGATTGAATAATCATTCAACATCACTTCAATTTTATTTAAAGCAAGCTGCTCTTCGGCATCGGCAATCGTTCTATAATTCGCCACAATAAAGTGAGCAGTAGCTATGGATTGCTCTGCTTTTCTTAAATAGAGGCTATCTTTACGTATAAAGAAATTTTTGAAGTTATGGATCATACCACCATAACCCAAAACAGCATTTAAGCCCCGCAACATTCGATAGCGTGTTGAGCGCTCTGCATTAAATTTTACCCATGATGTTTTGACACCCGTAAGTTCCTTATTAAGTTCATAAGCGTCCATACTAACAACCAGAACAACCATCGTTAACATAAGGGCTATCAGTAAGCCCACTGTTTTTATTTTCATATTTTCAAACACAAAAAAACCTCAATAAAATTTATAATACGTATTATCTGTTTTCTTATCGACCATAATTCTTTTGGGAACTTACTAGAGTTATTTTATTCACTTTCCTTAAATTCCCTGTTTAACCTAAAAAAATAAGAACTCAATAATTGAAAGCATTAATCTCATAGTGATTTTATTTCTAGTTGAGGTTCTAATAAAGGTTCTGTTTTAGGTTCTTGTCTCTGTAATTCTAACCAAAAAGTACTGCCTTCATTTTCTCGACTTTGGGCACCCAATTGGCCACCCATTAGCATCATTAAGTGGTGACTAATAACCAGCCCAATACCAGCACCTTCAATATTATGATCCGTATTTAAACGCTCAAAGGGAATGAATAATTTTTTCATATCTGCATCACTGATACCGTAACCGGTATCACTAATAGACAAACTCAGAGTATCCTCATCAAGAATATAATATTCAATAATAATGGAGCCCTTTTCTCTATTGTACTTAACTGCATTTGACAGCAAATTAACAATGACTTGCTTAAGGCGAAGATGATCGGCATAAACGGGTACGTTTTGATCACTTAGGTGGTTAATAATGCGTAATTGTTTTCTATTTGCTTGTACTTGAACTAATACTAAGGCTTGTTGGATAACATCTTTCAGCTCGATCATACTCATATAGGTTTCTAATTTTCCTGATTCAATACGAGATAAATCAAGCACTTCATTAATTAGATGCAACAAGTGATGCCCTCCTTGAAGAATTTCTTTAATATTCTCTTGTTGCAAGTCATTAAAGTTTTTTGCATCTAGTTCCAGCATTTGCGCAAAACCAAGGATGGCATTTAAAGGCGTTCTTAATTCATGGCTCATGCGTGATAAAAATTCTGATTTTGCTTGATTAGCTTTTTCTGCCTGCTCTTTAGCAATAAAGAGATCCTGTTTCATAATCGAGCGTTTCGTGATTTCTTGCTTAGCAATAACGTATAACCATAGGGTGATAAATACCAGAAACAACAGTAATAGTGCTGGCCAAGAAGTCAGCATTTTTTTAAATAGTTCATATTGAGTCATTTGCACATCAGCCAACTCAATAAAGTAGCTCAATTGCCAGCCAAGCAAGCCATCGAGTTGCTGTGTGGCTAATAAATAAGCGGTAGAGTCCCCTGCTTTTATCTGATCAGATGCATGATGAATACCAATATTTTCAGGCATTTCATCGCTAAAGACTTCTCTTTTTAATAAGGCTTTTTTTTCTGCTTCTGATAATAGCCATAAACTTTTATATAACCAGTCTATTTTATTCGTAGCAAAGACAATACCATCGCTGCCCGTAATGGTGACAATACCAGGAACATTGTGAAATAAGCCCTCCATATCTAAGACTGAATATTTAACAACAACAACTCCCTGAGGAATATTGTCCTTATTCATGACAGGATGACTAAAATAAACACCTCTTTTTTTGGAGGTAATGCCCAAGGCTAAATGAGTAAAGGGTACACCTTCAATAGCAAACTTAAAATAAGGACGAAATGAGTAATTTTTACCCACAAAACTGTGTTTTGAATGACGGTTACTTGAGGCAATGGTAAGCCCTTCTTTATCCATTAAATAGCAGGTCATGGCATCTAAAGTGGCACAAAAAATATCTAATAATTGATTCGCTTGCTGAAGGCTTTGTTTATCTGCATAGATAACGGCTTTTTGAATGCTTTGTATATTAGCAAGGGTTCGAACTGGTTTTTTTTGATTTTTTACAAAGGAGCTAAAATCATGTGCTAACATAAGCGATTGTATTTCAGTGTTTTTTTGAGCCTCATCTAAAACATTATCAGACCAACTTATATCGGCATAATAGCCAATAGCAGCAATAATGCTAAAAATCACTAAGGTTAAAGCTAACACAATGGATTGAAGTTTCATTAATAGCCTTTATACTTCTGGCAACAATAATTCAATAGAAAAGGTACTGCCCTTACCCCGAGAGCTAATAACATGTAATTTGCCATTCATTAGTGTTATTAGATGTTGTGTAATAACAAGTCCAATCCCTGTCCCTTCGACATTATTTGTTGCATTTAAGCGATCAAAGGGGACAAATAACAAGTCTACTTCTTGTTCTGTTAAGCCTTCTCCTGTATCGGTAATATTGATCGTTAAATAAAGCCCATCGATAACGTGAGCCTCTAATATAATTTCACCGTGATCACAATTATATTTAACGGCATTGGAGAGTAGATTAACAAGTACCTGCTTAAGGCGAATCGCATCGGCATAAACATAAAAGTCCTGCTCGCTGATGTGATCAACAATGTGAATATGTCTGTTTTTTGCTTGCTCTTGAATTAATTTAATGGCCTCATGTAAACTACGGCTTACACTTATATTCTCTAAATGTATATCCAGCTTGCCAGATTCGATACGGGATAAATCCAATACTTCATTAATAAGGTTTAGCAAGTGTTGACCGGCATTAAGAATTTCAGAAACATTGTCTTTTTGAGTATGAGAAAGATCATCTGCATCCAGTTCCAACATTTGAGAAAAACCTAAAATAGCATTTAAAGGGGTGCGCAATTCATGGCTCATTCTTGATAAAAAGTCAGACTTCGCTTTGCTGGATTTTTCTACAAGTTCTTTGGCTAAAACCAGTGTTTTTCTCTGCTCAACTTCTTTAATATGATAATAAATGTTTTCATAGGTATTTATATACGATTTTCTACTTGCAAAAATAAAAAACAAAAAGGCAAACATCATACCAATAGCCAGCAAATGAAATGAATAGCCATCTTGAAGTATCATTAAAATAGTAAATGGCAACATGGTGGGGATCAATAGGGCATACATAACCTTGGGTATAATAGAAAAAATTGAAATACCTAATGAGGCCAAACCAAAGATAAAAAGAGCAATAAGATACTGTTCACCGACATTGGCACTGGAAAAGAAAATAACACTGGCTACCCCCCAAGTCGTACTATTAACGGCAGTCAATAGCATAAAGACATTTATCCAAGCCGAGGTATTATCCGTTTCTTTATTTCTTTTATTATAAAAGACCGCTGAGAACCAACGAAATAGTGATATCGTAAAAATCACACCTAACCATGTCAGTAACATAAAATGAGAATTACTTGGCCACATAAAAGCAACAAATAATGCTGCAAAAAAACTATTCGATATTGAAATTAACTGGCTATAACCAAAGAGCATCCTGACCTGCTCACTGGCAACAGAATGGCTATAGATATTTGTTTTAAAGGCAAATACACTAAATTCAGGTACCAATGATTCAGTAGAATTTATCTCAACAGAATCAACCTTATCCGTATTTTTATTGGTCATTAGGTTTTAAAAGTACCTCATCTATGGTTTTTAGAAATTCAACTACATTAATGGGTTTGGTAATATAACCATCAAAACCTGCCTCCATTGCTTTTGATATATCTCTTTCCATGGCATTGGCACTCACGGCGATAATCGTAATATCTTTTGTTTCTTTATATTCTCGTAGTCGCTTAAGCACTTCAAAACCACTCATACCGGGTAGATTAATATCCAATAAGATTAAGTCCGGTAAATGTGCTAAGGCTAACTCCAAACCCAGTAAGGGTTCTGGTGCCGTCCATAGATAAAGTGATGGATGGCGAGCTAATAATTGAGACACCAAACGCATATTTGCTGGATTATCTTCAATGTATAAAACACTATGTTCATAGTCTTTTTCTTGTCTTTCCTGCTGTTTTTCAGATGCATCTATTTTTATTGGGCTATCACTATTAATAGCCTCTACCTTATTATTTGGATTCATAATGTCACCGTCCAATTCAAACCAAAAGGTTGATCCTTTTCCCTCTTGACTATCGACATGAATAGTACCGCCCATAAGCTGGACAATATTATTGCTGATCACCAGCCCAATACCCGTCCCCTCTATGTTCGAAGATTCCAAACCAAGACGCTCAAACGGTTTAAATAATAAGGCTTGTTGCTCTGCCGTTAAGCCATTACCGGTATCAGAAACAGCCACTCGAACTCGATTATTGTCCAATTGATCACAACAAATAGTGAGCTTGCCATTATCTCGATTATACTTAACTGCATTACTTAATAAGTTTAACAACACTTGTTTAAGGCGAGTGAAATCAGCCCGAACCATTAAGCATTGATCGGGCATATTTTTCTGATCGATATGCTTACCATTACGGATCAGTTCAATTTGAATGCCTCGTTTGCTTGCCATTGCTTCAATAAGATACAATGATTCAGAGACCACTTCTTTAAGATCAACACTGTCAATGGATAATTCAATACTCCCCGCTTCGATTTTAGCCAGATCCAGAACTTCATTAATCAGCTTCAACAAATGCTCACTTGCTTTTATGATCTCACCAATACTATCAAGCTGTGATTCATCCAAATCAGAGTCCATTTGTAATAATTGGCTAAAACCAATAATGGCATTCATTGGTGTGCGCAGTTCATGACTCATACTGGCGAGAAATTGTGATTTAGCATGATTGGCTTCATCCGCTGCTTCGCGTGCACAGATCAGCTCTTGCTTGGCTTGTCTTTCTGCCGTCACATCTCGAATAATGGCTTGTAGTAAATAACGCCCCTCAACAACCATTGGTGTCAGCGTTATTTCTGCCTGAAATTCATCTCCTGCTCTATTTTTAAGCGTCCACTCAAAGAAATCATGACCCGTTTCATAGGCTGTTTGAATCTTTTCATTGACTGTTATTAACTGTGTACTGCTCTCACTGGGTAGCAATGGTGGAAAAATATCATTAAGCGTCATCGCTAAAAATTTTTCTTTATCTTTACAAGCAAACATTGTGATAGTGGATTGATTGCAATCAATTAAGCCTTTTTTATCTAAAATAACATTTGCATCATCTGACAATTCAAATAAGGAACGGTATTTATTTTCACTCTCTCTAAAGGAGGTAATATCTGTTTGTGTGGTAACGTATTTATAGGGCTTGCCCATTTCATCAACAAAGGGAACAATGGTGGCATCGACCCAGTATTTTTTAGCATTTTTGCTCAGGTTGCACATAATTCCTTGCCATACATTTCCCTGACTAATGGTCTGCCACATGGTCTTATAAAAATCATGACTCTGTACACCTGAATTGACAATATGGTTCGTCTGGCCTAATAATTCTTCTCTGCGATAACCACTCACCCGACAAAATTTATCATTGACATAAGTGATCTCTCCTTTAGGATTGGTTATGCACACGATGGCGTGTTGGTTCATCGTAACCAACTGAAATTCATTGTCTCTTTTAGCTCGTTGTAAATCATCTCTGAGACGAGTGGTCCAACGAGCACGCTTGGCACGGGCCGTCACTGCAGCTTCTAAATGACTTGCCTGTATCGGCTTAACTAAAAAATCATCGCCCCCCTGGTTCATCGCTGATAGTTGACGACTCAGGTTTGATTCGGTTGATAAAAAGATAATGGGGGTCAAGCTCCAGCCATCATCTTGACGGATCACCTCTGCCAACTCAGGACCAGAACAATTAGGCATATACACATCAACAAGGATCACATCTGGACGAAATTCATTTAAAGCACGCAATGTTTTCATCGGATCGGTTAATGTTTTGACTTCCATACCGGCATTACCAAGTACCGTTTCATAGTAATCTAATAATGCCTTGTCATCATCAATAGCCAAGATGCGAAAGGGATGCATTTTAGAACGCAGAGTCAGGCCGGCCAGTGTCTGTGATAATTTTTCCATATTCAATGGTTTGGAAAAATAACGATTCGCACCCGCTCTGGCTGCGGCTAAGCGTGCAACAATATCATCTCGCACCGACATAAAAATAACAGGCGGCATAATATCCAGAGTCTTTTTTAAACGTGATATCGCCTCAGCACCTGCGATATCACCCTCTTTAAGAACAATATCCATAAGGATAACCGCTGGCATTTGCTCTTTTACTGCCTTTTCAAAGGTATTTAATTCTGTAAAATGCACCACTTCAAAGCCATAAGACTCGATATCTATCTTTAGGTTTTGCCCTAATACAATGTCATCTTCAATAAGATAAATTAAACTATTATCGGCAGATTTTAGTGGTTTTTCAGGAGGAATATAGGGAATATCAGAAGGCTGCCAGGCTAGGGCAATATCCTGTAAATCTAAGATTAATTGGTTGATTTGATCGCATACCGTATGGGGAAGATTCTGACTACTTTGCACGTTTTCATCGTTAAGAAGCGATAGGAGCATTTGCTCTAACATTCTTGCCTGAGTGCTCACAGCCATGGCACCATAGGTACCGCCAGAACCTGCCAGTGAGTGCACCATACGATGTAAGTCTTGTAGTTTTGAACGGTTGGTTTCCTGCTTTATAGCAAGCCACAAATGTTCAATATCGGTTGTTTTTTTAGCCAACTGCGCTTTAAAGTTTTGTTGCAACGCTTTAAGCTTGTTTTGCAGTTCAGATTTGTTTGAATCTACCATCTTGGTGTTATCCAATAATTCACATATATCTGTGATAAGTACAAAAGGAATTTATATGCGAGAGTTCCAAATAGCCCTAACCTGATCGGCCAATGTCATCGGGTCAAAGGGTTTAGCAATGGCATCAAGTGCGCCTAATGATTTGTAGTATTCTATTTCTTGAGGTTGGACTTTTGCGGTCATAAAGGCCACGGGCAGTTGGCTCAATGCCGGTTTTTCCCTTAATGCCTGAAGCGTTGTGGGACCATCCATACCGGGCATCATCACATCCAATAAAATCATATCAGGAGCATAGGCTTCAGCCTCAGCAAGTGCTTCCTCTCCAGATGAGCAGACTTTGACGCTAAAGCCACCTACCATTTCCAGTGCCATTGTTGCAATAGCCTGAATATCAGGCTCATCTTCAACATATAATATGCGTTGTAATTGTGACATTAAAGCGTATCCTATTCGTTTAGAATCAGTCTTATTCTAGCAAAAGAAAAATACAACACCTTTCTCTTGCTCCTCTTATTTTCTATTCTTCGTCTAAAAATTGTTTTCTTACCGCCAATATATTAGCTAATTGTTGTATAAAAATATCAACCAACTCAGGGTCAAAGTGTTTGCCACTAGCGTCTTTAATTAGCGCCATGGTATCATCAATTGACCATGCTTTTTTATAAGGTCGGGGAGAGGTTAGGGCATCAAAAACATCAGCCAAAGCAGTAATACGCCCTGATTTAGGAATAGCTTCACCAGCCAAACCATTCGGGTATCCAGACCCATCCCAACGTTCATGATGACTCAGAGCAATTTCATGTGCCATTTTCATTAACTCTGAGTCATCATGAGCCAATAGTTCTGCGCCAATGGTGGTATGGGTTTTCATTAATTCCCATTCATCTGCATCCAGCTTGCCAGGCTTAAGCAATATACTGTCTGGAATACCAATTTTGCCAACATCATGCATGGAACTGGCATATAATATCAATTCACAATTTTTCTGACTCCAGCCCACTGCCTTTGCAAGCACCATAGAGATATGGCTCATACGTAAAACATGATTACCGGTATCTTCATCACGATACTCTGCAGCCATACCCAAACGCTGTACTATCTGCAATTGTGTCCGTTGCAATTTTTCGGTGCGCTCAACCACCATTTCTTCGAGCACATTTTTTTGATCATGTAACATTCGATGAGCTAAATGGGCATCCAGCAGGTTTCTTACTCGCATTTGTAGCTCATAACCATCAAAGGGCTTGGTTAAAAAATCTCGGGCACCCGCCTCCAAAGCCTTCATCAAATATTCTTTACTATTCTGCGCTGTCAATATGACAATTGGAGGCAAGAGAGGATCATTCAAGGCCTGCAATTGTGCCATGACTTCAAAGCCATTGAGATATGGCATATTAATATCAAGTAAAATAAGATCCGGTCGTTGCCCCTTGTATTGCTCAATAACCTCTCTTGGATCATGAATTAACACTAGATCTGTATAACCATGTTTACTTAATAGCTTATCCAGTAACTTCAAGTTAACGGGTTCATCATCAATAATGAAGATTTTATTATTTTTAGTATCCATATATCATCAAAGTAAGCTTATGTATTGTGGTAAATTAGTATAGCATACCCATTATTAAGAGCTACTTGATATTTATCCATCCATTTAAAGTTAGTCACTATTTGTTTTATCTTTCATCTAAAATTCTTTTAATAAGTGCTCAAATTCCTTAATCATATTCACTGTTTCATTATGCTTACTGCTCATACTCTTAATGGCGGTGACATTTTTAGAACTCAATTCAGCCGAAGAGTGTAAATGATGATCAATTTTTTCAATTTTCTTGCCAATTTGTTCTAACTGCGCCATATCTCGAGTAAAGTCTTCAGTGGTCTGGTTTAAAATAATGGTATTCTCATTAATTTGTGATGACACCAGATTCGATGTATCAATAAGATGTGATAATTCTGACACGCCACTTTGTGTTTCTGTATTCAGCTCATTAATATTGTTAATAACCGACCCAACCGTTTGATTGGCATCATCCAATGATTCCTGAGTTCGAATGGCCAGTTGACGCACTTCATCAGCCACGACTGCAAAACCTCGGCCTTGTTCACCTGCCCGAGCAGCCTCAATCGCCGCATTAAGTGCCAGTAAATTGGTTTGCTCAGCAATATTCTCGATGACTTCCAAGACACCATTTACCTGACTGATCTCATTCGATAAACTCAATAACTTTTTAGATACCTCAGTTTCCATACTGACATTATGTTCGACATCTGCTTTTAACTCAGCCATTGATTGGTTTGCCTCATTCATTAGGCCATTTGCTTTATGTATTTCTCCCAACACATCTTGAGTAGACGCTATTGACTCATGAGTAAAGCGGGTAATTTCACTGGTCTCATTATTGGATAGGCTTAATTGCTCACTCACTATTGTAGAATCTTGAATGGTTTGTGTTGATAATTCAGAGAACTCGTGTAATTTTTGGTGTGCCTCTTGGGTATTTGCCTGAGCATTGGTCACAATCTCTCTAATATTTTCCACCAATTGATTAAAATGCTCTGCAATAAGCGATAATTCATCATTTGAATTAATCTTGAAGTGTTTGTTGAGAACACCGCCCTCTTTTGTTAACTCATCAGAAATATGTTTAATCGGCTTGATAATGACTCGATGTATGACTGTGGCTAAAAAAATCAACACAATGATATCTAAAATCATCATTATGACAATTTGTAAGATCATAGCAGAGCTGGCATGACTGACCAATGTGTCAACTTTAGATAATTTTTCACCTAATACTGCATAGCCTACCACTCTGTTTTGAAAATCTTTAATCGCTACACTGCTATAAAAATAATGAGCGCTTTTACCCGCAAGGCTAATGTCATGCTCTTTTAATTCATCAAAAAAATCTTGATTCAGGTTTTGTGCTTTGGATGCCAGCACAAATTGAGAGTTTAATTTTTTAGCACTTGACAACTTAGTCGCGGTACTCAAATAGTTTGAGTCCATAACAATAAAGCTCTCCATCCCTTGAGCTTTGGCATCTCTGATAATAGAATTAAGGCCTTGCATAAACTCCACACTACCCAGATAGGTATTATTTTCTACAATGGGCGCAATGCCTCTTAAAATTAAGCCGGCACGACCAATTTCTATGGCAGCAATGGGCTTTTTATTTTGCTTAACGGACACTATCGTATGTCGAAAACCACTCAGATCATCACCAAATTTATCTTGTTTCCAAATTCTCAAAAAACTATGAATGGTTTTATCATGCAGGTGTATTCTTATATTATGAAACTTAGTATTTTCTTTATAGTCCTTAATAATGGTCTTTAAGCCATTAATAGCAATATTACGATCATTCTCTTTAAGTGATGAGACGACATAGTGGTTTTGTGCCAGATTAATCACATTAGAAATCGCAACATCCAGTTTTGCCTGATATTTTTGCTCAAAAAAATTGCTCAATTTCGTTTGCTCTGTCTGATAAACTTCCTCTTTAATTTCAGCCAGACTATGCCATGAACTCAAAATGACAATGCAAATACCAAGAAAGAGGGAAATAATAAGAGGGAGATGTATTTTTTTGCTAATGCTCATTAAACGTTACCTATCGTGTTTATTGTTGTGCGTTGCTTTTTACTTGATTTTTACAAGTATATTATCGTCAAAATAATGAATTACTTTAACCTAGATAAATCAATAGAATAGCTTGCACTTATTGCCTGCATGAGAATGTTATTCTGGTAGTTTAGACCATCATATAAAACTTTCCAGTTATTGCTAATATTAGCATATAATTTAACATTAATATACTGATATTCATTAAAGGCAAATAGCTCTTACTATCTGCTATAATCGACCTTTATTTAGACTCAAGTACGCTCATAGGTTGATATCCATTGTATAAAGATAAGCATTCACTCCCAATTACCGGTCTTATTTTAGCGGGCGGGCGCTCTAGTCGTATGAACGGCCATGATAAAGGCTTACTTGAGTTACAGGGAAAAGCAATGATTGAGCATGTTATTGCTCGACTCCAGCCTCAGGTTGAACAGGTCTTAATCAGCGCTAATCGGCACATTGACAGTTATCAGCAATTTGGCTACGAGGTATTAGTCGATGAGTTTGATGATTATCGTGGGCCTTTGGCAGGTATGTCGCGTGGCTTGGCGCAGAGTAAAAGTGACTACTTACTTACTGTCCCTTGTGATGGTCCTTTATTACCCCTAGATTTAGCTGCCCGAATGCTTGAGAGCATCAAACAAGCTCAGGTTCAGGCGGTATTAGTTTTTGATGGTCAGTATAAGCAACCAACCTATAACTTACTTCATAAGGATATCTTTAGGGCATTAAATCATTCTCTGCAAAGCAATGAACATAAATTAGGCAAGTGGTTAATGGATAATGGTGCACTAAAGTTGGATTTTTCTGATCAAAAAGAGGCCTTTTTAAATGTGAATACACCTGCTGATTTGGAGCTACTCAGTAAACAATTAAGCCTCTAAGTCTCGCTCTAAGGCACGCTCTAAGACATAACATCCCCACTCACCAAGGCCTTACATTTTTAGCAAAAATAACTCCGAATACACAGGGCTGGGATCAACAATATCAGGATCCTGTGTTTTATATTGATAAGGCAAACCCCATTGCACTTTTCGACTGAGAAAGAGTGCCTTTTTATTAAGGCAATTTTCATTAATAAGTAGGGATTTTACCTGCATTTGATGCATCAGTTGATTGCGTACCCGACCTAAGTGTTGTTGTAAAAAGGCACAATCACTGACACTATAGACATGGAACATCGTCTTCACCCGTTCACCCATGATCAGACAATACGTGTTCTGATAAGTGATCAAATAGCATTGCGTATGAAAAGACTGATGATGCACATAGACTTGTCGATCATGCTCATTAAGACGAGCCTGTATTGCCTCTGCATCAACAATAATTTGATAGGCATCGGCATTAAAAAAATGCGTTAGTGAGGGCGAAGCATACACAATACGTTGGTGGGTGTTACCATCTTGAAAGTTTAGTTTATGATAGATGGCATAAGAAATATCATTGGAGGTATAACTGGTAAGCACTATCTTTTTTTCTTTAAGTAGAGGTAAAAGCATCATAAAGCTATAGCTACGGTATGCCTCATCGACAATCCAACTGCTTAAATTACAAAAAGTGTGTTGCTTGTTATTATGGTATTGTCGGCTATAAATAGTGGCTAAAAAACCCACAATCTCATCACCGGATTGTAAAATAATCCCCGGTGAAAATTCACCAAAGTGCCAATGATCGTTAAATAAATTTTGCCAATAGGCTTTATCCGCCCGATCTTGCCTTATTTTTTTTAATAAGGGATAGACTTTATCGAAGTCATGAATTGTTGCTTTACGGACAATAGGCTGTGCTAAACTCATAGGGTATTTTAATTGGTCTATTTTACATCGTAGAGAGTGAGTTTGATCCATCACTCCGATTAAGGGGTATAATAGCACTTCATAATAAAAAAATATCAACTCACGATAAAAAGCTGACCTTTATACTCCCTAATTGAGAACAACAATGGCGAACTTTTTGTTACATCATTTGGTGCAATCTCAAGCGCTTAAACGGCCTTTGGCAACGGCTTTAGTGCACCAAAATGACAGCATAAATTATCAGCAACTTGCCGATCAATGTCAGCATTTAAGCGCTATTTTATTGCACCTTGGTATTCAAGCTGGCGATCATATTAGCATTTATTTACCTAAATCAAACACCACCGTTGCTACTTTTTTTGCCATTTCATTGTGTCGGGCGGTGTTTATTCCTATTAATCCCGTGTTAAAAACAAAGCAAGTTCAGCATATTCTTCAGGATAGTCAAAGCCAACTGCTCATTACCAATAGTGCCCGCTTAGCCATATTGCAACAGAGCATAGAAAAACTGCCCTCTTTACAAATATTGCTAATAGATAAACCAACGCATGAGTTTCACTTTACTAATAAAAAAATTCAATTATTTTATTTAGATGATGTGTCCGCTCCAAAAGTAAGCACTTACACACCTCAGGGGATTGATACCGACACGGTGGCAATACTGTACACATCAGGTAGTAGCGGACAGGCTAAGGGCGTTATGCTTTCCCATAGAAACCTATTATCTGGTGCTCAAAGTGTTTGTCACTATCTAAAAAACACCTCTGAGGATAAAATTTTAGTTGTCTTACCATTGAGTTTTGATTATGGTCTCAGCCAAATTAGCAGTGCTTTTTTTGTCGGTGCTACTGCTGTTTTAATGGATTATTTGTTTGCTAAAGATATTATTACTCTTATCGAAAAACACCAGATTACTGCTTTGGCCGCCGTCCCCTCATTATGGATAAAGCTGGCCTCATTATCATGGCCAACGCCATGCAGTTTGCGTTATTTTTGTAATTCTGGTGGATCTTTGCCCAGTTCGGTATTGGATCAATTAATAACGGCTTTGCCCAACGCCCAGCCCTATCTTATGTATGGCCTAACCGAGGCATTTCGCTCAACCTATGTACCACCAGAGGCTCTGAGCACTCATAAAGATGCCATTGGTATTGCCATTCCAAATGCTGAGGTCTTGGTATTACGAGAGGATGGCAGTGAGTGTAATATTGGCGAGCAAGGTGAGTTAGTCCATCGTGGCTCATTAGTTGCTCAAGGCTATTGGAATGCACCCGAACAAACCGCACGCTATTTTAGGCGCTATCACACCACACAATATGCTACTGAGATTGCTCTTTGGTCAGGAGACATTGTACAACGTGATAAGGATGGCTATCTCTATTTTATTGCTCGTAAAGATAACTTAATTAAGACCTCGGGTTATCGAGTCAGCCCTGAGGAAATTGAAACCCTGATCCAACAATGTGATGCAGTTAAAGAAACACTGGTACTAGGCATACCTCATCCAGAGCTTGGGCAGGCTATTATTGCCATCTTTAGCTCAACAAAAGCGTCTTGTGACGGGGATCCCAGCGCACAATTAAAACACTATTGCCAGCAACATTTGCCTAATTATATGCAACCAATGGCATTGTTCCATAGCGATGCTTTGCCCTATAATCAAAATAATAAAATTGATCGACAGGCGCTCTTTAATCACTATCAGAATTTATATCAAAAGACCGATCATGCCCAATAAAACACCATTACGCACACATTCAGCAGAGCTATTTCCATACCCTAATCAAGATGGGCATTTATTGATTGCCGGTAAAGGCATTACCGAATTAATTAATATTGTTGGGCAAACACCCGCCTATATCTATGATCGCCAACAGATCAGCCAAACGATTAACTCATTGCTTGAGCAATTACCTACACAAGTTCAGCTACACTATGCTCTTAAAGCCAACCCTATGCCTGCGCTTGTACAACATGTTGCTAATTATGTCCACGGTTTAGATATTGCCTCCCATGGTGAACTGTTAATCGCCTTAAACTCTGGTGTCTTAGCAGAAAACATCAGTTTTGCCGGCCCTGGAAAAACAGAGCAAGAATTAGTTGCCGCTATCAGCAGTGGCGTTTGCCTTAATGTCGAATCAGAGAATGAGCTGAAACATGTTGACCGATTAGGCAAGCAATTAAATACTCTGCCCACGATTGCTCTACGAGTAAACCCTGATTTTGAACTAAAGGCTTCTGGTATGAAAATGTCAGGAGGAGCCAAACAATTTGGCATTGACGCAGAAAAGATACCCAACATCCTGCAATCATTAGCACAGTATCAGCTTAACTTTGCTGGTTTGCATATTTTTTGCGGTTCACAAAATCTTAATAGCGATGCCATTATTGAGGCTCATCAACAAACCTTTGCCTTAGCTGCTCAACTACTACATGGCATTGATGACTACCAAAGTATTAATATTGGCGGTGGTTTTGGTATCCCCTATTTTGCTGGTGATAAAGCACTTAATGTCGAGGCCATCACTCATAATTTACATGAGCTGCTCAAGCAGTATCCACAATTTCAACAGAAAAAAATCACCATTGAGCTAGGGCGTTATTTGGTAGGTGAGGCGGGGATTTATATCAGCCAAGTGATTGATAAGAAAGAATCCAGAGGTAAAACCTATTTGGTTTGTGATGGTGGTTTGCATCACCACCTGCCCAACTCAGGTAATTTTGGTCAGGTGATCCGTAAGAATTACCCTGTGCACATCAGTAAGAAACAGGCCCACAAGACACGAGCTCATACAGAAGAAAGAGAGATGGAATACGTCACCATTGTCGGGCCATCATGCACCCCATTGGATACCTTAGCAGATAATATGCTCTTAACCAAAGCCGCGGTGGGTGACTATGTGGTTATTTTACAATCCGGTGCCTATGGCAGAACCGCCAGCCCAGAAAACTTTTTAGGCCATCCCCATGTTAAAGAAATGCTTGTTTAGTTAAGCTAGTTTCTCATCAATATAGGCAACCAATGTGCCTAGTGTTTCGAAGGTATCACCACTGAGTTCATCCCACTCGACCACAATATTAAATTCGCTTTCTATGGCACTGATAACAGAAATAATTCCCAAAGAATCAAATTCAGGAAAATTTCCCAACAACACGGTTTCTGCATTACTGGCATCAAAAGAATCACCCAGTTTTAGTGTCTGCTTAAATATTTGTTTTACTTGCTCTAAATGGGGCATTCATATTCGCTCTTGAGAAATTTTACGCTATCATACACGCTCTTTTAGGCTAAAAAAAGCCCTCTTTAACGCCTTGAGTTTCTTTTTTATGGTACGAAAAATAAGCGAAACAAGTCCTAGAAAAAATCCCTTGAATGTTCTTTTGTTATACATTAACAAGCCCCAACGCTCATTTCTATTAGACATCCAATCTTTTTTATAAGCATCATCGCCACTTAAATAATCAATTTTACTCACTCGGTCTTGCTCTATCACATGCTTAAACATCGCTGCGGTCAGGATCGAACCAATCGAGCTATTTTTAAAATGGGGATCATAGGCCAGCTTATAGATGCTGGCCACCGCATTGCTCTGACCACACTTTTGATCACGGCTCTTAGTAACCATCCATAATTGTGCTGCGGCTGGCTTATTGGCAATATAGGCAATAGCAACTCGCATAACTCCTTTTCGTGCCAAGGAAAAAACCATCTCTTCAATAAAGTCGGGATAAGCTTCATCCCCTTTCCAACTTTTGGCATAAATTGCTTGATAGTGGGGGAAAAGCCGTTGTATTTCCTTTGGCTCCGAGGAAATAACAATGTGGTGATCAGTGAGTTTTTTTGCTTTCCTGCGTAACGTATTTCTAAGCTGAGAAGGTCTATGACTAAGATAATCCGTAAACACGGATGTTTCAATCGGCTCATACCAATTACCAAAGCAAAAAAAAGATTTTGTCATATAAGCATGATAAGAAAATCTCTGCTGTAATTGCTCATACACTTTGTCCTTTGGCATTGCTGGTAAACAAATACGCTGATAGTGATGGCGGTTAATTTCTCTGATAAGGGCATCAAATACAGTAACCATATGAGGATAGCTGGAGTGGCATAGAGGCTTATAAAGTGCTGAATAATAATTACTTAAGGCATGTAATTCTGTTCCCTGTTTGCTTTCATAACAAGGTAGGATCAATAAAGGGCTGGCATCATTAAGAGATACCGTAAACACTCTGACCAAAGAGTGAAAAATAGACTGTTCTAATAGGTAAAACCAATGGCGTGAGTAAAACAGGCTCTCTTGTGAGGCCTGCTCAAAAAGAGGCGTAAATCGCTCAGGTATAGCCTTGATCGAATGAAAACACTCAACTTGATAACGACTGCTATGATCATCAACACAAGAGGTATTCATTTTCTCATTTTTACAATTTTTGCCGGATTGCCTACCACAATGGCATAATCAGGGACATCCGACACCACCACTGAGCCAGCACCAACAATACATTGCTTGCCTATATTAGCCATAACTAAAGCACCATTACCAATCCAGCAATCTTCACCAATGCTGATCTTTTCATAGTGCCCACCTTGCTGTTGAATGGGGGTATCCAAAGCAGAAAAATTATGCTGGTTTTTACCACTCATAATATGTACACCGCTAGCAATTAGGGTGTTTTTACCTATCGTTGACAGGCCGATATTACATTGAGGGCCAATATAAACGCCCTTTTTTATACTTGTGCTCTGTTGGGAAAATAAACTGGCAAAGCCAATAACACTATCGGGGTGACACTCTGACATGGCATAACGATAAAAGGCAATTCTAAGATAACTGCCCGTTTTACCCGGCAACAAACTTAGCCATTGAGAAAAGGAAGCAAAGACACTGTCACCAGAAAAGAGACGAGCAAAAAGATATAACATAAGCACCGGCAACATCAATAAAACACAGATATAAGCAATAGTATTTTTTAATTGTCTTTTCACCTTGTACACCAAAAAAATAGGGGTTAGAATCAATGACTGACAACATTAACATAAGCATTCATAAAAAGAAAAATATACGCTTACACAAGCTATTAATTAGCTAACCACTATTCATAGGCAGGTGCTTAAGCACTTTTGAATGCCGGATAACTCTGTATTTACTACGCAAGACGCCGTAAATCCATCCATGGAGGCTTTATTGCCACATCCATGTGGCAAAAACTTCCTCCGTAAACACAGAGTTATCCTCAAGTACCTACTCATGAACCACTATTACACAATAACTATTACACAATAACTATGCTTAATCATCACCCAGCCATAAAATTTCCCCATGACCATCCCGCACAATTAATTGTGGTCATTGACACAGAGGAAGAATTTGATTGGTCAAAAAAACCCGACAAAAATGCCATTGCCGTCAGTGCTATGGAAAAAATTCATCGCGTGCAAGCTATTTTTGATGACTATAAGATAACCCCTTGTTATGTTATTGACTACCCTATTGCCAGCCAGAGCGCAGGCTATGAGCCTCTACAAGAAATATTTACTGCTGGGCATTGTGAAATCGGTGCTCATTTACACCCTTGGGTTAACCCTCCTTTTGACGAAGAGTTAACTTTTAGCAATATGTATCCAGGTAATTTAAGTCGCTCACTGGAGTTGAGCAAACTTAAGCATCTAAGTCAGCAAATTGAGCAGGTCTTTGGTTTTTCACCTGAGATATATAAAGCCGGTCGCTATGGTGTCGGTCAACACACCGCCGAGATCCTCAATGAACTAGGCTTTACGATTGATTTATCCATTTGCACATCCTACGATTATCGTCAGGATGGTGGTCCTGATTTCAGCAACGCCCATGCCGAACCTTTCTGGTTTGCACAGCACCTAGAAGAGCAAAACGAAGAGCAAAACGCACTATTAGAAATCCCCTTAAGCGGTGCCTTTGTTGGTTACGCAGGCAAAGCAGGTAAGCACATTTATAATTTGGCTCACTACTTTGAAGTGATTAAAGCCCGTGGCATTCTTTCACGTTTAAATATTGTTGACCGCTTAATGCTTTCTCCTGAGGGATACACCTCAAAAGAACATATCAAGTTAACAAAATTTCTTTATAATAAGGGGGTTCGGACATTCACTTGGAATTTTCACAGCCCCAGTGTGGTACCAGGCATGACCGCTTATACTCAGAATGAGCAAGAACTCACACAGTTTCTTGATTCATTTCGTTATTTTTTTGATTTTTTCTTTAGCCAATTAGGGGGTCAAGCATCCACCCCTACACAACTTAGACAGACGCTTATTAGTAAGCAAAATGGAGACTCTTAAATGAAGGTTTTAGGCATATCACCACTGGACAAGGACACCAATGTTTCTATTGTAGAAGATGGGGTGATCCTTTTTGCAGCAGGTGAAGAGCGGTTTACCCGAAACAAACAGCAAGATGGCTTCCCCATGCATGCCATTGAAAAGGCATTGCAATACACCAATACCAAAATCGAAGACATTGATATGGTGGCTTATCCTTTTATGAACTATCAGGATGAAGCCAAGTTAATTGCTAAAAATCTTGATGATGAGAAGGATTTTTTAGCTCATTTTAAAAGCAGTAATCTAAAAAAACTGCTCACAGATGCTGAGAAAAAAGTACCCAAACGCTATGACCATATTCATGGCCTTAACCTACCCAATGAGAAAGTTGAAAAAGGTTTTTTATATAATACTTTTTATAACTTAGCAGGCAGTCAGTCAGCCATCTCAAATAAAGTGGCAATCAAAGGCTCTCAAGCATGGGCCGATGCCGCCGATGCCTCCTTTAAAAAATGGCAAAATGATCTCGAAGATGGTTTGGAGCAACTGGGCTTAAAAGACAAACTCAAACGCATGGATCACCATTTATCTCATGCCGCCAATAGTTTTTACACCAGTGGTTTTGATGAGGCCTTGTGTATCACCCTTGATGGCTATGGTACTGGTCTTGCAGGCTCCGTTAGTGAAGCCAAAAATGGTAAAATTAAGCGTTTACACGGCGTACAATACCCAAATTCCCTCGGCACATTATATGAGCATGTTACCTCCAGCCTAGGCTACCAGCCCGGTCGTCATGAAGGTAAAATCGTTGGCTTGGCCTCCTATGGTGACCCAGACATACTAAGCGAGATTTTATTAAGCCGTATTGATCAATCCTCCGGTGATTTTAAAATTTATGAGTCTAATAATATTTATTTTTCTCGTTATCTCGCCTCACATTTTCCTAAAATTGATGTAGCTGCCGCCTATCAAGATGTATTAGAAAAAGTGGCCGTTAAATTTGTTCAGTATTGGGTGCAAAAAACAGGCATCAATAAAGTGGTTTTATCCGGTGGTGTGACCGCCAATGTGAAGCTTAACCAACGTATTTTTGAAATTGCTGAGGTTAAAGAAATTTTTGTTTACCCCAATATGGGCGATGGTGGCTGTGGCACAGGAGCCGCCTTATTCCATTCCCACACCGAGGCAACCCGCCCATCTATCAGCAATGCCTATTTTGGCCCTGACTTTAGTGATGAAGATATTCACAAAGAACTCAGTAATGAAAAACTTAGCTTTACAAAGCCTGAGAACTTAGCGATTGAAGTTGCTAAACTGATCCATGATGGTAAAGTCGTTGCCCGTTTTGATGGTCGCATGGAATACGGTCCCAGAGCACTAGGTAATCGTTCTATTATGTATCATGCTCGTGAACCTGAGGTAAATCAATGGCTTAATAAACGCTTAGGGCGCACAGAATTTATGCCTTTTGCACCTGTAACCCTCTATGAAGCCCGAGAAAAATATTTTATTAATATTAAAGGGGCTGAACACGCAGCGGAATTTATGACCATCACCTTTGACTGTACCGATGAAATGAAGCGTGACTGCCCAGCAGCCGTGCATGTCGATGGCACTGCCAGACCTCAGCTTATAAGACGTGAAGTAAACCCCGGTTATTATGATATTTTAAAAGAGTATGAAAAACTCAGCGGTATTTCCAGCTTAATCAATACCAGTTTTAATATGCATGAAGAACCTATTGTCTGCACGCCATTTGATGCCATTAGAGCCTTTTTACAAGGTAATCTGGACTATTTAGCCATTGGTCCCTTTTTGGTTCAGCACCCTGATAATTCTAAATAGCTGATCTCAACCCCGCTCATTTTGCGGGGCTACCCCCCAACGCCAATAGCACTTCTATTACTTTTTACTACTTAACCTGAGTTCTGGATAACTGAACTAATAACGTATTGATTAGCCTATATTTGTTACAGAAGTCGCCGTTAATACATCCTTGTAGGCTTCACTTTGGCATCCATGCAAAAGAGACTTCTTCCACAAATACAGGCTAATCGACACTCTGAATTTATTTTCAAGATCATCTTATCCAGAGTTCAGGTTACTTAGGGAGGTAGCTTACTTGCACTACTTTCCTTAAGTGTTGCCTCTGAGTTTTCTTGATTGCGGACAATGCTATAGAAACAAGCAATAAAAAGTATTGACCAATAGACAATCTGCACCCGAAATTGATTAATAAAGGTCGAGGCTGTTAACATGCCTAAAAAAGAACAGAGTAAGGCATGGGCTAGGTAATATTGTCTTATATCCTGTCTTTTTTTACATATCGCTCTTGTTTTATAAGCCATTTTTAATGTTGTAAAGATGATCATCATAAAAAAGAAGAAACCATGCCAGCCCACTTCATACAGGGCTTGAAACCAAAGGGAGTGGACAGATTTGTAAATTTGACCTTTGCCGAAAAGTGACTGATCAACGTATTGCGGGCTCAATAAATTATATCCATAGGCACCGACCCCCCAAGGGTAATCTCGCATCATATCAAAGGTTGTTAACCACATATGATAGCGGTGAGAACCACTTTTTTCTTCATCTTCCACTTCGGTCAAGGTCAACATTCGATCAATAAAGGCATTGTCCATAACCACCAATAAGGCCAGCACTCCCATAATAAGTAAAAAGATAACCATTAATTTTTGATGACTGACTTTGATCTTAGAAGTATACATTTCCCACATAAAATACAGCCCACTCACCGCAGCACCTAAGAAAGCACCTCGACTATTAATTAATACGATACCATTGACAATCAAAGCACCGGCAATAGTAATCATTAGTTTTACTTTTTTAGAGCCCAGCCAGAAATAATAAATTAAAAAAGGGATCACGGGGGCAATGGCCGCTGAGACACCATTAGAATCTGGTGCATCAATCAGACCAATACCTTCCACTCGGTCACCTGAATTTCGACCCACTGCGTGCGCTTCATAGCCTATATAGGTGCAACCCACGATATAGGCCAACAATGCCCACTCTAATTTGTTTTGTGAATCCAGAACTTTATAGGCTATGCTCATAATAACAAATAGCTTAAAGTAGTTAACCAGCGCCTCTTCATGTATTTCTGGTGCCAACGCATAAGAAGACACCGAGGCATAGGTAATAAGTAGCATAACAAACCACTTAAATTGAGGGATTTTAATTAGCTTGTTTTTTTGTAGTTGCTTAAATTTAAGCATAAACATAAGCAATAAAATAATAACAGATATTTTTGAATAAGGGATACTCGGCACATAAAAATACCACCACCGATGTTCGGGGTTGAGAAAATAAATAAATTCATATAGGCAAAAAGCCCAGTGCGCACCATAAATAAAAGGCAATACACTGCCCAAAATTAAGGTGGCACCAATTAAGATAAGTATTTTTGGCATAATAAATTCAGTAACAACTCATCGTTTTTTTTGCTTTGAAAAGTGGCTCGCTAACAATCGCCCATCGAGAAATAAAGCCAGCAATAATAAGAAAATGGGTAGTGGCCATTTTAGGAAATAAGCCATAGCTTCAAAGTAGTATTTCTTAGTAATAAAATGGCTGACACCATTCCATGCTTCATAGTCTTGCTGATAGCGTTTCTTCATACCTAAAGCATCATCCTGAGTATAGCCAGCCTTTAGGTAAGCTTGTTCAATCAGCTCTGGCTGTGCGCGTATTTTATTAAGGTCGCCGGGTAAAATCACACCAAAATCAGGATCAAATAATTGTGACTGGCCGTCAGAAAAGGATGCCGATAAGATCACATGACCGGGAAAAGTATAGAGCTGATTTTTAACCTGTTGCTTATCTAATAGCTGAGACATCACCATTGAGGCATCACCACAAATCCCAATGCCTCGTTGCAAACTGCGCTCATAATTAGCAAAATGGTATTTTTTGTATTCAGGAATAGTCGAAAACTTACCCATAAAATAAATAAAATAATTTTCCCATATAGGCACTAATTGATTATAACGTTCGGTATCACTAATCTGATTCCAGTCAATATGAGCCAAGCCCTGAGAGACAACTGTCGTAACTCGTCTGGCATAGGCTTTCTCTGATTCATTGGCGCGACGTTTAGTCGCAGCCATTGCCTGCTCATAAGAAAGAGAAATATCATTTTTAAAACGCAAGTCCGCATCCTCTAATAAACCCTCTTTGCGGATATTTTTAAATAAGCCAACGATATTAATAAGCAGTAAACTTATCGCCATAAAGCCAATAATAATAGCACTTATACGTCTGATTTTTTTCATTATAATGATCCAAGGATAGGCCATTGAGTAAGATAACACTTTTTGTTAGAATCTGAAGGTCTTGCCTTGCTTGCTCAGCATAACTTTAGAACGACTAAACACATCATTCACCATTAACCACACCATTAAGAGAACCACAAATGAAGCTAGGGATTGTCATTCCATTTAAGTCAAAGCAAGTGTCTAATAGTTGGTCAACAACGTGCGATGCATTATGGCATACACTACAAACCATTATTCAGCAAACTAATCAATCATTTTCGGTTGCTGTCGTTGGACATGAAAAGCCTGATTTTTTCGACCGCATTGCCCAAGACAATATCCAATTTGTCACTGTGGATACCCCAGCACCTGATAGAGCATCCGCTCATTTTTCTCACAGAGATTATCTTGATGATAAAAGTCTGAAAATTGCTACTGGCATTAAATTGCTCAAATCACATGACATTGATTACTGGTATCAACTCGATGCGGATGATTTAATGGCACTTAATTTCGTTGACACCATCAGCAAACAACCCAAAGCATCAGGCTATATTATTAATCACGGCTATATATTATACAAAAACAGGGGGCGAGTCATTGCTAATGATGATTTAATCCTTTATTGTGGCTCAACATCTATTATTGCTGATGCTCATATGCCAACACCAACCGATTTTAGCACAACGGGAGTCAATATTATTCCTTGGTGTCGCTATCCTCACATGACCTTTGATCAGTTTTTTATTCAAGAGCTAGATGATCCTGCGCTGGTTATTCATGAGCGATTGCTCTGTTATGTATTGGCTAGTGGTGATAATATTAGCGATGCTTGGCGTGATAATTGGTGGAAGAAACTCAAGGCATATTTAAAACCCATTATAAAAGGACAAAGAATATCCAAAGAGCTACAACAACAATTTTTATTATAAACGCATTCATCTTTTATAATGTCATTAGCTAAACAACTCTTATCCAGCTCTTATTTTATGTTAGCCACACGCTTTCTACAAAAGGGTATTGGTTTAATAAGCACCCTGATTTTAGCTCGCGTACTCCTCCCAGAAGACTTTGGTATCGTTGCCTTTATCGCCATTACCACCCATTTATTTTATTTACTCTCAGAAACCGGTAGCATCCAATATATCATCAGCAAAAAAGAAATTGATAATGATGATCTTAATACCATATGGACACTGAACATTGGTTTAAGAAGTGCTTTTTGGCTGGTTCTTATATTGGCAACCCCTTATATTACACGTTACTTTAAAATGGCAGAGGCTGAAAATGCCTTATATGTACTCTCTATCATTATCTTATTAAAAGCCCTTAGAAATCCAGGCTTTGTTCTCTATGAAAAAGCACTCAATTACCGCCCCTATTTTAAGTTAGAAGTCAGCGCTAAAATGCTCTCATTTATAGTTGTCATGATTTGGATAGTTATTTCTCCTTCTTATTGGGCAATGGTTGCCGGTGACATTACAGCAACACTGGTGGCATTTATTGGTTCCTATTTAATGCAACCGTTTAGACCCAGACCCTCACTGAGTAAATTCAAAGAACAATGGGGCTTTTCTCAATGGATGTTTTTAAGAGGCATACTGGGCTTTGCAAAAGCAAACTTAGATCAATTATTTGTCAGTAAACTCTTTAGTGCTGAGCAACTCGGTGGCTTTTATATGGCCAAGGATATTGTCCTCTTGCCTGCCAATGAATTAATCATACCCGCAACCGATCCCTTACTGGCCTCTTTTTCAAAATCAAATTCTGACAAGCATAATTTTTCTTATCAAATACTCTTTTCGCTCTTTGTTGTCAGTCTTATTGCCTTACCCTCTGCAGTCTATATCTACTTATTATCACCGTATATCATTCATGTATTTTTAAGTGACAAATGGCTACACATCAGCCCTATTTTTTCTAATTTTGCCGTACTCATGTTCTTTACTTGTTTTGCTTCTATTTTGAATAATATTTGTATTTCAACCCATCGAATTAAGGCCATTTTTTATTTAGATATTCTTACCGTTGTAATTATATTCAGCGTTTTATTTGCTATGAAAAATAGCTCAATAGAAGCCATCGCCTTAGCTAGAGGAGGGATTCAGTGTTTAATAACAGCATTATTTATCACTTATATTAAAACTTTTACCCATTTTTCTTTTTCACGTCTTAGTTATTTGCTATTACCTGTCATACTGTCCATAGGCATCACAATTTATAGTATGAGTGTACTCATCACATGGCTTGCAGAAACCACCCTACTTCATCTGTTAAGCCTAAGTGTTGCCTATTTACTGATATTTTTAGTCTGTTATCTTTTTTTATATGTCATACACTATCGGCATATTGCAGAATATCAACATTTAAAAAAGATGCTGATATTAGCATTAGAACCAATTACCCATAGATTAACCAAAACAATGCCTTAAGTTAATAAATCAATGAAAAAAATAGTTCTTATCTATGTCCTACTACTGCATATTCTATTAGCTCTTATTGCTGTCAAAACAGATGTATTGCAACAACTGGCACAAAAAATAGGCCTTACGTCTAGTCATTCAGAGCTTGGCACTTATTATTATCAATTATTACCCTTCCACATCCGAGTCAACAATAATGTCTTACCCAAATCCGTATTATTTATCGGTGATAGTATCACTCAAGGACTGGCCGTGAGTGCGGTTTATCCACAGGCCGTTAATTTTGGCATCGGTGGCGACACCACAATGGGCGTATTACAAAGACTCCCCTATTATTCAGCAATCAAACAGGCTAAGGCCGTGGTATTGGCCATTGGGGTTAATGATCTAAGATGGCGTAATAATCAAAGTATTATTCATCACTTTGATCAGATCATTGCTCAAATCCCAAACACTGTCCCAATTATCATCAGTGCTATTTTGCCTGTTGATGAAAACATACCATCAAAAGTTGGTATGAACACCCGTATCCAAAAAATTAACACGATACTGTCACAACGTTATCAAAATAAACAGCAAATAAATTTTATCAATATTACCCCTCAATTAGTTGATAGTCATAATAATTTACACACTTACTATCACCTTGGTGATGGCATACATTTAAGTCCACTAGGCTATAAGGTATGGATAAAAGCACTCCAACAAAGTATCTATGACGTAGAAGAAAAAAATGGTAAATAAAACTTATATCGAGCAATTAACTTGGCTAAGAGGTATTGCGGCCTTTTTTGTCATTATCTCTCACACGATTCGAGCGACAGAGGTGCAATACAGCAGCACCGATCAGGCAAGTCATCTATTTATCCTGTCTTTATTTGATTTGGGTAGCTTTGGCGTGGTGTTATTTTTTGCTCTTAGTGGTTGTACACTGTATATCAGTAATGTTGATAAGCTCGCACAAAAGGGCATTACTCATTTTTATATTAAACGCTTCTTTAGAATATGGCCAGCCTTTGTTATTTCACTTATTTGTTATATTCTCTTTGGATTTATCTTTTCATATTACTATCCCAATGCACAAGGGCATTGGGTTGAAAATCAATTTCTCCAAGACTATTCTAGTTATGATATTCTTTCCTATTTAAGCTTTACCTTTAATATCACTGGGTCACAGGGATTATTTAATAATGCTTATTGGAGTTTACCGGTAGAATTTCAGTATTATCTGATATTCCCTCTTATTATTTATTCTATTAAACGCATGGGCATCATAGGGCCCATTATTATCGGTGCCATACTCTTTCTCGTACCGCGTCTAACTATTATTCACTTTGCTCATGATCGTTTTTTTACGCTTGCCTTCAGTTTTTGTGGCGGTGTTCTGGTAGGTTATATTTATAAGCACTATCATCTTAAAATAGCCCCCTCATCCGGTCTATTTATACTCATTTTATTAACCATTTATGTCTCATGCCTCAGTAATTCTTATATTCAACTGCCCGATATTCCGTTATTATCCAATATTTGGGTCTCCTATGGTGCCAGTGCTATTCTAGCAGTCTTGATCGTGCTCTATACTAAAGTTGATGTACACTCACGCTTTGAAGAGTTTCTTAAACACTATGGCACGATATCCTATAGCACCTATTTATATCATAATATTTTTGTCGCCTGCTCGGTACTATTGATTATTCATTTTTCTATCACTGAGCCACTATTACGAGTGATAATGACCTTATCATTAACTCTTATTGCTACCTATATCAGCGCTTCTTTATCTTATCAGTACATAGAAAAACCCTTTATTAATATCGGCAGGAAACTACTACAAGCACCTAAATAAGCTGATTTCTGGATAACTGAACTAGTAACGTATTAATTAGCCTGTATTTGTTACAGAAGTCGCCGTTAATACATCCTTGTAGGCTTCACTTTGGCATCCATGCCAAAGAGACTTCTTCCACAAATACAGGCGAATCAACGCTCTGAAGTTATTTTCAAGAGCATCTTATCCAGAGTTCAGGTTAAATAACATAAAAATCACTTTAAAACCGTTCATGACAATTTTTTGCTATTCATTTTGTTATTCAACAGTGGTGTCATTTGGAGATCGTGACTTTATCTTGTTGAGCCACCAAAATGGTAGTTGAATTAACATAATAGCACCACTGACAATAAGATAGGCAATAATAAAATTTAATAAGATTTTATCCTGTGCAATATAATGACTGCGTTGCGGACTGAGCAAAAACTGTAAGGCAGAAAATACGTTACCGTATTTGAAAATAAAGGTTTCGCTCGCCAGTGTTACCCAATAATAGTTAACAAAAATTGCACTACTAAAGAAGAGAAAATGGCGCAATTTAAATGCTTTTATCCCTGAAGCTAATTGCCCAAACAAGATAATTGTCGTAAAAAATAAGAGTAATATCAGAAAAATAAAGAGACTACTTAACCAAGTACCATTATCTTTCATTAATTCTGTTAAGTTATCCGTAGCAGCCATGTCCACAATAATATAGTGCCCTAGAGGTACGATAAACAAGGAGAGCATTAGCCATGTCAGCAATTCTCTTTTATTTGCTTTTCCCCTTCCTGACACGAGAAAATAAGCCCCTAAAAATAGCCAGAAGATAGCACTGTATAAAAATCCAAAGCGACCAATAGATTCCCAATGCCAAGACCAGTTTAAGACAGGAAAGCCGATAACGTCATGAATACTTTCAATAGGAATAGAAAAAAGGAGCATAAAATAAAGCACAATAGCCGTTAAAAATAATGCCGGATAAGAAAGCCAAATCCATCGAAATGAGAGGCTTACTTTATAGGCAATAAATAGTGGACAATACACAGCCAATAAGACCGCACAATTAAAGACAATATGCTGCCATAAAGTTGTCGATGAGACTAATTCACGAACATTATAAGGCAGTTGCTCAATATGGGCGATCACATTACTTATAAGCACTAAAATAAGCAATTGAAAGGCAATCAAGGCAGCAAATTTTAGTATTCTATGCAAGAAAGGTGAAGCTGCTTTTGGGTCGCATTGCTGTTTAGCAATACTCATATGAGTATTACTTAGCAACCTACTGTCAGACCTATTTTTATGTTGTAAAAAATAGCCCAACAAATAATTCCCCCCCAAGATGCTGGCTAAACCAAGAAAAATGTCACTCGTATCGGGAGAGCTTTCAGGTAATAATACTTGCCCGAATTCAATCACTATCAACAATGAAATTGACCAGAAAAAAGCACCGATATTAACGAGAAAAATATGCTCTTTAGTAGCATAGTACTTTATTAAACCCAATAAAATACCAAGCGGTAATAATAAAATTATTTTTTGTAATAGGGTCGTAATTGCATAAAACTCACTGGTATAAAAATAACCTGAAAAAGGCATGTTATAAATAAAATGAAGACGTGGTAAAACAAACTCTTTTTGCAAATTAAAATCAAAGGGAAACCAGAATATAGCAATAAGAGTACAAGACCAAAAAATAACCGCTAAAAACAAATACCAATGTATTTTAGTTGTGTCATTGCTATTTATTGAAACTAAGGTATTTGCACCGAACAATCTTGCTAATAAAATACCACCAAAGGCACCTAAAGCAGCACTGAGAATATCATTAATATCAGTAAATCTTGAATCAACTAATAGCTGAAGAAATTCCAATAACAAGGCAACTTTTATGGTGCTCCAAAAAGCATTTTGTGGTGTTTTCTTGTGGCTTAATATCCAAAAAAGAGTAATAGGTATCCATATGATAATATCCGCAATAATTTGATATATCTGCTGTGCGAGTTCATCACCATGAAAACGAAATAAAACCAGATTAATACGCCCATCAGACCATTTATGGTAAATATCAACCGGATTAATGGTTAGATCAAGCGGGAGAACATTATAGATAAATAATATAACAAGGTAGATCCAAAACACCTTTTCAAAAAACTGACTCTCTTCACGCATATCAACCCATTGAGTAAACCATGCTGAGATTTTCTGTCCCAACCCTAGCCAAAGAGCAATACCAATACCTGCACCAATAAATTGGGCCATAACATCCAGCTTAGAAGGTACTCTAGAAAGTGTGAATAATTGCAAAAACTCAACAAAAAAAGAGATTGAAAGACAGACTAAAAAGCACACAAAAACATTGATAATGGTATTTACATGTCGATATAAAATGGCGCTCAAAGAAAATGCCAGCGGCATAGCAATGAGTACATTGGTGGCAAAATCAACTTTTGAATAATGGCTAACAGGTTGCTGTAAAATAAGAAAAAACTGAGACAGAGCATGAGCAAAAGTAACCGACTTAAACTCTAGTGGTACAATACTGCCATAAAGAATAAATAAAAAAGACAAGAAAAAAAGGGTTCTGGCATAGGGTAAATACCATTTTTTAAGATCCGATTTTTCAATTGTATTAATCATTTTTAGACAGTGATACATACAACGATTCAAATTGTCGCATCATCATATCAACGCTAAATAATTGCTCATATCGTTGCCTTCCTGCTATGGCTAATTGCTGTCGTCTATCTGAATCATTAATCAAAGACACACAGGCCTTGACTAAGGCTGAGCAATCCTCATTTGGTACCACTAAACCGGTCTTATTATGAGAAACAATTTCTGGATTACCGCCTACATTAGTCACAATACAGGGCTTGCTAAATGACATGGCTTCTAATAAGGTCATCGAGGTACCTTCACTCAACGAAGGCAGTAAAAAAATATCCATTATATTCAGATATTTTTGAGGTTCTATAATAAAACCGGTAAAAATAACCTGCTCTGTTATGGCCAGCTTATCACACAGTTCTTCTAAGGTTTCTCGTAGCTCACCATCACCAACAATCAACAATTTAACATAAGGGTATTGCTGATGTATTTTACTAAAGGCCTCTAGCATCATTTGATGGTTTTTTATTGGATCCAATCGAGAAATGGTTCCTAATACAAGATGGTCAGCAGAAATATTATGTTTTTTTTGTAATGCCTTGTTATCATAGATACGATCACTTAAGTCAATAACCCCATTATAAATCACCTGTATTTTGTTTTCTGGTAGGGATTCATAATGTACCAGCGCTTGTTTAGTTGCCTCTGATATTGAGGTGATTTTATCGGTAATTAAAGCTAAAAATGGATTAATTAATTTTCTTTTCCAACTGCTTACATCGGGGTAAAAACGTCCATGTTCAGTAAAGATAACTTTAGTGTGAGTAAAAATAGAAGCCAGAATACCATAGGAATAGGGTGTGTATTGATGACAATGCAAAATATCAATGTTATGCTTGATAACATAAGTTCTAATGGACTTTATTAGCTTAATATCAAAGCCTTCTTGGCGGTTTAAACATTGTATATTAACACCTTGTTTAATTAACTCTTGCCCCATATCACCAATTCGATTTTCAAGGCAAAGTATGGATACATCAAATGTCTCTGGGTTGGTATTTTCAACTAATTGTCGAATAACCTGCTCTGTGCCACCAATAGCCATATCATAAGTAAGATGTAAAATTTTAATGGTCATTAGTTACTCAGCATGATCGTCAATAAGTGTTTTTAATGGTTGTAAAACAGACGACCATTGATAGTTATTTTTTACCCATGTACGTAAACTTTGGCCTAATGTATCAGCCAAATTATTTTTCGATAGCTTATCAATAATAGTCATTTGTCCTTCTGCCGTATCGGCAACACAATTAGCAATATCGTCATTAATAATAATACCTTCCATGGCATTATGAGTTGCCACAACAGCCTTATTCATAGCCATAGCCTCTAATACCTTATTTTGAATACCTCTGGCAATTCTAAGCGGTGCAATAGCAATAAATGCATGAGCAATATAGGGCCTAATATCTTCAACTCGCCCAGTAACAACAATGCCGGATTGCTGTGCTAAGTCTTGAACAGCTTTACTTGGATTAGAGCCTACAATATAGAATTGGTAGTTATTATCCAGCAGATAAAGTTTCTTAAAGACCGCCTCTGCAAACCAGATAACAGCATCGCAGTTTGCCCAATAATCCATTGCTCCGGTAAAGACTAAGACCTTTTTATCTTGAGGGTAGATTGGTTCATAAGCTAATGTTGGATCAAAATAAGAAAAGTCGATGCCATTAGAAACACCGGATATATTATTATCACGATTATGGCTTAGAGTTTTAAAATGCTCGGCTTCCTTATCTGAAACAAAGGTGCTGGCGGCAAATTTATCGGCCACTTCTTGCTCATATTGAAATAAATAATCAGCTTCACGAGCATAGATCCAACTCATTAAACCTTTGTGTGAACCGCTATATTGTCGCCATTTATCAGAATCAATGTCAATAAAATCCATTACTTTATGCAACTCGTTCTTAGCGATAACAAATTGTGCCATAGGCGATGAAAAAGCAAGTACGGTATCAATGTTATTTTTCTCAATAACCTCATCAACCCATTGTTGCATACTTTTAGAAGCATAATAAGGGATGGATAATGCTTGTCCTGTCACCAATCCAGATAAACTTTTTAGTTTAGATAATTGAGGCTTAATCATTTCAAAATGAGTTTGTTGGCAATAGGAGCGTACTTTATCCTGATATTGACTATCATCCGTATTATCAATAAAGGTCCCCAGATAAATATCATAATGCTGTGACAAATAACGTAATATATTATATGAGCGAATTTTATCACCTTTATTAGGCGGGTAGGGTATGCGATGAACAAGGTAAAGTAATGGCTTCATAATTATTTTTTAAATTGATTAAACAAACCCTTAAAGGCTGAAAGAGTACGAACAATAAAGTAAATATGGATCAATAATTGCAATTGCAATAGTTCAAACACACCGAGCTTTTTCTTCAGTAATTTAAAGGTCACCCCTAAGAAGGGAGCCAATAGTGCCAAAAGAGCAAGCACTTTTATCAAAGGATAATGACTCATAGCCGCCCAAATTAAAACACTAGGTAAAAAAAAGGCAAAATAAATGGGAAACAAAAGGCTGGATAATTCTGACCATTTAAAACGATGGCTAAAAACACCACTATAATTACTGATACCACGCCAAAATTCTTTTTTGATAAAGTGTTTGATGGTATCCGCTTCGCCATAGTGGATCACTCGGATACGACTATCTGATAAAATTTTCCCCTGCTGAGCAATACGATAAGAAAAATCAACATCTTCACAGGTGATCAGACTTTCATTAAAACCACCCACACTAAAAAAAGTGTCTTTTCTGACAAACAGGTTCATGGATTCAAGCCAATCAACGGCCACAATCTGGGCATTTTTCTTTCTTAGATGATACCAACTTTTTTGCACCCAAGTGGCCTCATCCGGTACACTGGGAGGCGAACCCCAAGCTGAAACCGCTTCATCTTCAATATACATTTTGGCACTTTCAAGCCAATCATCAAAAGCTGTACAATCAGCATCAATAAATGCTAATACCTTTCCTTTGGCCTTATTTGCCCCCAAATTTCGCAGCCCTGAAACATTCTTCTGCGTATTAATGAGCACTGTTGCAGCAAATGATTGAGCAATTTCCTGTGTCTTATCAGTGGAACCATTATCAATCACAATAACTTCAAATTCATCCTTATTAAGCGTCTGTTGCTGTAATGAGCGCAAACACTCCGGCAGTGATTTTTCTTCATTATAGGCAGGAATAATAACTGAAAATAGCATAGGTTTAGTTTCCATTGGGTTGCTCTTTATTGCATATAGTGCTCAAACCAAAGTTCAAACATCAAACAGGTCCATAGTATAGTGGCATGATCTTGAATACCCGCTTGGTGAGCATCCCATAATGTGTGTAGTTCTTGCATATTCAGATAGTTAACCAGTCCAATAGTATTATGAAATAATTTTTGCTCTGCAAAGACTTTTATTTCATCTCGAAACCAATCAGCTAAGGGCACTGAAAAGCCCATTTTTTTACGATATAAAATATCATCAGGCAACATGGATTTAACACTTTCTTTGAGTATGTATTTTTTTTCACCCTGATGAATTTTCATTGCCGAGGGAATACTCGCAGCATATTCCATTACTTTATAATCCAGTATCGGTGCTCGTACTTCAAGTGAATTAGCCATACTCATCCTATCGACCTTAACAAGAATATCGCCTGGCAAATAGGTTTTCATATCACTATAGAGTATTTTTGCTAGGTGATCATCCGTGTCGGCTTGATGATAATAATTCGTCGTAATATCAGAGGGATGATAGTCCTGTAAGCTATTTTTTAATGTCTCACTGGCTAATTGATGCCATAATTTATCAGAGCAAAATGAATTGCTGAGAAAAAACCCATAGTCAGGCGCATGACTCAAGGTATTGAGTAAACTATAGGCTTTACGAGAAAAAACATTATTATGTGAAGCCAGTAATTTCGTCAGTGAAGGGAAAACACCACTGCGGATAATGCTAGGAAAAACACCACGCAACTTATTCTCAAATTGATCCACTGAATACTTCTCATAACCGGCAAAACTTTCATCACCACCATCACCCGCAATGGCAACGGTTACTTTTTCTCTAGCCAACTTAGAAACGTAATAGGTTGGTATTAATGACGGATCAGCAAAGGGTTCATCAAAATAAGCCACAATATCTTCTATATGAGAAGCGACATTTTCTTTAACAGTGAGTTCATAATGCTGGGTTGAAAACTGATCGGCAATGACTTTGGCGTATTGCACTTCATCAAATTGTTTAGAATCAAAACCAATAGAACAGGTGGTCACAGGCGTATGACTATTTTTTGCCATCAGTGCCACTACCGCACTAGAGTCCACACCACCACTTAAAAAGGCACCAAGAGGCACATCACTAACCATTCGACTCTGAGTACTTTGCTCAAGTAAGTCTACTAATTGCTCTGAAATAGCTTGTTTTGATTGACTTGATTGTTCTGCAAAAGAGACATCCCAATATTGTTGCTTTTGTATACCCTCTTGAGATACCAACATCCAATAGCCGGGTTTGAGTTTATAAATATTATTAAAAATTGTTTTTGGATCAGGAACATATTGATAGGTGAAATAATCATAAAGAGCATCCAGACGTATGTCTCTGGGAATATCATTAACTTCTAAGATGGCTTTTATTTCTGAAGCAAAAACAATATCTTGTCCCATCGTATAATAATATAAAGGTTTTTTGCCAATCCGGTCTCTGGCTAAAAATAATTCTTGGCGAGCATGATCCCAAATAGCCAGTGCAAACATGCCATTAAGCTGTGATAGACAGTCTTTACCATATTCTTGATACATGGCAAGCACCACCTCGGTATCAGAGGTCGAATTAAAATGATAACCTTTTTGTTGTAATTGCTTGCGTAACATAGGGAAGTTATAAACTTCACCATTAAAGACAATGGTATAACGATTATTTTCTTTTTGTGCTAACGCTTGGCATGTCATTGGTTGATTGCCTGAGGAAGACAAGTCAATAATACTCAAACGCTGATGGCATAGGCCAACAGAGTCATTGAGATAAACACCACTGGCATCAGGACCTCGATGGCGTATGGCCGCCCCCATTTTAGTTAGGGTTGCTTCATCACCATAGGTTTTAAAAAACTGGGTAAAGCCCGCTATTCCACACATAGACGATCACTTTTTAATTGTTTCATTAATTATTATTTGCTCTGTAATAATTGCCTAAATAAGTCATGATATTCTTTAGCCATTCGCTGCCCTGAAAATTTTTCTAAAACAAACGCTCTGGCCGCTCTGGCAAGTGTTTGTGCGTAGTCGGCATCATCAAGTAATTGTCGCCAATGCAAGGCTAATTGTTTTTTATCTCCAAAGGGAGCTAATAAACCTGTTTTTTGATGACTGATAAGTTGATCAATGCCTGCAATATCGTAGGCTGCTATGGGTATTTCCATAGCACAGGCTTCCATTAAACAACGAGGTATTCCCTCATCTTCTGAGGTCATAACAAAGAGTGACAAGTCTTTTAATCTCTCTAAACGATCATTACGAAACCCCAGAAAGTGAATATCCTGAGCCGATGCTAAAGAGTTAGCATAGCGTTCTAACTCCTGCCGACTTTCACCATCGCCTAATAAATTAAATTCTATGTTTTTATCGTTCTGCCAAAGTGTATCAAATATATCAATGGCATCTTTAACATTTTTTCTAGGGATCAATTGTCCAATAAAACCAATTTGTTTTTTTTCAGCCTTAGCATCTGTTTTACTATAAGGTGTTTTTTTAACTAAAAACTCATCAATTTCCGTTAGGTCAACGGCATTACGAATATAAAAGCACTTATCTTTTGCCACACCATAGTCGAGTGATTCCTTGTATAATTGCTTTGATAAGGGCACGACTTTATCAAAAAAGCTAAGGCTTTTACCCCCTAACCAAGTAAATAGCTGAAGTTTTAACTCCTTGGATGTACCGAAGCCATGAGGAGTAGCAACACTTTTAATGCCTGCTTTTCTAGCGGCAATCACACCTAAGATATCAGACTTATAACCATGCGTATGAATAATATCAATATTTCGCTGTTTGATTAAGCTTACTAATTTTTTAATCACCTGCCAATCAAAGCGGCCATTCATGGTAATTTTATGAGTTTGATTTGCTTTTGGGAACTGATGCAGTAATTCTAAATTTTGTTTTTCTGACTCATAGGTTACTGCTAATTCATGATTCACAGTATTGGGATCGCTATTTTTTACTAAGGCTAAAATCCAACGCTCGGCACCATAAAACCCAGTAGGACAAATAAATTGCAAGACATTAATTACTTTCTTTGGTGTATGTTTCATAATCATCTATTTCATTCTCTACCAGCCATCATAGGGATAAAGTTATGCCTGCAATCTGAGTTTAAGCCATTTTTTTTCTCTTTTAAGAGAGAAATGAAGCAATCTCTTAGTCAAGTCTGATAAGATTTCAAAACTAAGACTCATAAATGAATACTGTGGGCTTGATTGTTTATAATATTTATTTTCTGCTTGATTCATTTTAGTATTCTTTACACCATCTATAAGCATTTGATTCTGCATCAAGATAGATACTATTCGTGTATAAGTGCGAGTCGATTCTGAACTGAGTGTAGAGACAACATAGTTTGTGAAGTAGTCGGCCTTGCCTATGAATTGACTACATTCTTGTTCTGATGAAGAAAATAAAGCCGCTGCTTGGAAAATAGTGGCTTTACGAAGATCCTGAGCGGTCCATGTATGATTTGGAAATTCGAGCACTTCAGGTTTTTCCAAATAAGGGTATTCATTTTCCAACATCCAGCGAGCATAATGAAGCAAGCATTCTTTGGCATAAATAAAGCTATCATCAATATCATTCATTGCTTGTTTAATCATAAGATATTTGATTATCGCCTGTAATAAAATGGTGTAAGACCAATTAGCAGCCGCTTCTAAATCATCCAAATGTCTATTTTCTATATTATCATTAGGATGTAAAGTTAAAGGTATTATTTTTTCTACCCGTAAAAGATAGTCTTCATCCGAACTGATTTGATAAGCATCTAATAAGGTACTCATATAATTCCCTGTGCCTCGATGCAGTGCATATTGATATTTAGCAACGGTATCTCCTTTTATTAAGGACTTAAATCGTGCTACATCCTGTTGCTTGATCAATAATAATTTTTCTAAAACACCATTATTCCCTTCATGGTAACGGATCAGCCATTGCGCTAACAAGAGCACCGCATCCTTGGATTGCTCTGATCCCGTCATAAAGTAATGAGCTAAGAGTCCAGCGGTATAGCAATGTTCATTACCTGGACCACCCCCAGTATCGGGTTCTTCATCAATGTGTGCTTTAGAAAAAGTCCGATGAGTACAGCTTGCCGCATCAACATAGTGGTTGGTATGCCATAACAAGCCATTATTATATTCATGACGGTCATCATCTGTACGGTAGATATCAATATCTACAACATGTTGTGCTAGGTCATTCATTAATTCAAACCACTGTTTCTTACCCGTCAGAATAAATTGTTGAGCAAAACCATTCATGGGATCGTATTGATTGTTGTAATGCGATATATTAATGTGTCCCTCTTTAGCATATAAGGATTCATGATCGGCAAATAAATCACCAAAGTTTCGCCAGCCATATTCATCAATCACTTCTCGTTTAGCAAAGAAATTTTTATCTGAATTAACACCTGCTTGAATAAGATTTTCTAATTCTCTATTATTACTATTGCTTAACACCATCCAAAAAACATTCGTCTGAATATAATAGTCACTTGGAATGCTAGCCACCAATGAGTTTTGGCAATAATCCAATGAATTTTTATCCTTGCCAAAATCAAGAAAAATAGTATGTGTTTTTCTCTCCCCACCTTGTAGTTCAAAATCATCTGCAAACTGTTCAGGAAAAAGGGATAAGTCCAGTTTATTTTTAGAAAGCACGATTGCTTTAGGAAAATTTTGCCAAAACTGTTTAATGTGAGCGGTAAGGGTCAATTCTTTATTATGAACATGAATAAAGGGGGATGCTCTATTTCCTGATCGACTCAAGCATTGCTCTTCAATGCACTGATAGCCTTTAAAACGAAGAGGGTTTATTGATTGATAGTTAATATGATTTTTTGAATGCCAGTTTTTACCACCGCTAGAGTCTTGATAAAGAACAAAGTCCTTTTTGGTCAATGCTATCCATTGGCCATGCACATCTTCTTTACATATAGCATCATAATCACTGCCTAAGTTAAGCTGATATTTTAAGCTCTTAAAATATATCGACCCTATATCACCTAAATCCCATAAGCCTCCTGTATGCTGTGCTCTTTTAGGATTATGCAAGCTAAAGTCCCACTTAACCCGAGAAAGACCTGCATAAAACGTTAGCACGGAAGAGAAACGTGCCAAACAAGTTTTATCCCTATCTATAAATTGTCCATTAATATCAAGAGATAAACAATAGTGTTGCTTTTTTTGATGATAGCTAATGCCATCAATCTTAGCATTCAATGGCTCATTATTTTTATTATAAAGAAGCAGTGAATTACAATTTTTATCTAAAATAATCGACTTATGTTTGCTAATGGACTCAAATGGTTGCAAGGTGTTTTTGTTAATAACAAAGCTTCGTACCCCCGTATCAATGGTTATGGTCTCATCCGATTCAACTAACTTGATTAAGGTATATTGATTACTCCTGTCACCATGATTACTCAGTAACAACTTTTTTTGTGAGTGCTTATTAATATCAATCTGAAAATCCAAACAAAGCCATTTAACACTCTTATCATTCCAATAAGCAGTTGTGTTAATTTGACAAGGAATTTCCTGATTGACATCATATAGAGCTAAAGAGCTATTATTGTGTAGAACGCCTTTAGCAAAAGGCACACCCATGCGGATAGGTTCAGCGCATCGTACTAAGCCATCTGTTTCATCAATAATAATAGGGACATCAATAGGGATCATTAGGGTATATGTTTCACTATGGTTGGCCCAATTAACTTGCTTAACGATAAGGGTAACTTTTTCCAGAGCTTAATGGCCATCTGATATTTTGGGTTATTGGGATTGACTTCTGGCAAATCCTGCCCCTTATTGAGCAAATAATACCAATACAATGTTTTTTCTTGCCCGCCCCATTGCTTTTTAAAACGATAAGTACCACTGTCTTTAGTGCAACGCCCAAAATCAAATACCGTGCATTTCTGAGCCATCGCATATTTAAGCACTTCAAAATAAAGCAACATATTAGGGCTGAGCCTATCATATTCTCTTAAGGTCGCTGCCCAAGGAATTTCCATACGCTCTTTATTGTGAATAATAAAGGCGCTACCCACGGGCACATCATCTTTAGAGAAGACAATAATAATATGGCTATTTTGTGGAAGTTCACTCAAGATAGTGGAAAAAAATGTCTTGTCATAAACGGGCGTACCCAAATCACGCATTTTTTTTGCAAAAATTTCATAAAAATAATCTAAGCCATCATGAGAAAAGACTTTAGCATACATGCCTTCTTTAATTGGACGGCGAATTTGACTTCTAAGCTTGGCTTTAAATTGTTTCATTAAAGCCTCTTCATTATCTGGTAAATTCAGATAATAGGTGACTTTTTTATCTTTTACTGGCAATGAAAATTCATCTTTTTGCATACTCCTTAATTCAATAAACTCTGAATGAGATGCTTCAAGAAACGACTTAGCTGCCTCTAAAAGCATTTGCTTTGCCTGTTCATTAGAGTACAACATGCCACCATAATTCACATAAGGAAAGGAGACAATAAACTCACCAAAGAGTAGTGATTTAAAAAAGACCAAAGGTAAAACAGCTTCTATCTGCTGTTTATTTTCAATATAAAGGTAGTGTGTCTTTTTAGAAAAATGTTGTTCAACAATATTTTTCCATGCAATACGATGATAAATAGTGCCATCGGGATGATGCTCAACATAGTCATCCCATTGTGCATATTTTGCATGGGTTAAGGTGTTTACTTTCATTAATAGGCTATCATAATTTAAAATATTATTTAGAAACTTTTATCTACTTGCTATAAAGTCATTTTAACTGACTTTATAGTAATCTTTATACCACTGGGCAAAGTTCTTAATACCTTCATCAACACTGGTTGAGGGTTTATAGTTAACATCTCTTACTAAGTCTTCAACATCAGCAAAGGTATCTGGTACATCACCAGGTTGTAAGGGTAATAGATTTTTCTTAGCACTTTTTCCTAGATATTTTTCCAATGTTTCAATATAAGTCAGCAACTCAACTGGCTCTTGATTACCTATATTGTAAATTCGCCACGGTGCAGGACTGCTTGCTGAATCAGGGGTTTCACCTGTCCAATCTGGATTAGGCTGGGCAATGTTATCAAGCACCCGCACAATACCCTCAACAATGTCATCAATATAAGTAAAATCTCGACGATGCTTGCCATAGTTATAAACATCAATGGCTTTATTTTCAAAAATAGCTTTTGAGAATTTTTGCAAGGCCATATCGGGGCGATCCCAAGGACCATATACGGTAAAAAATCGCAATCCTGTTGTAGGTAATTGGTATAAGTGACTATAAGTATGCGCCATTAATTCACCCGATTTTTTTGATGCTGCATAAAGTGAAATGGGATGATCAACATTGTCGTGAATAGAAAATGGCATGCTTTCATTTAAACCATAGACTGAGCTTGAAGAAGCATAGACTAAATGTTTTACTTTATTATGGCGACAGCCTTCTAGTATATGAGCAAAACCCACAATATTGCTGTCAACATAGGACAATGGGTTTTCAATCGAATAACGTACTCCGGCTTGAGCAGCCAGATTCATTACCTTATCAAACTGCTCTTCGGCAAATAAGCTTTCCATTGCCTGTCGATCAGCCAGATCCAGTTTAATAAAACGAAAACTGCCTTTTTGATCCGAATCCACATCTTTTAATGTTTCTTCAATGCGTTGCAGTCTTGCTTCTTTAAGACGAACATCATAATAATCATTGAGTATGTCAATACCCACAACATCATCACCACGGGATGCCAAAACTTCTGATAATTTAGAACCAATAAAACCCGCAGCACCTGTTACTAAAAATTTCATAAAAAGCCCTAAATTGTATTAATTAAATTTCTTAACGCTATCACCACGGCCAATCGCATAATAGGCAAAGCCTTTTTCTTTCATTATTTGAGGCTCATAAAGATTTCGACCATCGAAAATAACAGGCTCTGATAATTTGTCTTTGATCAAATCAAAATCAGGTGCTCTGAATTGTTTCCATTCAGTACAAATCACTAACATATCAGCGCCTTGTAAACAGGCTTCTTTGGTGCCCATCAGACTGAGATCATCTCGATTATTAAAAATACGCTGTGTTTCATCCATGGCTTCGGGATCATAAGCCTGAACACTTGCCCCTGCTTGCCAAAGTGACTTCATTAGAGTCCGACTGGATGCTTCACGCATATCATCCGTATTGGGTTTAAAGGCCAGCCCCCAAAGCGCAATAGCTTTGCCTTTAAGATTTTCTACTCCGCCAAAGTGCTCGGTGATTTTAGTAAATAAAACTTCTTTTTGACGATAATTAACCGCTTCTACGGCATTAAGAAGCTCGGCATCATAGCCAACTTGTTTTGCTGTTTTAGCCAATGCCTGAACATCTTTTGGGAAACATGAGCCACCATAACCACAGCCGGGATAAATAAAATGGTAGCCAATACGAGGGTCAGAACCGATACCCAATCTAACGTTTTCAATATCAGCACCTAAACGCTCTGCTAGGTTTGAAATTTCATTCATAAAACTAATTTTAGTCGCTAGCAAAGAATTCGCTGCATATTTTGTTAACTCTGCTGAGCGTACATCCATAAAGATAATACGTTCATGATTCCTATTAAAGGGCGCGTATAATTCTCGAATAATTTTTTCAGCTTTCGCATTATCAGTACCAATAATAATACGATCAGGTTTCATAAAATCATTAACCGCAGCACCTTCTTTGAGAAATTCTGGATTGGATACCACATGAAACTCAAGATCCAAATCTCGCTGAGATAATTCTTCCTGAAGCGCTTGTGCCACTTTATCACCTGTACCAACAGGAACGGTTGATTTATCAATGACAATTTTTTCATCGTTCATGTATTGCCCAATGCTTTTAGCGACCGAAACCACATATTGCAAGTCAGCTGAACCATCTTCATCAGGAGGAGTCCCTACTGCAATAAATTGTATGGCAGCAAAGTTAACACCTTCTTCAATATCAGTGGTAAATTTTAAACGCCCTGATTTGTGATTTTCTATTACTATCGAGTCAAGACCTGGCTCATAAATTGGCATGATACCTTTTTTTAAGCCTTCAATTTTAGTTTCATCAACGTCAATACAAGTCACATCATGACCGACTTCAGCCAAACATGCTCCGGTAACCAAACCAACATAGCCTGTTCCAAAAATACTTACTTTCATAATTATCTCTCATTAAAATTTTTATACCACACTACCATTATTCCAGAGAAATCAGAATTATTATATTACTGATTATGCTGGTGCTCTCTTAATCACCCATTGCCATATACTCTTGATAAAAGGAATACAAGTTTGAACGAGCAGCAACAATATTATCTGAGTGCGGCGTTGCAATTGCTGTAAAATAGCCTCTTAACTCTTTACCACTAAGCCTAGCCCATGCTTGAGCCATTTTTATGTTTATAGGGCTGGTTAAATGCATTCCTAATACCTCATACCATCCTAAAATAAGCAGTTTACCTTGAGTTGAATGTAAATTATACTCAATAAACTGAACCGAATCGTGATATTGTATACTATGCTCAAGCACGATCCACTTTTTAGGATTGTAAAAATGATTCATGGTATTGACTAACTCTTTACCTTGTTCTTCTGATAAATACTCATTTTTATAAAAATAAATACGTTCATTGCTGGATTTATATTTAAACTGAGCTTGAATTTCATGATCAGGTTTTAAAAAAAGAGGTTGCCATTGTTTGTTAGAGGTACCAACAAGCTGCCAACTCGGTGTACTATTAGGCATCGCTAATAATGAGTCACCATGCTTTTGTTCTGTTGGTAACAAAAGAGTTGAGTAAAGAGGACCTGAAAATAAAACCATACAGAGACCCACTAAGGTAACAATAGGCAAGCCTTGTCTATACGAAAGATTAACCTTAGCCCGTTGCGCATTACTGCTTATCTGTTCTTCTTCATCTTCCCAAAAGCTACCAATATAAAACAAGATAAAAATAACAAGACCAAAAAAAAGCCAGCCATAAATTAAATGGTCCACTCCTGTGGCATATTTCATATTACTAAAATGAGCAATTAAAACAATGCCATACGCTCTAATACCATTAGCAAAAATAGGCACAATCAGTGCCGCTAAAATAAAGAGTGTGCGTTTAGTATAGCTACGATAAACCAAATAAGCATACAAAGTGCCCAGCGCTAGAGAAGCAATTAAATAACGAATACCACTACAGGCAATAGCCACTTCAAAATCACCAGTAGGAATTGAAATAAACATCCCTTCGTGAAAAACAGGGATGTGTGATAATTCTAAACAAAAAACTGTAATTGCTGCGGTAATTTGTTGTAGTTTAGGGATCAAAAATTCACCTATAGGCACAGAAAATAAGCTATATGCAAAGGGAAATAAATAACTTTTAACCACCTCAAAACCATACAGTGTTCCAACAATTAATGGCACCATGATGATCACCAGTAATTGCTGTATTACCAAAACATCGACTGCATTAGCAAGCAGCCATAAGAGGCTACTTAAAAAAAGAAAAAAAAGAAAAACCCGACTGGACTGCTTGTCAACACGATAAAAGAGGTGTTTCTTTTTGTAAATTAAATACAATGATATGGGGAAAATAAGAAAACCATGAGTAAAAGTATTTGAACGCCACCATATTTCCACCATACTTAACAATGTTTGTGAATAGGCTAGAAGCCACATCGTTATGGCAATCAATAGTGGTATAAAGGGCTCCAGTTTAACCTTCATTTCCTTATCTAAGGGCATCATTTTAGAAACGTATCATCCATACGTCCCCATTGAAAATCTGCTAGTAAACGATCCAGTCTTTTCTCCGTTTTGTGTAAATTCAAATAATGCCTAAATCGTGATTTTAAGCTTGCCTCATTTTGCCTTGGCTGTTGTGGATCAATTTCCCAAGGATGAAAATAAAAAATTGCTGCTTGTTTATCTTGATTGTTAACTTGCTGAATATTCCATCGAGAAAGCAAGTATGGGTATAGACGAAAAAAGCCACCGCCACCCGCAGGAAAGTTTTTACCAAAAAGAGACACGGTTGTTACTGGAATTTCTAATAAACCACTTTCACATTGATAGGCAAAACGAGAGGCATCAGGAATACCATATAAGTCATGACGAACAGGGTAAACACTTGAACTATACAAGTAACCTGCTTTAAATAACTCATCCTGAGCCCATAGGTTTTTTTTACTAATAGAATAACTCGGAGCACGATAACCTTTAATGACTTCACCAGAAAGATCCTCTAAAATATCTTTTGCCTTGACAATATCATCTCTAAATTCTTGCGGACTTTGCAAGGTGGCTCTTTGATGACTATAACCATGACTAGCAATTTCATGCCCTTGGGCAACAATTTTTTTGACTATCTGAGGATAACGTTCAGCGACCCATCCTAAAACAAAAAAAGTTGCTTTAACATTATGTTTACTAAATAAGTCTAATATTTTATTGGTATTGGCTTCAACCCTATGAGGCAGTGTCTCCCACTGATCTCTAGCGATGCATTGCTCAAATGCAGACACTTGAAAATAGTCTTCAACATCAACGGTCATCGCATTGATAATTATTTGCTTAGGCTTCATATTTATTTTTCTAGCGAGTTTTTATAAGCTTGAATTTCTTGCTCCACACGAGATTCAAAGTCTTTAATTGTCTCCTCAATATCAACAAATTCAGTATCAACAAAATCACTATTCACAGGTTTTGGTGAGATAATATCCTCTTGTAGATTTTCCTGTGGTATCAGGTATGGCTCCTCAGTATCATCTATAGTAATAGCAGAATAGTCTTCTATAGCTCCCTCAACAGAATCTGTTTTATTTGCATAGGTTTTTTGAAGTTTGCTCATATAAGAATCAATTTCTTCATGTTTTTTGACATTAATTGGGCTCGTAATTTCATCAGCCAGTTCATCAGATACTTGTTTAATATGCTCTTTAGTAAAAAAACGGATTTCTTCCAGATAGCCAAATAATAAAATACGATCACAAAAGACATTAATACGACGTGGCACACCATCTGTTAGCTCATGAATCAATGCCATTGCCTGTTTATCAATTAATTCACCACCATCCCAACCTGACTCAACCAAGCGGTAATTAATATAGAATTGGGTTTCATCTGGTTTTAAAGGCCCCAAGTGACATGAGGCAATAACTCGCTGCCTAAGCTGTTCCATAGAATCGGATTTAAGCGTATTAATAAATTCCTTTTGACCAACTAAAAAACTTTGAATAAGAGGTTTATTATTGACTTGAAAATTAGACAACATTCTTAATTCTTCTACTGTTTTTACGGGTAAATTTTGAATTTCATCAACAACCAGTACGACTCTGCGTCCCAATTTGTTTGCCGATGTCAGAAAAGATTTAAACTGGTTTAGTAAGGCCGCCTTAGTCAATCCCTTGGATATCAGCTCAAAAGACTCACAAATCATTTCAATCAAGTCATGCTCACCAAGCTGAGTCGTTACTAACTCTTTAGCAATATACGTTTGCCGATCAAGCCCAGCGATTAAATTTTTTACTATCGTGGTTTTTCCTGTACCCACATCACCCGTAATAACAATAAAACCTTCCCCCTGACTTAAGCCATATTGTAGATAGGACAAGGCTCTTTTATGCCCTGTACTGGCAAAAAATATCGAGGGGTCAGGCGTCATCTGAAAAGGATTCCGATGTAAGTTATAATATTCTTTATACATTCATTTATGCTCTTAAACTTATTTAATTAGCTAATGGAAATAGCTTTAGCACTAAAAACGTTTCGTCAAACCGACTGACAGTGCATTCTCAGTATAATCATTGGTTATTAAATCAGCATTATTCGTGCTGTATGATAAGGAAATCACACCAGTAAGAGTCGCAGACAAATATCGATTGAAAGACCAACGAAATGACTTTTGCTCTTGAGAACTCGTACCAGTAGTATCTTTTAAACGCCGCCAGACTATCTGACTACTCATATTCATACGACGACCAACCGCTAAATTCCATGTAAAATCAAATCCCGTATTTTCTTCATCAAGAGTGTTTGAGTCTTGAAAATAACGTTTTTCATTAAAGACGCCCAAAATAAAAGCTGATTTTTTATGCCTATAGCTAATATCACCAGCAAAACGTCGACTTAAATAATACTGCACGGTAAAATCGCTTAGTGGTGGTGTGATGCCATCAGGATTTTCTTGCTGGTTATTATTAATAATCTGATTTCTGGTATTAGTAATCGTATCATCATAGCGAAAATGCCACGTTAAACGCCGATTTTGATGTTTAAAGTCAAACACATAAGTATTACCAAAAAAACGATGCCCTAGCTCAAACTCAAAATTTGTTCTTGATGTTGGGTTCCAGAGAATACCTGTACGCCAGCCACCACCACTCTCTTCTCGAGAGTCACTATAATCTTCATAACCCGTTGTGAAGGTAAAGTCCAGTTTTTTAGAATAATGGTAGCCTAATTGTAATTTATAGGATTCTGAGCGAGTATCATTATTAATTTCATAATCCGTCGTATTAAACGTATAATCAAAATCCCAAAAATATCGATTAAAATTTTTACCACTTTCAATCATTAGTGTAATTTGGTTAGCTCGACTATTATCACCACCATTGTTATTATTCGCTTCATCCTCACTGGAATAGATAAGCTCATTATATTCATATTTAAACTCTGATGTCGCATAATTTTTCCATTGCTTTTTCCAATAGGGCGAAACACCATAAGTATATGTCTGGGTTAAATTATTAGAGCCTGAAGCCCCATCTGGTGAGCTATTTTGGCTATTATTAAGCAATTCTTGTGAAATATTAGCATTTATATCAAGAAAAATAGACTGTGCTAACAATTCGGATTTAAGCAAGGCATTAAGGTTATGCTGAGTATTATTTAAATCACTATCAGAAGCATACGTATAACCGTTCATTTTATAGTCTAATTGTGTTTTAACTCGACTGCCCTCTTTTATAAAACGAACTGCTGGAGCAATTAACGTATAAGCACTTGATTTTACATTGTCATGATCCAAGTTGATATTATCAGAATAGCCTAGCCCAATCGTAAGTGTTGGCTCTGTTTCTATGTCCTTCGCAACGGCACCTTTAGTAAAAATAAGAATACTTATCAGTAGTACAAAATAAAGTATATAGCACTTACGGGCACTTACAGACATAAATTATATTACCCTGAACCATAGCCATAATAACCCTCAGTTTCTCCAGAACGTGATTTGTTCAGAACAATGCCTATTTTAGCATTGGAGCCTAGTTTTGAAAGTGTCTTTTTAATATCTGCCTGTGGCGTTGTATTTTGCTCTACAATAAGCACAATTTGCCCTACTTGATGAGAGAGGAGAACCGCCTCATTGGTCTGTAAGATTGGCGGTGAATCAATAATAACAATCCGATCACTATAGCGTTTTGATAATTCATCACATAGCTGATCCATCGCGGCACTGCTGACTAATTCTGTTAGTAAATTATGCTTATTACCCGCAGGTAAAATCGTCAGCTTATCGATATTTGTATTGAGCATCACCTCTGATAAATCACCAATGTCTCCTGATAAATATTCAATAAGCCCATTATCCGCCTTGACATTCAAGCTTCTCATAATAGAAGGTTTTATAACATCTGCATCCACAAGTAACACTTTATAATCTAATTCCATAGCCATAGCCATAGCAATGTTAATGGCATTAAAGGTTTTTCCTTCCCCCTGAAAAGAGCTGGTTACCTGAATTAAATTAAGCCTCTCTGTAGAACCCTCTTTCATACTTCTGATATTCTGCAACAAGGGTCTTTTAATTTGTCTAAACTCATTACTAATTTTTGAGTGCGTATCATTCGGAGTTAAAAACCCCTGTTCTTCAAGATGTTTTTTATCTATGAAAATGGTGTTGGAAGAGTATGACTCAGCCTGTTTCATTGAGCTTATATTATCAATGTCATTAGTCGTGTTAGGCATCTGTTTATTATCAACTGGCTCTGTTTTTAGTGCTTCGACTAATTTGCTCGCTTGCTCTATCTTCTGAGAAACGATTTGAGTCGTTTGGTCTTCTGCCATGTTTTCTTGAGCAGTTGAATTGGATTCAGGCACATCGAAACCATCCCCTTTTTGTACCTCAGGGGTAATTGTTCTTTTCTTTAATGCTTTTTCAATTGTATCCATAATAAACTTACTCTATCCTCCAAAAAGCCTCACCATACATTTAGTATAAACTTAGAATTAGTTGGCAATAATATACCAACCCATTAGAAGACCAAAAATCACAAATAGAGCAATTAATAATGACAGGTAACTAAAAATTAATAAAAATCTCCGCCGTCTCTGGGCAGGTGAAACAACCGCTGACACCGTACCAAGAACAGGTAGATTAGTTACTTCCATCATTTGCTTGCTAGACATCACAACGGGCTTCAATTGTGATAATAAGAAGGCAAAGCCAACACCCAGACTCAGAGATATAAGCAAAACTGCACTGGATAACAGGATCCTCTTAGGACCCACGGGTATATTTTCTACCCGTGGCGATTCAATTACTTTAAACTGAATACTTTCTGTTGTCTGATCAACGCTCTCTGAAATGCTTGCAGATTCTCTCCTGTCTAAGAACTCCTCATATTTAGACTTAGTAATTTTATAATCTCGATTAAGTGCTGTAAGTTGAGCCTCAATTTCAGGGATGGTATTCACTAAACGCTGAAGTTTCTCATAGCGCTGTTTGTGCTCAGTCACTCGAACCTTTAAGGACTCTACATCAGCAGTTGCAGTCCCTAAATTTATTTTTAGCTCTTGATAAACAGGATTCAACTCTAAATTATTTTTAGCACTGTGCTCTTCACTTTTTAATTCAACTAGCGCATCCTGTTGTTTTTTTTGTAAGCTTTTAAGCACCCTTCTTAGTGCTAAGACATCTGGATGTTGATCAGTATAATTAAGCAGCATTTTATCAAGCTCTCTATGCAAATCATTTATGCGCTCATCATAGGGGGTAATAATTTGTACCTCACGCCCTGATGATTTTAAAACCTGAATGATATTGTTCAACTCTTTCTCTGTTGCTGCTTGCCTTTTTTCTGCTTCTTTTAAGCTCAACTTTGATTCTTCAAAGTTATTTTTTGCTTGCTCCATTCGAGCATAGTAATCCATACCACCCGAAGCAGGTAACATACCCATATTTTTTTGTTTAAAGTCTTTTAACCTGTTTTCAGACTCAGAAAGCCTTTGCTCATACTCTTTGATCTGGCTTGTTAAAAATTTTCGAGCAGAGATCGTATCTTCTTTGCTTTCCCCAATTGAGTTCTCAATAAAAACAGTGATAACAGACTGCAATACAATCTGCGCAACCTCTGGTGAAGTATTTTGATAAGAGAGGTCATAAATATTTTTATTTTTGCGCCCATGAGATGCAAAGTTTATCTTTTTTTGTAAATGTTTAACCAGTTCATCAAATTCATCATCGGTATTCACATCCAAATCCAAGTCAGAAAGACGTATGATTTTTTCCACATTAGGGCGAGCTAGCAAGGTTCTCACCATTAAATTAATTTGCTGATCAACATTGGTTTGTATGGTAAGCCCTTTTAGTAATGGCTTAAGTAATGATTGAGTATCGATAAATATCTTTGCTCTGGACTCATACTGATCAGGTAAAACGAAGATAATCCCCCAACCAAAGAAGCAAAAAAGCCATGCAATCAGCATCGCATACCAACGTTTATTCCATATCCCTTTAAGATAACCAACAATCTGGTCTACTACATCCTGCATCAAGCTTCCTATTTTAGCGATAACAATACTGGGTTTATAATCGTGAACTTATAAATCATGCAAATATAATTTACATACTTAAAACCAGCTTTCAGGGATAATAATAATATCTCCAGGTAATATATCAATATTAGCATCTAAGTCACCATCTTGAATAAGATCTTCAAGACGCACAGTATACTGCTTTTGCTTACCCCCTTCTACTCGGGCAAGAACGGCATTATTGCCATCGGCAAACTCAGTCAAACCACCAACTAGAATCATGACATCCAGCAAGGTCATGTCTTCACTATAAGAAAGAGCCTGTGGCTCTGCCGCTTGGCCAATCACCCTCACTTGTTCCTTATAAGGACCTTCAAACTTATCGACTGATACGGTAACTATGGGCTCTTTAATAAAAACAGATAGGGCTTCCTCAAGCTCTCTGGCAACCTCAGTTGAGGTCTTTTCACTCACAACCAGATCTTCTACCAATGGAGTACTCACCATACCATCAGGACGGACTTTAACTTCAACAGATACTTCTGGGTTTCTCCAGACAAAAATTCTCAGCACATCACCTGGGCCTATATGATATAAATAATCTTCATGTTTGGTTGTTAAAGGATTATCAGGAGAACTAGCAGGTAACTCAGGGTAGCCTGAACAAGCACTAAGGCTGATGGTAACAGCCAAAATTATCAATAAGACAAGTCGGTGTGTTAAATGCATCACTTACATCCATTAAAAAGAAAAAATACAGTCAATTTATCTACTACTACTACTGATAAAAGTTAGCACCAATCAGTAGTAACTCAAGTTTCTTTATTGTATAAATATTACTGTACATACTCAATCAATTAAAAATTTATCAGTATGAAACTTTTCTTCTGGCAAAAAAAAACAACTCACCTAATGGTGAGTTGTTTTTTCAGAAAAAAATAATGTGACTATTATTTTGCTTTGCGACGTGCAAAACCAAGACCAACCAAACCTAAGCCTAATAGAGCTAAAGATGCTGGCTCTGGCACAGGAGGAGGAGTATCGCCTGTAGTACCTAATGAATCCAGTGTTAAGTCAGATGCCGCAGTACCCGCTACTTCAAGTGATAAAAAGTCAACTGAAGTAAAGTCAATACCTGCAAATAAGGCAAACGATACCGCGGTTACACCGACTCCAGCATTCGTTACTGTGTACGAACCTGTTGTTCCAAATGTATCTGCCACATTAATGGTCAGGGCAACATTGCCTTGATCAATACCTAAAATATCAAAAACAAAACGAGTATTAATTAGACCATCAATCAAATCAACACCACCTAAGCCAGTACCATTAGCATCCCAAGTAACAACACTTGTTGCAGCAGTTAGCGCATCAGCACTATGGGTGAAAATATCATAACCAGGACCAAAAAGAACCGTAGCACTTGCATCCAGAGGTCCTGATTTTACAATACCTACGGTACGTGAACCACCAATAATAGTACCACCGGCAACATTATTACTACCATCAGCAGCTACTGCTATAGCACCACTATCAAATTCATCAATGACAACTGCTTGTGCGGTACTGAAGCTAAAAAGTAAAACTGAAATTAAGCCAATTATTTTTTTCATTATTATAAACCTTATATCTTTTATTAAATAGTAACTCTAATTATTTTCTCTATTGCTATAGAAGCAATCTATATGCCAGAAACAATATAGATATTAATAACAATGGGTTAGAAAAAAATAGTCGGTATCCATTCTTGCTTTGTAAAGAACTCTGACACGTTGCTTTGCACGCTATTAACGTATTAAGCGGTAAACAGCCTAGTTTTACAATGAACCTCAGATTTTGGTTTCAGACTTCCTTTCTTGCTATGTAAAAATTTCTGACACTTAATGGCTATCACTTTAGTTGATGCAAAAGTTGCATTGCTTTTTCTTTTTCAACAAAAGCTCCACCCTCAATTAGCTTTTCTAATATTGCAATAGCATTTTTCCGTTTGCCATTAGCATTATAGGCTAAGGCAAGGTGATAACGAATATCCTTAATATCAGGTGCCAATTCTGAGGCACGCTTAAGTACTCTAAGTGCTTCCTTAGACTTTTTATTCTCCAGTAGGATATAGCCGTAGGTATCAGCAATAGCACCTGAAGCAGGTTGTTTATTATAGGCTCTGCGAGCAAAGTCAATAGCCTTAGGATTATTCTGTTGAGCATAAATCCAAGCCATATTATTCAAAACAATCGCATTCTCAATTTGTTGCTTTAATAATTGTGAATAATAATAAAGCGCTTGCTCATAGTCTGCTTTTTTCTGGTAAATTTTAGCCGCTTTAAATAACAACCTTTGATTATTTTTTTGCTGCTTGATTTGTTGCTTGAGGAATATCATCACATCACTACGATTCCCCCGCTCATTCATTGCATCAACAATTTTAATAGCCAAATGTTCATTTGGATGTTTTTGGTAGGCTTTTTTATATAGGCGAATGGCTTCACTAAAATGCTTTTGCTGCCATAAGATATCTGCTTCTAATTGCTCCCCAAGACTTAACCGTGGAAAAGACTGCATCACCTTTCTTGCTGTTTTTAATGCCTTTTTATATTGTTTTTTTTCTAATTGCAGACCATGTTGCACGACTAAAGCAAGTGGTTTTGTTGGATCCAATTGAAATGCTTCATTTAATATACGTTCCATGTCACTATTTCTATTGTTCTGTTTGGCCAAAACAGCAGCCAAACTCAAACGATATTTAATCGTCTCTTTATCCTTATGGATGATCTCTTGTAATAGGGCTTCAGCCTGACTTAAGTGTCCCAATCTAAGTTGAACATCAACCATAAAAGCAAGTACTTTAACTTGCTCAGGGTTATTCTTTAATATATCTTGAGCAATCCATAACATCTTGTCTTTAAGATGATTTCTATCATAAAAATGAGCAAGAAAAGTCGCATTGTTAAGCTGCTGTTTAACACTTTCTTTATTATGTGTATACGCTTTAATCAGCAACTTCTCTGCCGCTACCAAGTCGCTCTTTTTTTCTGCTAGATTTGCCAGAGCAATATAAGCACTATTATAGTGACTATTAATCGTTATTATCTTGCGATAAACTTGATCGGCTTTATCATAAGCGCCATCCTCATAATATGTTTTTGCCAAGCCGACATACGCAGGGATAAATTTTTGATCAATTGTTATGGCGGTATCATAAGATTTTTTTGCTTGCTCATTATTTAAGTAGTATTTTTCAATAGCTGCACGTAAAACATAAAGAATAGGCTTATTTGCATCAATTGAGATCAAGTGATTAATCTTTTTTTCTGCCTTTTTAAATAGCCCTTGCTGGATATAAGAGGCAATCAGTAAAGAATCCATTTTTAAAGAATCTTTAACCAGTGGAATATAAGCTTCCAACTCTTTAATGGCATTACTCATATTACCCACTTGGAATTGGCTAGCAACAATACGTTTTTGTACCTCTTTATTATTGGGCGCCAAGGTCTTTGCCTGATACAGTATTTCCAACCCTTTTGGGTAATCACCTGACAACAAATAAGCACTTCCTAAGGTCAAAAGAACATCAATATTCTCTCTATCATTTTTGGATAAATTACTTAACATTAAGATGGCTTCTTGTGGTTTTTTCTCTGCCAGATAAACATTCGCTAGGATATTTTGAACTTTTACATTTTCTGGCTGAAAACTAAGATATTGGGTTAGATACTTATCAGCCTGATTAAAATGCCCTTGTGCATAATGTGATATTCCTAAAATAAGAATAGAAGGATAGTGTCTACTATTACTATTGAGCACTTTCTGAGCAAATTGCTGTGCGGACGGGTAGTTTTTTTGAATCAATCGTACTTTAGAGAGTAAAAAATTTGCTTGTGCCTGTTGTTTATTAACACTCAAAAGATGCTGGATATCTTTTTCAGCATCCCCCAGTTGATTAAGAGCAAGATAGGTTGCCGCTCGCTGTAAAAACAAGTCTTGTTGATGTGGCTTTTCCTTAATCAAGCGATGGTAAATGAATAAAGCTTGCTTAGAATCTCCCGTTATATTTAGAACCAGTGCCTTAAGTTGCAGTGCTCGCTGATCGTTAGCATCTTGAGCTAAAACCTTTTCTAATAAGAGTAACGCTTTGTCTTGTTTTTCTTCTAATAGAGCAATCTTGGCCAGACCAATATTAGCTTTAATATAACCCTTATCAGCCCCCGCCTGAAAACTTTTCTGCGCCTCTAAATTTTCTTTTAAACCTAAAAAAGCATAGCCCAAAAGTGTTTGATAACGACCATTTATAGAGGCCGTTATTGCCGAGTCTTGATGCTCTACTGTATGAGTATTTAACAGAGCAATCACTTCTTTGTATTTTTTTAGATCCAGTAGCACGCTGGCATAATTTAATTGTACCTCACTATTTTTAGGCGCTAAACGGCTTGCTTTTTGTAATTCATTTTCAGCCTGTAAAAGCTTTCCTGCTTGGAAATAAGTAATTCCCAATAAGTGGCGTGCAACGACACTATTAGGCTTTTGTTTTAGGTGATTTTTTAATTGAATAATACCGGCCTGAACCTCACCTTTTGCAAGATACGCTTTAGCATCCTCAATATAATGATTGCTTGCAATAGCAATAGAGTGTCCACCTAATAAACAAAAAAATAGCACCAACTTAGCCAATTGCATATTTGATCCTTAAGAAATAAATCATTGAATTTTAGTCATTTACTTTAGGCTCCCCTAAGTAGTGAACCTATTTGCAGATAATTTTATGGGCTAACAATAAGCTCCATATTAGAAACTATTATTCATTGCTATCAATGCCATATTTAGATAATAAGTTATAGAGCGTCGGCCTTGTCAAACCCAATAATTTAGCCGTCTCTGAAATATTTTGGTTGGTATAGGCCAAAGCTCTTTTAATAGCGGAAGTTTCTGCTATCGCTCTAACTTCCTTGAGATTAAGAGGAACAACCTCATTGTTAATTATACTATCAGCCAGACCTAAATCTTCAGCGGTAATTTGATTGCCATCTGCCATAATAACAGCTCGTTTTACTTTGTTTTCTAGTTCTCTAATATTACCAGGCCATTGATAGGACTCAATTTTACTTGCTGCATCCTCAGAAAAGCCTTTAATTTTTTTATTTTGTTGTTTATTAAAGCGCCTTAATAAGGCGGTTGCAATGACAATAGCATCACCTTCACGCTCACATAAAGGAGGAATATTAATGGTCATTTCACTTAATCGATAATACAGATCTTCCCTAAATTTTCCTTGACTAATAAGATCGTGTAAATTTTGATGCGTCGCACAAACAACTCGAATATCTACTGCTATTTCTTTACGACCACCAATACGCTCAATCGTTCTCTCTTGTAAAAAACGCAATAATTTCGCTTGCAATGCCATTGGCAGATCGCCAATTTCATCTAGGAAAAAAGTCCCATTGTCTGCGTATTCAATTTTTCCCTTGGTTTGCTTTACCGCTCCTGTAAACGCCCCTTTTTCATAACCAAATAATTCACTTTCTAATAAGTTTTCTGGTATTGCTGCCGAGTTAACAGCAACAAAGGCATTATCCTTTCTATTACTGAGTTTATGCAGTGCTTTGGCAAATACTTCTTTACCTGTCCCACTATCACCTTGAAGTAAAGTTGTCACATCACTTGGTGCTATTTTTTCTACCATTCGAGCAAGCTCTAGCATGGGTTTGCTTACGGCAATAATCCCTTCTAAAGGTTCATCTGCTTTACTTAACAGCAGTTGGTTTTCTCTTTCTAAATCATTGAGATGAAAGGCACGTTCGATAATAAGAGTTAATGTGTCAAGCTCAATCGGCTTTTGATAAAAATCATAAGCCCCCATTGCCACTGCTTGTACTGCAATTTCTCTATCATCATTACCTGTAACAACAATTATTTTTGTTTCAGGTACAAGTTCTAGCATCTCCTTTAGAGCAGCTAAACCTTCGCTGGCATTAGCAGGATCAGGTGGCAGTCCCAAATCAAGTGTTACAACAGCAGGGTTATAACGACGAAATGCAACGATAGCTTCTGTTCTATTTCCCGCAATAACAACAGTATAATTTTCAAAGCTCCATTTTAATTGTTTCTGTAAACCGGGATCATCTTCAACAATTAATAATATTTTTTTATCACTATCGCTCATTACTATTTCTTCTTTGAACCTAAGTAAACCAGTATTAAATTATAAACACGCGCCTAAGCACAATTTAGAGGTAAATGTATGGTAAATACCGTCCCTGACCCGAGAGTGCTGGAAACAGAAAGAGTACCCGAATGTTGCATAATGTAACTTTTCGCTTCATAAACGCCTATTCCCATACCTGCATTCCCTTTTGTTGTATCAAATGGTTTAAACAAACGCTCTGAAATAAATTTATTATCCATTCCAACACCATTATCAGCTACCCTAACAATAGCATTTTTATTTACAATTGTAAGCTCAATATCAATAGTACCGTCATCAAGTGTTGCATCCTGAGCATTTTGCACCAAATGTCCAATAATAGCGGATATTTGCTGTCTTTCCCCTAAAATAATACATTCTGTTATTTCGCTATTAAACTGGGGACGAGGCCGTTGCTGAGAGTGTAATTTAATTGTATTGCTAATCACATCGACCAAATTAAAGGTTGCATAATCTGACTCTACATTTCTTTGCCTTAACTGGCTGACCAGCTTTTGCATTTTAGTCACTACATTTTCCAATGTATCAATGGCATCATCAATAAACTCAGGATTGCTTTTATGCTTTTCCGCATTTTTTACCAATAAAGAAACTTGAGCAACCAAATTCTTTAGATCATGAATAACAAATGCTGATAGACGACTATAAGCTTCAAACTGCCGTGATGTTGATAAATCATCACTAGCTTGACTTAAAACCAGAGCATTCGCTAATTGTAAACTAACGGTTTTAAGTAAATCATGATCTTCCCAATTTAAGCTACGAATGACTCTTGGTTTGGTTAATAAAATAAAGGCTTTTAGCTTATTGTTCTGCATAAGAGGAACGATTAACCAAAAGATTTTCTTATTATCAAACCACATTGTCAGATCAATATTATCATATTTTTGAGGATTTTCTTGACACTCAAAAAGATCAACAACCCAAATTTTACGTTCTAAAAATAAAATTAAAGGATCATCATGTTCAATCAATGTTAACTTTTGTTCATTTTTACTTAGCCCTAAATTTTTTTCTTCTGCTAAATAATAACTCCCTTGATTGTTTTGTATCCAAAGCCCCCCACCTGAAGAATCAACTAAATCTGCCAATGTTTCTATCATAAAATGAGATAAGGTATCAAATGAATTTAGACTCGACAGCGTTTTACTCAAATTAATCCATTCTTCTCGATAATCATAGCGCTGATGAAGAAAATGCTTGGTAAAATAAACCTTAAAACGAGAACGAACAGAACCTGAAAAAATAATTAGCAACAGAGCTGTGAGAGAAATGAAGATGAAAACGATCTGAGCAACCTGCCCCCAATCAGAATCATAGGCACGAATATAATAGCCTGCAAGAGACATAAATATAAGATAAAGCCCTGTACTCACAAGAGCTGAGGTATGAAAAACAATCTGTCTTGAAACGGTAAATGATCGGGAATAATCTTGTAAACGCACAATAGAAATTATAAGCAAAGAGACAATCAAAGCATGGACAATACCTCTTGAACCCCACAAAACTGGGTCAATACTGCCAAAGAGAAGAGACTTGCTATAAATAATAAAATCATAGAAAAACATTGCCCCCAAGCCCAGACAAAGAAATTTTATGGTCCACCTTTGCTCTGATGTAGAATTACGATATAACTGTTCAACAAGGATAAGCCCTATAATTGAAAAAATTGCATGAGAAAGTAATCTAAATTCAATACCAATATTTTCATTTAGTAATATGATTATTCTTGGCATTAATTCAATGCTAAACACCAAACAAGTAATAAAAATCAAACTTATTGCATAGTTCGAATGCAACAAAAGTTTTAGCTTATCAACAAGGTCAATTGACTCATGAGATCGTTTATCTGCCATTTCATTTTGGTGTGGCAACATAGAAAACAGATAAAGAAACCAGCCTAAATTATGCAGTGTTTCAATAGGTAGAATACTGGAAACAAGAAATGTGTCATAAAAACAGGTGTAGCTGATATAAGATGACCAGCATAAGGAAGAGCATACAGCTATAAATAAAAGGAAACCAGAAGCATACCTTCGGATACCAAAAAAACTAACGGCAAGTAATATAATATAAGCAAAAGAAGCAAAAAGATAACTATAAAAAATATAATTTTCAGAGTTCATAAATAAACATTAACATAATATTTATCTAGATCCCTGCCGCCAAACGACCACCTGTATGGTCTGTAAAAGTATCATAACATCAAGAAAAATAGAAAAGTTTTTCATATAGTACAGATCATATTCTAATTTATTACGGGAATCTTCCTCATTAGCGCCGTAGGGATAACAAATTTGAGCCCACCCAGTAATGCCCGGTTTAATATAGTGCCTTATTTCATAAAATTTTATTTTTTCTGAAAGTTCTTTTACAAATTCAGGACGCTCAGGTCGCGGCCCGACAAAGCTCATTTCACCCTTAATAACATTGAACAATTGTGGCAATTCATCTATCCGATATTTACGAATAATTTCACCCACTTTTGTTACCCTAGCATCAACTTTCTGAGCCCATTGAGCACCATTTTTTTCTGCATCCATACCCATACTACGAAACTTAAACACTTCAAAGTTTTCATTGTATAATCCAACTCTAACTTGCTTATATAATATAGTACCCTTAAAGCCAGACTCAATCATAATAGCTAATGCTGTAATAATCATCACAGGCCATGTCACCATAAGTAAAATTAAAGATGCCATAATATCAAAGAGACGTTTTAGCAACTGATAGAAATTATTCTGAATAAATCCATCTGAAAATATAAGGTTACTTGGATGTAAGGCATTCAGTGTGATCCGACCTGTTTGGCGTTCAAAGAATGTGGATACATCCAAAACCTGTGTGCCATTTACTTTGCACTCTAAAACATCATCCACTGGAAATCTTTTTCTACGATCATCAATGGCAACAATAATTTCATCAATATTATTAGTGACAACATACTCTAATAAAGTATCAGGCAATGAAATCAATTGAGACTGTTCAATAAGAACCTCTTCGGTTTCAATAGGTAAAAAACCAACAATTTTTATTGTCTTAGTATCAAGCTTTCTATGCATTTCGTTAAGCTGCTTAGCCTTTTTCCCCGCACCAAAAACAATAATATTTTGCTTAAAGTATTCTCTATCAATGGAAATAAATAATAATGTCCTTACCACAACCAAGGCACTGCCAGACAACATCAAAGCATATATAAATGTTGTTCTTGTCATAAATAAAATAGGTAATAAATAAAACAAAAAGCTCATTAAAATGACAACAACAACCATAAGAAGCAATAGTCTAAAGACTAAGCGCTTAAAATCTTCATGCAGACTACGGCTATATAAACCAACAGCAGCCATCGAAAAAATAGTGACTAAGGTATAAGCAAAAGCAATATAGAAAATATAATCAACCGGAGTACTGTCACTCTGGTTTAAAAATCTGGCGATTGGAATTGATGAGAAAAATGTCGCAGCCTCAAGAATGGAAACAAGAACTAGACGAAAGGGAATATAATGTTTAAAGATTCTAACCATCATTTTTTGCTGACAACCTAAAAATTAAAATATTTGACACTGTATTATATTAACATAACACTATGAGGATATACAGATATGAACTTTATAGTCTTGAATGGTTTGATTTGATATTCAGAATAATTATTATGGTGCCGGCACCAAGAGTCGAACTCGGGACCTACTGATTACAAGTCAGTTGCTCTACCAACTGAGCTATACCGGCTTAATAATTTTGAATGAGCGCATTATACATTGTTTTAAACCGAGATCAACCTTTATTTGGGCACTCAATCGATTTAATGTGTTGTTTGTCTATAAGACTTTGATAAAAAGCTTGATTATGAGATTTCTGAAAACTAATTTGCAGTTTATACAAGCTATTTTTATCATCACTAATCGCCTCAATGGTGGTATGCAGTTTAATTTTTTTAGCAATTCTAGCTATTTTTTCAGCTGCATTTTTGTGTTTAAAAACCCCTAAAGCAATGGCATTTTTTCTACCGTCAATTGACATAACATAATGATCTTTCAAATTATTCTTATCTAATAATGTAATTGTCTCTTTTATTTTAGTTTTACTCTCTAAGGGTGGAATATAAATTCTATAGTAGGTGATTTTCGATGTTGTCTCAATACCAAAAGAAAGCTCTTTGTTATACTCAGCCTCAAGGGTTAACCTTATGGAATCCATATCTTTTTTATTTAAAGGTCCCACTATATAACAAAGATTTTGCTTTTCTACATTCTGATTTTGAATAACTGAATTTTGCTCTTCTTTAGTTTGGCTTTCTTGGTTGGCATCACTCTGAACCGCATCATGCTCTATTGTTTTCAAAGTAGTTAAGACCGGTTTCTTTAGTACAGTTCCTTGTAGTGTCTTTAATTGTTCATCATCTAATTCACTTAGAAGCAGTAATTGTTTATTAGCAGTTGTTTCTAAATCTGATGAATGAGTAATTATGCTGTTTGGAATAACAACATAAAAGGAATTATAAGCCCAAAAAATAATATTAAGAACTAGAGTAAATATAAATAGCCACTTCATGACTTCGCCTTTTGAAACAAATCTTTTGCCACAACTCGTAAACCATCTAATACTAGAGTTTCATGATATAGAAAATTATGTAGAATAAGGGGCTGTAATTTTTGAGCATCCCCCCCAGTAATAATGCACTCTATATTTTCGCCAAATTCACATTTTATTTCTGAGACAATGCGCTCAATGTAAGCACTTAATTGAAATAATGTACCTCCAAGTATGGCATTCTTTGTGTTATTAGCAAGAAAATGAAAATGACTGCTATTTTTTTCAACATCATCTGCCACTATTGGCAATGAACTTGTTTTAAGACCAAGAGAATCTCTTAGCATTTTTATACCTGGAGTAATTAAACCGCCTAAGTGAAGGCCTGATTCAGACAACACATCAACAGTAACAGCTGTACCACAATCTATAATACAACAAGCATTATCATAGCTAGCTTTTGAGGCAATAAGTGTCAACCATCGATCACTACCTAATGTGTATGGATTTGAGTAATTAGTTGAAATACCATAGCTATCCTGTTCAACAATAACCTGTTGAGTTTGTATACCCCATAATTTATATACAACATCTGAAATAATCTGAAAAGTTAGGGTATTATTAACATTACTTACTAAAACCTGTGAAACCGAATTACAAGAAATACATTTATACAAATCTTCATATAAATATTCATAGGCTATAATACTATAGCTTATATCTCTGATTGTAAGATCGTCCAGTATAGCAACTTTTAGACAGCTATTTCCTGCATCTATTAAAATATAACTCACTTTTTGCCTTTATTTATCGTGTTAAAACATTTTAAGATTTCTATGCTTGGCGCACAGAGACATCTGCAGATAACAATGTTTTAGTTATTTTAGTTTTGCTTACTTTATACTGCGCTTTATCATAATACTCAATTAACAAGCCACCATCTTCGCTAATACCCTTTGCTATTGCTCTATATGATACGTTATCTTCTATAACATTAATATTGCGCCCAAGCAGAAAATCATGTTCTTGCCATTCAGATACAAACTTTAGAACATCAAGCTGGCTTATATTACTATAGCGTTCTATTAGCCTTGATATCAAAATGCTTGTAAGCCTATTTCGATTAAAATATTTACCTAACTTAGTTCTCAAACTAATCCATGATTGATCAATTTTATCATTTGCTAGCATATTGACATTCAAACCAAGGCCAACCACTACTTCATGGCCTGAATGAGAGTTATAGCGACTTTCAATTAGAATACCCCCTAATTTTCTACCATCAAGATATATATCATTGGGCCATTTTATCTGGCAATCAATATCAAGCGCTTGTGATAAACACTTACATACTTCTATCCCTGTCAATAATGGCAGGAGATGTATTTTATCAGAACTAAGCTGAATAAATTTAATCGATAAATAAATATTTGTGCCTATGGGTGAAATCCATTTCCTATCCCTACGTCCTTTACCATTAGACTGATATTCTGCAAGTAAAATAGAAAAAGTATTCGACCTATTTAATTTTTCTTTTATAAGTAAGTCATTTGTTGAATCCACCTGATAAAAAACTTTTAAAAAAGTAATCTTTTTTTTAACTTCAGGGCTTAATTGCAAACATATTAAATCAGTAGATAGCGGCTCAAGTGGTTCAATTACTTGATAGAAACCATTTTGTACTTCTATTTCTAAGCCTTTTTCAATAACATCATTAACAAAAAATAAATTTTCTTTCGTCTCTTTTAAACCTGCGCTACACAATAACTTAAACTTAGCATATTCATTTTCCACTACATCCCCCAAAAAAAGCAAACAAAGCTCCCAAAAAAAAAGCCTCAATATCCTAAGATATTGAGGCTTCTCCTCTGCCATTGCTTCTCAATGGCTCGTTTAACCCTGGCAGTGACCTACTTTCACATGGGAACTCCCACACTATCATCGGC
>WFNB01000004.1 GCA_015488755.1 Gammaproteobacteria bacterium | reverse complement strand
ATATAATTCTCTTTAAATTCAAACATAATAGATGTGTAGACTATGGCAGACAAAAAACTCCCCTTATTAAAAATAGCATTACTAATGATTATATTAGTCGTCATTATTACTATTTTTAGCTTCGATCTCACGCATTTTTTAAGTTTTTCTTATTTAAAAGAAAATCAAGCGCATTTCAATACCTATTATCAAGATAATCCCCTACTCATTTCTCTTAGTTTTTTTATTGTTTATATTATTTCTGTTGCCTTTTCTATACCTGGAGCAACTCTCCTGACTCTGGCAGGAGGCACGATCTTTGGATTCTTCTGGGGTTTAATACTTATCTCATTTGCCAGCACCATTGGCGCAACACTGGCGTTTCTAGTCTCTCGATTTATATTGCGTGACAGCATACAACAACGCTTTGGAGCACACCTTGAACGGATTAATCAGGGCATTGAAAAGGAGGGAGCCTTTTATCTTTTTACTCTCAGATTAGTCCCAGCCTTTCCCTTTTTTATAATCAATCTGATAATGGGACTGACCCCAATAAAAACATGGACATTCTATTGGGTAAGTCAACTAGGTATGCTGGCAGGTACGGCCGTCTATGTTAATGCCGGCACACAACTTGGCCAGCTGGAGTCAGCTTCAGGCATATTATCTCTACCCATGATTATTTCCTTTAGCCTATTGGGTATCTTCCCCTTTATTGCCAAAAAAATTATCTCAAGTATACAAAGCAACCAAGTCTATGAGGGCTTTGCAAAACCAAAGACCTTTGATCGTAATCTTATTGTTATTGGGGCTGGGGCTGGGGGGCTAGTAAGCTCTTATATTGCAGCTGCCGTTAAAGCTAAGGTCACTCTGATTGAAAAGCATAAAATGGGTGGTGATTGTCTGAATACCGGTTGTGTTCCTTCTAAAGCACTGATCAGAAGTGCTAAATTTAAGGCACACACTGAACGGGCTACTGACTTTGGTTTTAATACCACAAACACTGATTTTGACTTTCAAAATATTATGCATCGGGTAAAACGCATTATCAGTCGTGTAGAACCTCATGATTCAGTTGAACGTTATACATCGCTTGGGGTTGAATGCCTACAAGGAGAAGCCCATATCAGCTCCCCATTTAGTGTTAACATTAATGGCAAAGAACTAACGACTAAAAATATTATCATTGCTACCGGTGCTCGTCCTTTTATACCACCTATAGAAGGCTTAAACGATATTGGCTACCTCAGTTCGGATACCCTCTGGGACTTAAAACAATTACCTAAGCACTTGTTAATTCTTGGTGGTGGCCCTATTGGCTGTGAGTTGGCACAAAGTTTCGCTCGCTTAGGCAGTCAGGTTATTCTCGTTGAGCGTAATAGCCGGATCATGAAACGTGAAGATCCTGAGGTATCAGACAATGTACAGCAGAGATTTATACAAGAGGGTGTTGATTTACGCTTAGAGCATCAAGCACAACGATTTGAGCAAAATAATAATGCCAAGATGCTCATTTGTAGCAATAAACAAGGTGAAGAAATTATTATCCATTTTGATGAAGTGCTTATTGCTTTAGGTCGAAAAGCGAATACCAAAGGTTTTGGTCTAGAGGCCTTAGGTATTCCACTTACCCGTTCCGGCACCATTGAAGTTAATGAGTATTTACAAACAAAATACCCTAATATTTATGCCTGTGGTGATGTTGCTGGACCTTATCAATTTACTCATACGGCTGCTCACCAAGCTTGGTATGCTAGCGTTAATAGTTTATTTCGTGGTTTTAAAAAATTTAAAGCTGATTATTCAGTGATCCCTTGGGCAACCTTTACTGATCCAGAAGTGGCGCGGGTAGGTTTAAATGAGCTTGAAGCAAAAGAACAAGGTATTGCTTATGAAATCAGTCAATTTAACCTTGATGATCTTGACCGTGCCATTGCAGATGAGGAAGCACATGGTTTTATTAAAGTATTAACCGTACCGGACAAGGATAAAATTCTTGGCGTTACGATTGTGGGTGAACATGCCGGCGACTTGATTGCAGAATACGTTCTTGCTATGCGTCAAGGTCTTGGGCTGAATAAAATTTTATCGACTATTCACATTTATCCAACCTTAGCCGAAGCCAATAAATATGTAGCAGGGCAATGGAAACAGGCACATAAGCCAGAAAAAATTCTTTCTTGGCTAGAGAAATTCCATCAATGGCAAAGAAACTAATGACTTGTTAAAGTATGTAATTTTTCTGCGGCTCGATTGACAAACATATTGACATCATCACCCTTTTCCCACTGGCTAATACCATATGAGATATGCTTGGTATCCATACTAATATGCTGCATATTTTTATTTAATTTATCCACCAGAGTTTCAGCCGAATGGTAGCCTGTTTCAGGTAATAATAAAGCAAAGTCATGCTCATCAAGGTGCCCAATAATATCAGCCCAACGCATTTGATCTTTTAATAACTGACTGATCATTAAGCGTATTTGCTCTATTTTTTCTTCTGAGCTGATATTGGCACAAGACTGGAAATCAATATCCATCAACACCAGTGATAGGGGATTATTATAGCGACGACTTCTGGAAACTTCAGAGCTCAGTGTATGATACATACTATAATGATTTAACATGCCGGTAATAGAATCATGTGGCATTTTTTGTGCTAAGGTGCTCTCTAATTGTAAAAGTTGTTTTTCTGTTTGTACTTTTTTACTCGCATCGGCATAGAAGCAAACCGTTAGTTCTTGTGTGTCCATATCAAAGTCATCGCCGTTAAGCATCATAACATCTTGTAATTCTATACATTTGTCTAAAATACCACCAAAAACATCAACTCGCACCTTGGCATTAAGTACCTGTTTCAAACAAGGCTCTTTGGTATTTTCAGCAGACCGCCCAATAACATCTTCACGCTCAACACCTAAAAAGTCACAAAAAGACTGATTTAGCCAGTAGACTGACTGTTTTTGATCAATCATAATGACAAATGATGGCGTATTTTCTAATAACCTTAAGCATAATGGTGCATTAATTTTTGACATCATTTCCTCCTCTACCTCGCGCTTTACTTCTCATAAGCGTACATCTTATCAAATAGCTATTTATAATAGCATTTCCTAATGAATATCAATAGATAATACGTTTGATAGTATATCAGCAAATCCCATTCTCTTCGAGTGGCTATTGAAGCTACATTTTAGCCTACACTTCTGCCATCATATAACGAGTATCACTCTGTGCCAATTGCTCCATATGGAATTTAAACTGATTACGTCCAGACTGCTTAGCCCGATACATAGCCGAGTCTGCACATTTAAGCATTTGCTCAGAATCAATACTACTAATACTTAAGCCTATCCCCATACTAATGGTAATTTTATGAGGAATGTTATTAATAACAACTGAATTATTCACAGCCTTAAGTATCTTATTTGCCAATATTCTTAAAGCATGAATGTTTTTTACATCTTCAACAAGTATGGTAAATTCATCCCCTCCTAAACGTGCCAAAGTATCTGAATTACGGATTACTTTCCTTATACGCCGAGCAACTATCTTTAATACCCTATCACCAACATCATGCCCATAATGATCGTTTATCTGTTTGAAATGATCAATATCAATAAAAAATAATGCCAGCATTTGGTCACTACGATTACTTTTATGTAATGCATGTTCTAAGCGATCATGAAATAGTTGTCGATTAGGAAGATTAGTTAAACCATCGTGAGTTGCTTTATATTTAAAACCATTGGATTGTTTTTCCAATTGTTTTTTTAATAATGTGGCTTCGGTAATATCTCTAGCACTACCAACCACTCCTTGCACCTTACCATTATCATTATAAAACGGGGCTTTATGAATTTCAAAATAACGAAACTTACCCCGAATATAACCACATTCTTCATAACACACAGGGTGATTTTCTTGTATAACAAGCTTATCTGAATAGCTATTATGCAAACTAAAGGTATACCAACTTTTATTCTCAGGATGTCTATCTTGCTCTCGTATTGAGAAAAAATTATCTGTTTTGCCAATAGGTTCTGAGATGTTTTTTGCCATCAGAAGGTGATCACAAATCGCCTTATTAGCAAACAAATACATCCCATTCAGATCATTTAACCACAACATCTCTGGCAGATTATCAGTCAAAGCCTGTAATATTTTTTGTTGGTCTATGGTTTTTTTCTTAATCATTATATCCCCTCCTGTAATCAGGTTAGGATTTATACTACTAGCTAAATGTAATTAAAATTTATCCCTTATAGCAATTCTTGTAATTAAGTGTAACAACACCAAAAGATAAAATTTTTAATTTTGCTTCATTTTATCAATCACTGCTATACTCTTGAATAACAAAAAATTGACACGGACGATTTTAAACCTAAATAAATCCAAAACAAGGCTATAGTAATAACATCAATCTTACCTTATGAACTCAAATCATTCCCACAAAACAATATCCAATAAAAACGACCGTTTTTATTCCGAAGAGATCAATCACAAAAAAATATTACGTCGTTTTTTACACTTGAATTATTTAAAGCTCGAACGAACTAAAGATTCACTCAGACAACGTCCGCATGATTTTTTACAGTTGTTGCCCCTATTATTTCATATTAACCACCCATCATTACCAGGCTATGTCTCATCCCAGTGCCCTGCTGGTATACCAAAATTTAACCCTGATAAAGACAGTATTCATTGCGCCCGAAAATTATCAAAATCATTTGAGTTTAAGCGCCGAGCCTATCGTCAGTATGACATCCATGCTCTTTATTTTATGGGTAGTACAGGCACAATTGCTTATTCAGAAAAAAGTGATTTTGATGTCTGGATCTGTTATCGAGAAGATTTAACCAGTTTTGAGCTAAGTGAACTGCAATTAAAAGCCGAGCGCATTACTCAATGGTGCTTAGAATTTAATTTAGAAACAAACTTCTTTCTAATTAATACGGATAATTTTCGCCAAGGGAAAATTGATCAACTATCCTCCGAAAGTAGCGGAACAACTCAACATTTATTATTGTTAGAAGAGTTTTATCGGACATCCATATTACTGGCTGGACGTTATCCTATTTGGTGGTTAGTCCCACCACAATTTGAACAAGACTATGATGAATATGTGGCTAATATCATTCATAAACGCCTTATTAATATTCATGATTTTTTAAATTTTGGCTCTATTAATAATATCCTTGCTGAAGAATTTTATGGCGCAACCCTATGGCATATTTATAAAGGCATTGATTCACCTTATAAGTCCATTCTAAAACTCTTACTCATGGAGTCTTATGCTAAAGAATACCCCAATATCCACTTATTATGTCTACAATTTAAAAAAATAGTTTACCAACAAGATAAGCCTGATATAAATAAGCTTGATCCCTATATTATGATGATGGATAAAATTACCATCCACCTTATATCCGAAGAGAGCTTAAAACGTCTTGAGCTGGCAAGACAATGTCTCTATTTAAAGGTCAATGAGTCATTAACGGAATTAAAAAATACACCTTCTCACGGGTGGCGAAGAGATATTATGAGCAATTTAGTTGCTCAGTGGTATTGGAAAAAACCAAAACTTATCTCATTAGATAACCACCATAATTGGAAGATTAATGAGGTTGTTAGTGAACATAAAAATATTATCGAAGCACTGACCTTTAGTTATAAAAAACTCTCTGATTTTTTCCGCTATCAAAATAAAGACATTCGGATCAGCAAACGTGATTTGCATATTTTAGGCCGAAAACTCTATGCAGCATTTGAAAAAAAATCAGGTAAAATTGAGATTATTGGCCATGACCATTCCATTAACTTATATGAGTCGCAAGTTTCATTACTTCCTGTCAGTCATAACAAACAAAATAATAAAGAACATGGCTGGGCATTATATATAGGTACTATAACGCATATTGATAATAAAACCCCTGCACCAATTAAAAAATCCACTCATCTTCTTAAATTAATTTGCTGGGGGTTTTTTAATCGAGTTATTTCCAGTAAAACCCGTTTTATCCTTGATAAAACCAATCAAGTGCTCAGTATGTATGAAATCAAACAAATACTACAATCACTAGAAAGTTTATTTCCTTATTCCTTATCAGGTTATGCAAGTATGGATGATTTGGTTAAACCTGCTCAGCTTGGCTTAAATATTCTCTTTCTTAATATTGGAGTGGATCCTTTTTTAAGCAAGCACCCAAAAGGCACGCAAATAGCAAGTAACCAAACAAATGCGCTTAATTATGGCTCTTTACATGAAAACCTTCTTATTACAATCGATCAAGTTTTATTGACCAGTTGGCATGAAGTAATGACCCATCATTTTAGTCATGATAACGGCTTGATGGAGTGCCTCTGTCATTATCTAAAATGGAACCATGAAACTGAAACCGCACAAACCTTGTCTAGTCCAAATTACCCTACACGAGTCTGCTGTTTCTCTTCCGTTCGAGGCGAATCAATTTCCAGAGATATTAACGCTCTTTTTAATAATATACTGGATGCCTTTCATGGCAAAGAGAATGCTTTTCGAACACGTTATTTATTAGCCATAGAGAATTATTTTTATCTGCTCTGGCAAGAAAAAAGTGGTCCTAAATATCAAAAAATTCCTGATGAAAAAGAATTATTACGTGAACTTTCTTATCCCCAAGAAAAATTTAATTCACTCATTATTGATAATGGCTGTGATAATTTAAAAAGACTTCAACTCATTTTTAAACACAATAAAGAAAATCATATTCAAGTTTTTTATCAAAATCATCGTAAGCTAGCCGATATTTATATTATTGACGAACGTGGCACGCTCTACCATCAGTCTACTCACATTGAGAATAACAATATCCATATTAACCATTTCATTCTATTTCTTGACTCTATTGTTAATCGACTTATTTATAGCAATAACTATCTTGATAGCCGTTTGGATGATGATTTGGATAAATCTATGACTTTATCACTTTCTGAGCTAAACTCCGAAAATAAAGAACTGGACTTGCAGCTAGAAGTATTTGAAATAAAAAAACAATCACAGAATCAGCTGATACTTGAAGAGCAGTTTACTAAATTGCAGAGCATGCCAGTGCAATTTTTTAAGATTCAGGTCATTGCAGATTTGAATAAAGATGGCAGTCGACGCTACGTTATTTACGCCAACGAAAAAGAATTTAACTCATTTGAATATGGCCACGATATTTATAAAAAAGTCGCTGAAGAAGTCATTAATGCACGAGCTGAACAACAACGTTACCCCATTTATATTACCGATATTGATTTATCTCCTGAACTCAAAGAATCAGAAAACACTCATGGACTACAAACCACACAACTACTTAAGTTTAAACAAGAAATTGAACGTCGTTTAAACCAAGCCACTAAAAACTTGTAAGCTATTAAGTGTCGTATCTTTGCTTATTCTATATTGCTTACTTTTTCTATAATGTTTTCAATATCATGTTCCCAGCGCTCAAAAATTATCTTTAGCTCATTATCCTCTTCTGTTTTAATAAAATCCGGGGCAATAAAACGAGGAGACATCGAGGCAAGAATCGTTTCCTGATCTTCAGCAAAAATAGTAATTGCTAATGGTAGATAGGGTGTTAGTTTAGGATATTTATTAGGCAGAGTCTTAATTTCATCTGGCTTACCAAAAAATACCACACGGTATTTATCTGTTTTAAACCCCATTCCAGTCAAACCAATATCAACACGCTGTACCATGCTAATCGTATAACCTGCTTTTTTGATTTCACTTTGCAAAGCACTCATAGCTTCTGGAAAAGCTTCATAGGAGCGCCCCATAATTAAACTTTTATGATCGGCTAAAGTGCTGATAGGGATCAACAAAGCAATTAATAATAAACAGATTTGTTTAAAACGATTGTTATAATTTTTCATTTTTAGACGGATCATATAGTTATTGTTTATAAGGTACTTTCTTCAAGTATATTAGTGTAATTTTCTAGCATAAATTGGCAACCTTTTTTAAGC
>WFNB01000003.1 GCA_015488755.1 Gammaproteobacteria bacterium | reverse complement strand
GTAAAATGTGTTTTTATTCTCTTGACGAGAACACCGCTAAGTCGTTGTTTATTCAAGAAACTTTCTGAACTTTTGCTCAGTTTGTCTCTGAATGAGATGCGTATTATACGCACTATTTAGAACCCGTCAACAACTTTCTATACTTATTTGACTTATTTTTGTAATATTTTATCTGATCATTCAGAGAAACCAGCTAAGTGTTTGTTAATACTAGGTGTTAGATTTTAAGTTGTCTATATTCATAGGTAAATAAATATAAAAATGGTACAACTACATTCTAATAACAGTCTACTATTAGGATAAATAGAGTTCTATTAATGGCAATTGCTTTATTGTAGCAGTCTTTATTTAACGCCCTGCTCTGATGAGCCCACCTAAACCTTTATCATCTAAGCGATCGGATAGCATTTTTTTAATCGTAGCAGCATCTTTCATTGATAGGGCATCGGTAACCAATTTTTGTGCTTCTGTTTGTGAAAAATTTCGAATCATCCACTTAATTCTTGGTAAAGACGTCACACTGGTGCTTAAAATATCAATAGACATTCCTAGTAGTAAAATAGCGGCTAGAGGATCACCTGCCATTTCACCACAAACACTTACGGGTATGTGTTCTTTATGAGCCTCATCAATTACTTGCTTAATGGCATGTAATACCGCTGGATTTAGGGCATTGTATAAGCCAGCAACATTGGCATTATTTCTATCCACAGCCATAAGATATTGTATTAGATCATTAGTACCAATTGAGACAAAGTCAACAATAGCTGCTATTTGGCGCATTTGAAAAACAATGGATGGTACTTCAACCATCACACCGATCTTAGGCATTTCTACTTTATAACCTTCCGCCAACAATTCCATAAAAGCACGCTTTAATAAGTTGGTGGCATCTTGTACTTCACTGATGGTGCTTATCATTGGAAAAAGAATGTGTAAGTTATTTAAACCAATACTCGCAATGAGCATGGCACGCAGTTGAATCATAAAAATTTCAGGATGATCCAATGTTACACGAATGCCACGCCAACCAAGAAAGGGATTGTCTTCTTCAATTGGGAAATAGCTTAATGATTTATCCCCACCGATATCCAGTGTTCGTAACACAACAGGTTTAGGTGCCATTGCAGACATCACTTCTCTATAGATTTTACTCTGCTCTTCTTCTCCTGGAAATCTCTGACGGATCATAAAGGGGTATTCGGTGCGATAGAGACCAATTCCTTCAGCACCACTTTCTTTGCTGGGGGTAATATCAGCAACCAGTCCGGAGTTTGCATATAAGGGTATTGTGATACCATCAGTAGTGATTGCCGGTTTGTTCGCTAAGCCTCTTAACTCTTCAGATAATTCTTCTTCTTGAAAGATCAGACGTGCGTATTCTTTTAGAATATTATCTGGAGGTGAAATATAAACTTTACCACTATAACCATCGGCTACCAGTTGACTGCCATCAAGTTGCATAATGGGCAGCTCATTAACACCAACCACCGTTGGAATACCCATGGCTCGGGCTAAAATGGCAACATGAGATGTCTGAGAACCACTTTTTAAAACAATCCCTGAAATATCTGTTTTTTCTATTTCGGCTAACATGGTTGCTGAAATATCTTCAGCAACAATAATCGTTTCTTTGGAAAGCTTATCAATAGGCAGATCATTAATACCCTGCATTTGATTAAAAACACTTTGCCCCAGATCTCTAATATCTTTTACTCTCTCTTGGAGATAGGGGTTGTCCATTTCACTAAAAAGTTTGATATGTTCAAAAATGGTTGCTCTTAATGCACCTGCGGCCCAATTACCTGCACGTATTTTATCAATCGTGCTCTCAATAAAGGTATTAGAATCCAACATCAGTAGATAAGCATCAAAGACTGCAACATCTTCTGTTGGCAGGCCATCAGATAATAGCTGAAAGGAAAGGGATTTTATTTCTCTTCTAACTGATTCTAAAGCTGAGTGAAAAATATCAATCTCATTATTGACATCATCTATGGGTCTATCTGGAACAGCATTTAGTGAAAAAGAGGATGTTATGGATACGGCCTTACCAATGGCAATGCCTGGCGCACCAGGTTGGCCAATTAACGGACGATGATCTTGACGAATATTAGTAAAATTATTAGCTACCGTCTGTTGGGAAAATGCTAAGATCTGCTTGCTTGCTTGGGCATTAATAATAGCACCAGCCAATTGTGCCGCAATAGTAACCAGAAAGTTAACGGCATCTTGTGAAAAACGACTACGAGATTCAGATTGTACAACCAGCACCCCAAGGGCTTCACGATGGTGGGTGATAGGGATCCCCGTAAAACCATGATAACGTTCTTCATTTAAGGAGGTAAACAATTTAAACTTAGGGTGTTCTTGAGCATCATCTAAATTAAGAGGATCGGTTCTTTGAGCAACCAAACTCACCAACCCATCACCATAGCTCATGTGTACTCGACCAACTGAATCACTATTTAAACCATCTGTGGCCATTAGGGTAAAGGTTGCTTCATTCTTATCAAAGAGGTAAACAGAGCAAACATCTGCTTCAATAGCTCGTTTAACTCTTTGTACAATAATTTCCAGAACCGTATTTAGTTCTCTGGTAGAATTAACCTCTTGAACAATGCGTCGCAATGTCTGCAACATGAACCTTCCCCTTCCCTACTTTTCATTGTTAACAGACATTTATTTTATTTGTAAATCAAGAGTTGGCTCAAAAAACTCCAAAGCCTGTCGATAAACATCTCTCTTAAATGAAATCACTTCATTTAACGGTGCCCAATAGTCTGTCCATTTCCATATGTCAAACTCAGGTCTTTTATTTTTATCTAAAGAAATGGAATTATCATTTGTTAACAAGCGTAACATAAACCATTTTTGTTTTTGCCCGATACATATAGGACGTTTATAACGACGCACTAAATGCTCAGGCAAATTGTATCGTAACCAGCCTTCTGTTTGGGCAACAATTTGTACATCACTTTGTGACAAGCCTGTTTCTTCAGTTAATTCTCTATAAACAGCCTGCTCTGGTGACTCAGCATAGGCAATGCCACCCTGAGGAAATTGCCATGCATCTTGACCAATTCGGCGCGCCCAGAATAGCTTACCATCATCATTAAAGATGATAATGCCAACATTTGCCCGATAGCCATCAGAATCAATCAAAATCACACACCATAAATAGTCTTATTTGTAGAGAACATTAGGTAACTATTTTTATCTGTATAGGAAGATAAAATCTATTATTACAAAGTTCTCAATCATAAGTTTCACAATAAATTATTTCACTGTTTTTTTCAAGAAAAGTGCTAAAATGAACCGACTTTATCAAATAATTAAGGAAAACAAGTGGATTTAGCAATTTTTGACTTAGATAATACACTTTTGGGTGGCGATAGTGACTATCTATGGGGGGAGTTTTTAGTTGAAAATGAACTGGTTGATCCACTGTTTTATAAACAGGAAAATGAGCGTTTTTATGAGGAATATCAATCTGGCACATTAAATATTTATGAATTTCTTGAATTCAGCCTCGCCCCATTAACACAACACTCTCAAGAAAAGCTACAACAGCTTCATCAAGAATTCATGCATCAAAAAATACAATCTGTATGGCTACCCAAGGCTGATGAGTTACTCAATAAACACCGTCAAGAAAATCATTTTTTACTCATTATTACGGCAACCAATCATTTTGTTACTGCACCTATTGCCCAGAAATTAGGCGTTGATGATATCATTGCCACTATGCCAGAAAAGATTAACAATCACTATACAGGCAAGGTAGCAGGCACGCCTTGTTTTCAAGATGGTAAAGTAGTGAGACTCTCTCAATGGTTGCAAAATAATGATTTCTCTCTGGAAAATAGCTATTTTTACAGCGATTCTATCAATGATCTGCCACTATTAAAGCAAGTCACTCACCCCATTGCCGTTGATCCAGATGAAAAGTTAAAACAGTATGCCTTACAACAACAATGGAAAATATTGTCATTACGAGGTAAAAACTAACACAAAAAGCAGCATTGTATAAAAATAATATTCACTTATTTGCCTTACATGTACACCCCTGCAGCCTGCACAATAATTTCAACGGTATTGCCACAGCCCCGATAATGAATTTCATCCACACTAAGCATTTTTGCTATCGCAATACCACGGCCATGAGAGTCATAGACTCTTAATGGATCAAGTTCCATATAATTGCCCCATGCAAAGCCATTGCCCTGATCTCTGATAATGATTTTAATGAGACCATCATCTCTAATAAAATCAACACATACTTTTTTATCCTTATGTTCTTGCGACTGCAAGCGCTGATTGATCTCATCCAGCCAAGTACCATCAAGCATTAATTGAGATTTTTCACGATAACCAATTTTTAGATTACCATGCTCTACTGCATTAATTAATAATTCAGCAATGCCAATGACTGCCTTATCCGGCTGGGCACAAGTATTAGCCAGTAGTTGTGCTAGCTGATTGGCTTCATCAATGCTTTGAAATTCAAAATGTGCCTTATACAGGGCAGCAAGTTCGTTACTTCCTTTTTGTTCAAGTTTTAAACGTAAGGATTCATAACGTTGTTTGTCTTTTATTGCCGTCTTAATAACACCACGCAGTGTTTCTTGCTTAAAGGGTTTGGTCAGGTAATAATAAGCCCCCGAGTGCATGCCTGCAATAATGTCTTGAGGGGCTACAATGGCAGTTTGTAAAATAACAGGAACAAATTTCAGCAGAGGGTGTTTATTGATTCTAAAAAGCACTTCCATGCCATCCATTTTTGGTAGCATACGATCTAATAAAATTAAATCAAATTTTTCAGGTTCTAACTGCAATTGCTGCCAAGCATCTTCACCATCAATGGCAGTAAAAAGCTGATAAGCATCCTCGTGTAAATAATCCTGAATCAACTCAAGATTATAAGGTTCATCATCCACCACAAGGATCGTAACCATTAGCTCATTCATTATATATGAAATTTTCAGTGCTTATACTTATGCTTATATCCATTGATCAAACAAGAATCAGGTGATTTTTTGTAAAATCAAACAAGCATTCGTACCACCAAAACCAAAATTATTGGTCATAATGGCATTTAACTCTTTATCATCTTGTCTTTGCAAGACAATAGGCATATCAGCAACCGCATCATCCATCGCTTCAATAGTCGCATTCGCAGAGGCGACAATAAAACGGTTTTCCATCATCAACAAACTATAAATAGTTTCATGAACACCCGCAGCGCCCAAAGAATGTCCCGTTAATGACTTTGTTGAACTAAGCGGGGGCATGACCTGATCGGTAGCGTTAAAGACTTCTCGAATAGCTTGAATTTCCTTTAAATCACCGACTGGGGTGCTGGTACCATGAGTATTAATATAATCTATGGGGGCATGAATACTACTCAAGGCTTGTTGCATGCAACGTACTGCACCTTCACCAGAAGGTGCAACCATATCAAGACCATCAGAAGAGGCACCATAACCGGTTACCTCAGCATAAATTTTAGCACCTCTGGCCTTAGCATGTTCCAACTCTTCAAGCACTACCATGCCACCACCGCCAGCAATAACAAAACCATCTCTACTGATGTCATAAGGCCTAGATGCCGTTTGAGGCGCTTCATTATATTTACTGGAAAGTGCTCCCATGCCATCAAAAAGCATACTTAATGTCCAGTGTTCTTCTTCACCACCACCAGCAAAGACAATATCTTGCTTGCCAAATTGGATTTGTTCAACGGCATTACCAATACAATGAGTGCTCGTCGCACAGGCTGAACTAATGGAATAATTCACCCCTTTAATCTTAAAGGGTGTTGCTAAACAGGCAGATACTGTACTGGCCATTGTTCTAGGAACCATATAAGGGCCTACACGCCGGATCCCTTTGGCACGCATAATATCAGCAGCCAATACTTGATTTTCTGATGAAGCTCCACCTGAACCTGCAATTAAACCAGTTCTGGTGTTAGAAACCTCTTGTTCAGATAGACCGGCATCATCAATCGCCTGTTGCATAGCAATATAAGCATAGGCCGCAGCATTTCCCATAAAACGTTTTACTTTACGATCAATGAAGTCATCAATATCAATATCAATACTGCCTGCTACATGGCTACGCATACCAAGCTCCTGATATTCATCTTTAAATTGAATACCCGATTGCCCACTACGAAGGGATTCCAGAACAGCTTGTTTTGTATTTCCAAGGCATGAAACAATGCCCATTCCTGTTACCACAACTCGCTTCATAGTTTGATCTGCCATTTACTTATGATTAATTATTAACTATTTTAGCCTTGTTCAAGGTATTCGTCATTATTTCTTGAAAAAAAATTTATTTGAGGTTGATCCACATTAAGAATAAAAACCGGCAAAATAAACACAGCCATGTTAAATAAATAGTAGTAAATTTGTCTACAATTAGCATTAAGCTTTTGAGTTTATTGCCGATAAACAGGATAATGACACATAATACTACATTACATTTAGGTTCTGATATGCATGCACCACTTGCATTAATAAAATACCATATTGCTTCTACTAGCAAAGTTTTATTCTTTATTTACCTTGCAATAATCACTTTATGGGCAACATCCAGCAGTGCCGCAACTGGCAAAGAAGCACAAGCGCAGGGTAATGATATTCGTATTTTGATTGATGTGTCCGGCAGTATGAAAAAAAATGATCCCAAAAACTTACGTCTACCTGCTCTGCGCTTACTTGTTAGCCTATTACCACCTAATACCAGTGCTGCGGTATGGAATTTTGGCACCAAAGCTGAACCTATTGTCCCACTTGGTTTGGCCAATGAAAAATGGAAACAGAGCGCTCGTAAAGCAAGTAATAAAATCCATTCAAAAGACATGTTCACCAATATTGGTGCGGCACTTGAAGCAGCTACTAGCGACTGGGGTGATACACCATCAAAACTTAACCAACGCAGTATTATTCTATTAACTGATGGTATGATCGACATAAGTAAAGACAAAGAAAAAAATCAACTTGAGCGCAGTCGGATTTTAAAGCAACTATTACCTAAATTGCAAAAAACAGGGGTGAATATTCATACCATTGCCTTATCAAAAAATGCCGATCATGATTTTTTACAACAATTATCGACAAAAACAGACGGTGGCTTTGAACAAACACAAAGCGCAGAACAATTAGAACGTATTTTTTTGCGTTTATTTGAAAAAACAACACAACCCGATACGGTTCCCTTAGTCAATAATAAGTTTCTTGTGGATGAATCTATTTTAGAGCTAACACTCCTTGTGTTTAAAGCCCCCGGCGCAATGCCAACAGCCGTCATTGAACCTGATAAGTACACCTATCAAAGAAAAAATAAACCAACCTATGTAAAATGGCAAGCAGAGAAAAATTATGATCTCATTACAATTAGCCGCCCCAAGCAGGGTGAGTGGTCAATTAATGCCCAAACCGATCCCGATAATAGAGTCTTAGTCGTTACCAATTTACAAATTCAAACCAGCCGTATGCCTAACAACCTTTTTTTGGGTGAAATGCTTAAAGTTGGGCTATTTATGGCTGATAACAATAAAAAAATTGAAGATGATAATTTTTTACAATTTATTTCTATGTCAGTAAAACAAAAAGAACCACAGAAAAAACGCTGGTTTTTACATGACAATGGCTTACGTGGTGACACTAAAGCACATGATGGCTTGTTTAATGTCCATATTAAAAAAACACTGGGTATTGGCAAAAACACCTTTACTTTTTTAGCTAGTACAGAAACCCTACAACGGGAAGTTAATTATTCCGTTATGGTACATGACATTAATTTACTCAATACCCGAGTTGAGCAACAACGGCAAAATAATAAGAATTATCATCAAATTCTAGTCACCCCAAATATTGAGTTTGTGAATCCCAGAAAACTACACATGAGTGCTCTTTTATATACCAAAGAGCAATTGCAAGATAAAGAATCTGGCTTGGCAATTGATTTACAACAGCATAGTACAAATATCTTAGAGTGGTCTTATCAAAGCAGTGAGCTTGATCCGAATAAACATTACTATGTCATTATTCATATGCAAACAACCACCCGAACAGGTCGACCTATTGATTACACCTCACCAGAACTTGCTTTGAACTTGCCTGAATTTGATAATGTACCCTTAGATAATAATCAACAAACAAATACCCCTGTTGAGGATAAAGCAAAAAAGACATTACCAGAAAGTAATAATGCGCCAATAGAAGAGCAGATAGAGCCAAAAAATGATTGGTTAATGGGGGTTATTATTGCGGTTATTGCTAATATTATTTTTGCTTTGGGTGGCTGGTTTGCTTATCGAAAATGGAAAAAAGGTCGTGAAATGGCGTATGAACAACTAACTGGGGAGCTTGAATAATGGAAGCACTGATCCCAAAATTATTTATTCTTACAGCAGAAGCCAGTATTGTGCTTTTTTTAATTCTTATTGCTATTTTTATTTTTAATAGTAAAGCTAAGCGAAAGGATCTTAAAGCAGTTAATGAGCTCATAACAAACTACACCGGCAGTAAAGAGGAAAGAATTTCAGCATTAAGTAAACAATTACAAAATATGGCCTTTAAAGGAGCTGCTAACGAACATGCCGAGCAACTTTTCCAACAAGAAAAATCTGTTATTAAAGAATTTGTTAGCCTCTATCTACAACGTGATACTTATCGCTTACTGGATTACCCAGATGCTCTTATGGAAACGAATGATATTTTTCTTAAAACAACAGGCGCAGGTATTGCAACCACACTCACCTCAGCACCAGAAGATTTAGAAAACACACCAACAGAGAATACTGGAGAACAGACGGCTAATGCCACTATTCTTGCACGTGAACAGGCAGAATCTAATGAAGAACATTTAAAAGAATTATCAGAATTACGCTTAAAAAATACTGAATTAAACGAACATCTTTTTGAAGCCTTAGAAACCATCACGGCATTAATGACTGAGCACGGCAAAAAAACGGGTCAAGAAGTAGAGTCTAATGCTCAACAGATACTCGATGCGATTATTTACCTACGAGATAAACGCCTCAGTCAGGCTGATCCTAGCCAACTAGCGCCACCGATTACAGATGATCAAGTAGATAGCTTTAATTTAGATGATGAATTTGACAATGATAACTCAGCAGCATTACTTTCTGTTGATTTAGCTGATGATGCAACGCTTGATGACAGTCCTGAAGTCAATTTAGGTTTAAGTGAAGAGTTGAATGTTGATCTTAATAGTATTAATGAGGCAAAGTCATCACCCGATGATGCCCATGTTATTAATTTAGAAGACCCACTGACGGAAGAAAATAACACCTCAGAGGAGGAAGATCCATGGGCTGATGCTCTCAATGAGCAAGCCGCTGCTGAAATGCAGAGTGACACAGAAGAAGATCCCTGGGCTGATGCATTAGCAGAACAAGCCAGCGCTGAGACAGACGATAACTCTGCTATTGAAGAAGCAAGCGATCCTTGGGCCGATGCTTTAGCTGAACAGGCCACAGCAGAGGCAAATGCTGAAGAAACAATGAGTGCTGTCTCGTCAGCACCACAAGAACAGGAAGTCGAAGATGATCCTTGGGCTGATGCCCTAGCAGAGCAAGCAAGTGCTGAGGCAACTCAAGACACCGAAGAAGACAATGATCCTTGGGCCGAAGCATTAGCTGAGCAAGAAAAAGCAGACAAGCAATGAGCCATTATTCTAAACAAAAGAAAAACACGCTTTATTGGCATGATTACGAAACCTTTGGCATTGATCCCAAGCGGGATCGTCCCGCACAATTTGCTGGTATTCGAACCGATGAGGAACTTAATATCATTGGTGACCCTCTGGTTATTTATTGCCAAGCTGCCAATGATTTTTTGCCGAGCCCTCAAGCCTGCATGGTCACGGGTATTAGTCCACAATTAAGTCTAGCAAAAGGCGTCAATGAAGCAGAGTTTATTGCCCAAATTCATGCTCAATTCTCTCAACCCAACACCTGTGTTGTTGGCTTTAATAACCTACGCTTCGATGATGAATTTACCCGCTATACCTTATATCGGAATTTTTATGATCCCTATGCTAGAGAATGGCAAAATGGTAATTCACGTTGGGACATTATTGATTTATTAAGGCTTACCAAGGCATTGCGCCCGAAAGGAATTAACTGGCCAATACGAGAAGATGGACAAACCAGTTTTAAACTGGAACACTTAAGTAAAGCCAATGGCATTGCTCACGAAACCGCTCATGATGCCCTATCCGATGTACTGGCAACCATTGCCGTCGCTCGTTTAGTAAAAACACAGCAACCTCGTCTTTATCAGTACATATATGAACACCGTTCAAAACAACAGGTACAAGACTTATTCAACTTACAGCAACAAACACCAATGGTTCATATTAGTGGCATGTATCCTGCTGAAAAAGGCCATTTAGGTATTGTTATCCCTATTGCGATGGACAAGCAAAATAAAAACGCCTTAATTGTTTATGAGTTACACCACGATCCCAGCTCGTTTATTCATATGAGCATAGAACAAATCCAACATTTTACCTTTACTAAGGCAGAAAATTTAGCTCAGAACGAACAGCGTTTACCGTTAAAAACAATCCATTTAAATAAGTGTCCAATTCTTGTCCCTTTAAAAACATTAACGACTGACAATATCGAACAATGGTCAATTAATTTAACTCAATGTGCCCAACATTTAAACATTCTTAAAACCGATCAAAGCTTAAGTGAACGGGTTCAAGAGGCATTGATACACACTTATGAAAACCCCATTAATGACCCCGATCAGTCTCTCTACTCAGGTGGTTTTTTCTCCGCAAGTGATAAAGAAAAAATGACTCTGGTTAGGCACACTAAAGCCCCAGAACTAGGGGAACTGGATCTAAACTTTGAAGATGATCGCCTTGAAGAAATGCTATTTCGTTATCGTTGCCGAAACTACCCCGACACACTGTTTATGCATGAAATAGAACGTTGGGATCAGTTCCGCATCAAACGAATGACCCATGCCGAAGGCGATGCCAGCATTAAACTCAACACCTATTACCAAGAAATAAAACAACTCAAACAAGAGGCAACCACTGAACAAATCAAGGCACTATTGCAGCAGCTTGAAGATTATCCTCGCCTCATTGGTCTCCCAGATAAATCATGAGTCGTCCCTTTCAAAGCACCCGTGAAGCCATTGAGATCCTATATGCTGATGACACACTTGTTATTGTTAATAAACCAACACTACTTCTCTCTGTTCCTGGGCGAGGTAGCGCAAAACAAGACTGTCTAATCAGCCGTTTGAGCAAAACCTTTCCCACCATTCTTACGGTTCATCGACTGGATTGGGAAACATCGGGACTCAGCGTATTAGCATTGACAAAAGAGGCTCAAAGAAATCTTAGCCGACAATTTCAAGAACGACAAGTAACCAAACACTATACAGCCATTGTTTATGGCCAGCCTGAGCAAGCACAAGGAGAAATAAACTTGCCACTTCGTTGTGACTGGGAAAATCGTCCAAAACAAATAGTAGATCACAAACAAGGCAAAGCATCTCACACCGTTTGGCAGTATGATGATTCATACAATGCCACTGATGCTTATAAAGTTGATGGCCAAACGATATCGCGCCTATTATTACTCCCAAGCACAGGACGCTCACATCAACTGAGAATACACATGCAAGCAATAGGGCACCCTATTTTAGGCGATCCTCTCTATGCCCATCCACAGGCACTCAGTCTTTCTAAACGTTTACTACTGCATGCCAGCTATTTGGAGTTTAGCCACCCAACAACTCACAATACCATCAAGTTTCATAGTCCTGCACCTTTTTAAAATGAATAAGAATCACATTTAACCTAGTAATTTCATCGAGTTTCATTTCAGTGCAAACTCATATCTAATGCACTGAAATAGCACAAATTCATTTTATGATTATATTCTTAAGTAACAATTGACTATTATTTTAAACTTAAAAATCAATGTATTATAAGCAAAAAAATAACCATTATTTTTTTGGCTCAATTTTTGCTTTTAGTTTGAATTATTGTTTTTATAATTGAACTTATCTTTATAATATTTGTCACCGAGAGGAATCATACTTAATATGAAACACAACTATCTACGGACAATCAAGCATATTGCCTTCGCGGCATCTTTGCTTTTTACATTGTCTCATTCTGTCTACGCATCAGAATCTCCCACAGGTCATGCACCTAAAGAAGATGCTCACTTTAAAGTTAATAAAGGTCTTAAACAACTCAGTAATGAAAGTAAGACTTGCGCATCTTGTCATAAGGAAAAAACCCCCGCCATTTACAATCAATGGGGGCACTCAAAACATTATGGTGCCAATGTCGGCTGCTACGAATGCCACCAAGCAAAAAAATCTGACAAAGATGCTATTATGCATAAAGACTTTGTTATTTCACCTCTTGTTTCACCTAAAGACTGTGCCCAATGCCATGAAAATACTGTGAAAGAATTTGAAGCCAGCCACCATGCTTCTGCGGGGGACATTCTAGGCTCTCTGGATAACCGTTTAGCTGAGGTTGTTGAGGGGGGGCCTAATTTAGGTGGGACTTCACCTGTGACCACTATTGGTTGTGCTGGTTGTCATGGCTCTATTGTGCGTGTTAATTCTGATGGCACATTAAACAAGTCTGGCTGGCCTAATACAGGTATTGGCCGAATCAACCCAGATGGTTCTAAAGGCTCCTGTTCTGCTTGTCATCTACGCCATACATTTAGTTCAGAGCAAGCACGTCACCCTAATAACTGCGGTCGTTGCCACTTAGGTCCTGATCATCCACAAAAAGAAATTTATGAAGAGTCTGCTCATGGTGTTGCTTTTAGAGCCAATATCGACAAGATGAATATGGACTCAGCTAAATGGGTTGTTGGTGAAGATTATGATGCAGCACCTACTTGCGCTACTTGTCATATGGCAGCCACTCCTGATTTACCAAGCACTCATGATATTGGTGCACGGATCTCATGGAACTTAAGAGCACCAGTTTCTGCTAAGATTGATGCTAAAGCTATCAAACAAGGCAAAAAAGTTAAGCCTTGGTTACAACGTCGCAAAGATATGAAAAATGTTTGTTTGAACTGCCATGCGAATAGCACCGTTGATAATCATTTTGAACAGTTGGATGCCTTTGTTGACAACTACAATAATAAATTTGCCATTCCTACTAAAAAATTAATTGCGACAATGCTTAAATATGGCTTACTTGATAAAGTTAAGTTTAACGAAGAGCTTGAGTGGAAATGGTTCTTATTATGGCATCACGAAGGTCGTCGCGCTCGTCATGGTGCCGCCATGTTTGCCCCTGACTATGCTCACTGGGAAGGTATGTTCAAAATGGCCGAACGTTTCTATATAGAAATCGTTCCTGCGATTAAAGAGAAAATTAAGCATGCTCGTGCAGAAGGTAATGTAAAAGGTGCCGATGCTGTTGAGAAACTGCTTAACGAAACCCTTGAATCACCACTACATCGTTGGTATTTAGGTAAAAAACCACCTAAGTTTTGGCGCCCTATTGATACTGATGACCACGGCTTTACTAAAGCTAAGAAATAATTATCAATAGAACAAATAGCCTAATGTTGTTTCAGAACAGCATTAGGCTGTTTTATGTTAGCCAAAATCTTATTGAAATCATTCTTTTTCAAAGGGATTATCTCAATAACTTATTTTATAACAAAATTTAAAGATCATACTCTCTTATGCAAATATCAAAATTTTTTTCATCTATCACTCTTACAGTTCTTTTAATAAGTAGTGTTCACACCCTTCAGGCAAAGCCATTTGCGGATGCTGACTGTACCGAATGCCACGGTGAACGAGGTTTTAGCGTCCCAATAGGCAAACATGGTGAATTGGGAAAAAAAGAATTATTTGTTGATACCCATATATTTAAAGACAGTGTTCATGGCAGTAATCAATGCACAGATTGTCATACTGATATTGAAGAACTACCCCATAGAAAACGTAGCCTTAGTACCGTTGATTGTATTTCCTGCCATGAAAAGCTAACAGAAGACGATACCATTGCCAGCAAAAAGCGTAACTCATTATTAGGTGGCCCTCCTCCTAAACGAGTAGTTACTTACACTAAAGAGTACAAACTTTCCGCTCATGGTGATCAAGGCATTAAAAATAACGCCAAGTGCTCTACCTGCCATACAGCACATTATGTTTTTCCATCTGATGATAAACGTGCTAACACCTATCGCCTCAAATCACCAGAAGTATGTGGTTCATGTCATGAAAAACAACTCAAGGAGTATCGCCAGTCCATGCATGGTGCAGCACTAAAAACACCTTGGAAAGGTGACTCTGCTACCTGCTCTGATTGTCATAGTTCACACCAAATCAGTGACATAAAAAAACTCTCGGCACATCATATTATTACTGAGGGTTGTGGTACTTGTCACGAAGCCGAGCTCGATGGCTACATGGCCAGCCCTCATGGCCAATTAGCATGGCATGGGGGCAATGAAGCACCAAAATGTGTTGATTGTCATGGTGGTCACAATATTGTTCATGCCGATAATAAAACATCTCCTATTAACAAAAAAAATATTGTCAAAACCTGCCAACAATGCCATAAAAAAGCCAATGAAAATTTTGCTCAATACCACCCTCATGGTACAACCCGAAATTGGGATAAATACCCTGCCCTATGGATATTAGGCAAAGGTATGGGCTTATTAGTTATTTTGGTATTAATCTTTTTCTATATGCATTCCGTCTTATGGTTCTGGAGAGAAAAGAAAGAACGTCCTGTTATTTACCAACATAGCAACTCTCGCAGCTATCCTATTCGAATCAAACCCGAGAAAAAACATAGTGGCATTTATTTTCAACGATTCTCTTGGTATTGGCGTGTTAATCATTGGATGCTTGCTTTATCACTCATGTTTTTAGTGCTGACTGGTATGGTTGTCATGTACCCAAGCACCACTTGGGCCATGTTTCTTGTACCTGCATTAGGTGGCTCAGAAACACTGAATATCTTACATCACTGGGCAGGAATGATATTTTTACTGGCCATTTTTGGTCATGCAGCAATTGTCCTATTTAATATCTTTAAAAAAGGTAACTTTGACTGGTTTGGCCCAGACTCATTACTGCCTCGCAAAAAAGACTGGGAAGATATGAAGGGACAATTCTTATGGTACTTTGGTAAAGGCAAACAACCTCGTTTTGACCGCTGGACTTATTGGGAAAAATTTGACTATTGGGCTGTATACTGGGGTGCTTTTGTTATTGGTACCTCTGGAATTATGCTATGGTTCTATGAAGATATCGGTCAATACATCCCTGGTTGGATATTTAACCTAGCAACTATTGCTCATGGTTTAGAAGCATTTTTAGCCGTACTAACACTCTTTGTGGTGCACTTTTTTAATAACCACTTTAGACCAGCAAAATTCCCACTAGATACCGTCATGTTTACCGGTGTATGGGATCTTGAGGAACTAAAGGAAGAACGTCCTGAAGAATACGATCGTTTAAAAGCATCTGGTGAATTGGAAAAATACTTGGTTCAGGGTCCATCAAAGCGATGGAATATTGTTTCCCATATTTTAGGCTTCACTCTATTGGGAGTAGGATTAGTATTATTAATTCTCGTTGTTGACGGCTTCTTAACACGAGGCTTATTCTAAAGCATTAATAAAAAGCCACCTATCTCTGTATAGGTGGCTCTCTTCCTAGCTTCATCTTACTCCATACTTAAATAAAATACCCATCCATGCAATAATATCAGCAACGTCATTTTTCTGAGATCAAAAAATGCTGATTACAAAAGCATCCAATCGCACACAAATAAAAATTATTGTAAACCTAGCCAAAACAATATGGCGGGAAACTTATGTCCCCATTATTGGTGAAGCACAGGTAAAATACATGCTAAAGACATTCCAATCAGAAAAGAGTATTACAGAACAACTAAAAGAAGGGCTTGAGTATTATTTAGTCAGTAAAGCATCCAAAAATATAGGTTATTTTGCCATATCAATACAAGACAATGATCTATTCTTAAGCAAAATCTATATCTCAACTATAGAACAAGGAAAGGGCTTTGGTAAAAATACACTACTTTTTATTGAGCAAATAGCACGTCAACATAATGCACAAACAATCAGTCTTAGTGTCAATAAAAACAATATAGGTGCAATTAAGGCTTATAAAAAAATGGGCTTTATTAACTTAGGGTCAGTCATCCAAAAGATTGGTAATGGCTTTATAATGGATGATTATAAAATGATAAAAAAACTTTACTAAAAAGCTGTAAAAACAACTTGCCTACACTATTTTAGAGCGAACGCTATGTGATTATTACAAAAACTATTTCTCAATAATCACATAGAGTACGTGACTCTTGATTATGCTTTTTCTTCCAAATGTTTAATTCGTTGCAGAAATGTTTTTTGTGAAATACGCATACGTTCTAAGGTTTTTGCAATACTACGAAACTCTCGTTTTGTTGTGTCAATATCAATCGCACATTCCAAGTCACCCTGACTCATTTTCTCAGCTGAAATAGATAAACTGTTTATAGATGTTTTAATTGCTTTAGGGATAATAAAAAATAAGCTTAAGGTGATAAGCACACCAATTACCATCGTTACAAGAAAAACCATTCCTAAAAATTGATTTTCACTATCAATTTTTTTAATATCTTCTTTGGCACGCTTATAACGCAATTCACCACCCACTGCAGTACCCTTTAATAAAACTTTAAATCGTTCTTTAGCGTGAACAATTGCACTATTGGCAGAAATTGTATCCGTTATTTTTCCCTGAAAAACATCTTTCATCACCCGCTTAAAGCCACTACCGTATGACTCTAAAGAAACCTGCCAATTTTCAACTTCTTTAAGCTCTTGTTTTGACCATTGTCCCTTGTCCCCCTTTAAGGCACTATTAAGCATACTTTCTAACTTATCATACGACTCTTGCCATTCTCGTTTATATTTTGACATTTTTTTTTCATTGCCAACATAAATAAAAAATTCTTTCTCATAACGCCTTAGTTTATTGCCCTCAATAGCCATTTGGGAAATTAAAATACTGGTCGCAAAGTCACCATTTACAGCACGATCCATCTGTGTCGTATTATTGCCCATCATCCAATACAAAAGGCTGGATTGAGCGATAATAAAAACTAAAAGTACGCTAAAACCAAAGCGTAGTAAAGAAATAATACTGGACATAAATCCTTCTCCATTAAAATTATAAAAAAATGCCTATCCTAACCTGCCCTAAGATAATAAATTTTGATTCATGATCGCCAGCCAAAGCTTTTCACATAATTCATTAGCATTAATATCATCAGGCAATTCTTTTTTTAACTTATCCAAAAAACTAAGATATTCTCGAGTATTTTTTATTGATTTCTGCTCCAATTTCATTTTTTTTAATGTTGCATCAACAACAACACTAGAAACAGGACCTATGTCCTCAGCAATAAAGGCAACAGTAAAACCATACCAAGATGTATTCATAAAGCCTCTCTTCAATATAACGATTATTAAAATTTTGATGTCTTACAGGGTTAACTGTGGTTGTCAGGATAAATGAGAAAGCTTAAACAAACCTTAAAGAAAGTTATTTTTATAATAAATCGAGGGAATAAATGAGGAAGTGCAAAAGACTGTATAGGATATGATGGGCTTGTGCCCATCACAATAATTATTAAAAAAGTCCGTAATGACTGCTAGGCAATTGCTTTTTGAATCAAAGGAATGGATGGTTCAGGGAGTTGAATAGCTCCAGACAGGGCAAAATCCTGCCCATTTTTAGACATTTTTTTCCATGTAATACGAATAATACTGAGCCATTTCTCTTCATTATACTCAGGGTGTTTTTCGACAAAGGCTTGCATATAGTGTTCAATAAAGACCAAAGCAGCAACGTCTTCTACTAATTGCGTATCCATATTTGTTTTTAGTGATTTTTTACTCACCGCCAAACGTACTCGCTCTATTTCAGCTGTAGTATAGCCTGCCTCTTTTAGAAGCTCACACGCTGTATCAGCATGAAATTTATACAAATTTATGCGCCATTGATGGTAGCCTTTTTTATCCATAGGATAGGCATTACGGGGAGATTTCCAACGCTGAATATGTTGTGCTCTGATGGCTAACTTCATAATTTCATCGGTATCTGGCTTATAGCGACTAAGCATATCAGACATACGCTGGGAATATAAAAGCTCCTTAGGCCATGTTTTACCTTCGGCAACTTCTTGATTCGGATCATCACTATTTGCCCTATCAATTAAAGTAAGCGCATTCTCGTATTTGTCATCCATTGAGACATCTCCATCTAAACTAAAAGAAAACTATTATTGTTTACATTCTTAATAGATGGGTCTATTAAATATAATTTCAATACTTTTAATACTTCACTTTAGTGTCCATACTGACGATACAATTGCGCCCTGAGTGTTTAGCTTGATAGAGCAAGCCATCTATTTGTTTGAGAAAATCAGCATCATTTTCAAACAAGAAGCAATCCCACTGCGCAACACCAATGCTCACTGTAATAGAAAGGTGTTCAGTATCGTTAATAAGTATTTGAGTATCCGCAACCTTTTTACGTAATCGTTCAGCAAATATTTTTGCTTGTTTCAGGCCTGTTTTGGGCATAATAATCACAAATTCTTCACCGCCAATTCGTGCAATCAAATCAGAACTTCTTACCGCATCATGACACACCTGATAGAATTTTTTTAGTACCAAGTCACCACTTGCATGGCCATAATTATCATTAACCGCTTTAAAATGATCAATATCCAACATCATAACGGACAACTTAAGGTTACCTACCTGACTATGGGCAATTTCTGATTGTATAATATCATCAAAACTACGACGATTGATTGCTCCTGTTAAGGCATCTGTTAAGGCCATTTTTTTATAGAGTTTATTTTTATCCTTACGCAGTTCAATGGATTCTGTTTGCTGGCGGATAATGCCATCAGAAATATCACTTTGTAGTAATTTTCGACGCAATTGTTCATAGGCTTTATAGATAGAGTAAATTTCATCATGAGCAAAATGTTCATAAAATTGCTGTGACTTATCTCCTGAGGTGATCCCCTGTAAAGCGAGTGTGATCTTATGAATGGGATTAATAATACTATAATTCAAAAAGAATAATACAATGGCACTGCTGGCAATGATCAACAAGACAATAAATAAAACTGAATAATAACGATTCAAAAAAAAGTCTAATTGTTCTGTTGTGCGTTGTTCTAGTTGATTGATTAATTG
>WFNB01000002.1 GCA_015488755.1 Gammaproteobacteria bacterium | reverse complement strand
CCTCTAAGCCAGTCAGAATAAGCGACTCGACCATGAGATATTGAGTGTACAGGAGCACCTTCCTTGGCGCTAATAATATTGCCTTGCCATTTTACTTTACCAACACTACGCCAGTGATTAAATAATTTTTTTACTTTTCCCTTGGCTGGCCAATAGAGTTTGCCCTTTTGTTTACGAAATGATTTTTCAGTCGGTAAGTTGGGAATGTCATCTAATGCTTTTTTAAGTTTACTAATGAGCAAGGCTAGATTTTTCTTATCTTTAAGGAGATTTTCCAATTGTTTATCTTGGGAAAGAATATCCCGACTTAAACGGGCAACCAGTGCATTTCGGTCAATTTGTTGTTTCTGTAAAACGTGCTTTTCGTGATCAAGCTGATACTGTTTATCGCTTAACTGCTGCCGAGTTTGGGTGATTTTCTGTTTGTCGGTGCTAATACTATGCAGAAGCTGGTTGATCTGCATAATTTGCTGGCTACGAGCCTCATTAAAATATTCATAGTAAGTCATTACTCGGCTAATAGTGGCAGGATCTTGCTGATTAAGTAATAACTTAACGTATTCTTGGCGACCAATGGCATAACTTGCTTGCAGTTGACCCGAAAGTAGTTGTTGTTGTACCAATAAATTTTTATTGCTTTGTTTTAACTTATTATTTAGTTCAATTAAACGGCTATCCAGCATGTTAATTTCTTGTTGGGTAAAGAAAAGTTGGCGAGCATTATCAGCAATGGTTTGTTCTGCTACTTGAATGTCTTTTTCTAATTGTGATTTTTTATTATTTTGGGTTTTGAGTTTGCTTTTTAAGCTGGCAATATCCTGTCTGAGCTTTTGTAGCTCCTGTTCTTTTAATTGCCCTTTTGATGAGGCGTAGGTACTACTTCCTAGGGCAAATAAAAGGACAACAAAGCCTATTTGTGACATGGCTTTTAAAAAAAGCAATGCCTGAGTTATGATTGGACTATTGTTCTTGTGATTCAACATCTTTAGCAAGCGTGACCAAAGATTGACCGTTCATTTCAATTGGAATTTCAATATCCATAAGATATAGCATAGTTGGGGCAATATCAGATAATGCTCCAGTCTCAGCCATAGTTGCATCTCGACCAATGTAAAGAAAAGGCACAGGATTACAGGTATGAGCGGTGTGGGCTTGGCCGGTTTCTTCATCAAGCATGAGTTCAGCATTACCATGATCGGCAGTAATTAATGCTTCTCCACCTGCTTTATTGATGGCTTTAATAACTTGGCCAATAATACCATCAAGCGCTTCAATGGCCTTGATTGCTGCCTTTTCATTACCCGTGTGCCCAACCATATCAGGGTTGGCAAAATTACAAATAATGACATCGTATTGTGCTGATTTGATGGCATGAACTAATTTTTTAGCTAGTTTGGGGGCATTCATCTCCGGTTGTAAATCATAGGTAGCAACATCAGGAGAGTTAACCAAAATGCGATCTTCATCAGGGAATGGCTCTTCGATACCCCCATTAAAGAAAAAGGTAACATGGGCATATTTCTCTGTTTCAGCAATGCGTAATTGATGCATGCCTAATTTGGAAATATATTCACCAAACACATTAGTAAGGCGTTCAGAAGGAAAGGCCACTGGGTTTTCAAATTTTGAAGAATATTCTGTTAAACTAACAAACTCTGCTAATTTAAATTGTCGATCACGTTTAAATGCTTCAAATCTATCCTCAGTAAATGCTCTGGTAATTTGACGGGCACGATCAGAACGATAATTCATAAAAAACATGACATCATCATTCTCAATACGTATGGCGGATCCACCTTTTGGGATAATGCAAGTGGATTTTACAAATTCATCTGTTTCCCCACGTTGGTAGGCCGTTTCCAATGCTTCTAATGCCGTATGCGAAGTAAATTCAGAATTGCCATCGGCAATGGCATCGTAGGCATATTTTACTCTCTCCCAACGATGGTCACGATCCATAGCATAGTAACGACCAACAATGGAAGCAAATTGACCACCGCCTTGCTCATCAAAAATAGCTTGCATGGCTTTAATGGATTTTTTAGCACTTTTTGGGGGGGTATCCCGACCATCAAGAAATGCATGTAGATAGACTTTTTTTACTTTATGTTCGGTGGCCAATTTAACCATGGCATGAATATGTTCTTCATGGCTATGCACACCTCCGGTGGAGAGTAAGCCCATAATGTGAATAGCAGAATTGTTTTCCAGAGCCTTATCAACGGCTTCTGTCAGTGTACAGTTAGTAAAAAAAGAACCTGTTCTTACCGCGCGACTGACACGAGTGTATTCCTGATAAACCACACGGCCAGAGCCAATATTTAAGTGACCTACTTCAGAGTTGCCCATTTGTCCGGCAGGCAGGCCGACATCTGCCCCAGATGCTTTGATGAGTGTATGGGGATTTTTTTTCCATAATTTATCAAACACAGGTGTTTTGGCTTCAATAATTGCATTATGGTTTGGATCTTCGGAGTAGCCCCAACCATCCAATATAATCAGTGCAAGTGGTTTTGGTATTTTTGACATAGTTTCTATGGTGTTCAATTAAGTGTTAATAATATTGTCATTGATAGGCAATATAATAAGTTATTTTAGGGACGCTAATAAAGAAATTCTTTATGTTTCTTTAAAGCTTGTCTACCGAGACGGTGGTTATTATCTATTATTAGGGCAAGCATTAGCTATTATTTAATACTTAAATAGTGGTTTTTTGCAGAAAAAGAAGGTTTTTACCTTAAATAACCCTATTTATTTTCAATAAAGAGCTTTTTTTTTCTAATATTACTGTATACTTCTATTGTTATATTAGTGAAAAACTAGGAATATATGAATATGGGTGACCCAATTAATAGCAACCAAACTAACACCAGTGAAACAGACTGCTGTGATATGAATATGGATTTAATGTCCCGTGATGAAGATATTGATCGAGCTTCTCGCTCACTAAAAGCAATGTCTCACCCCCTGCGTCTAAAAATATTATGTACTCTGGGTGATGCAGAAATTAGTGTTCAAGATATTGTTGAAAAAGTTGGTACCTCGCAAAGCAATATTTCACAACACTTAGCCATCTTAAGAGATAAAGGTATTCTTGCTTCTCGAAAAGATGCCAATAGAGTGTACTATCGTGTGGGTGATGCTAGAACATTACGCCTTATTGGTATGATGAGAGACGTATTTTGCACGATTGCTTAGTTATAATTATTCAGTTGTGTACTAGCCATAGTATCTCTAGGTTGGGTATGTCTGATTTTGTGCATGGCTGAGTATTCAGCATTAAGTGTGGTTATATCATACTGATACCTGTTCTTCTGCTCTATAAAATATAGGCAAAGCTTCATCATGTGCCTGAATTTTCCTATAGGTTTTATTTAACTCCTCTGTTTTAGCGATAGCACCCTTTGTTAAAGCAATGTTAAACCGATTTATCTTAGAAAATACATTTTTGGTTTTTCTTATGAGTTGGTTTTTGCTATGCTAGCCCTTTTTTCAACACAGTTCAGCACAAACATAATCCCAGATAGAGTGTTAGAACCTTTATTAAGCGCTATACGGTAGATAAAATAATGGAACATTTAAACGAATTTGTGACAAATAATTGGGTTATGATTATCTTGTGGTGTTTTCTACTGGGTATGATCATTCATTCTTTTATTAACTCCAGCTATGATATCAGCCCTCAGCAGGCGGTGCTTTTAATGAGCCATGAAAATGGCAGCGTGGTGGTTGATGTACGAGAAGATAAAGAATTTCAAGAAGGCCATATTTCAGATTCTATCCATATTCCACTGGGCGCACTGGCATCACGAGCAAGTGAGTTAGAAAAGTACAAAAATAAAAATATTATTTTAGGTTGCCGTTCAGGCAGTCGCTCAGGTAGAGCCTGTGGTATTTTAAAGAAGCAGGGTTTTGAGAAAGTGCACAACTTACGTGGTGGTGTGCTGGCTTGGGAAAAAGATAACTTACCAATGAAAAAGGGTTGATCCATGTCTAAACAACAAGCTGATATTACCATTTATATTACCCCCTATTGTCCTTATTGCGTAAGAGCCAAGGGCTTACTTAATGCTAAAGAAGTTTCATACAATGAAATTGATGTTGCTGCACAGCCAGAGTTACGCGCAGAAATGATCCAAAAAAGTAATGGTGTGACCTCAGTGCCACAAATTTTTATTGGCAGCACTCATGTGGGTGGCTGCGATGATCTCTTTGCCACAGAAGCAGCCGATAAGTTGGATCAACTACTTTTCCCCGCTTAACGGTATTTTATTTCAAGTTAAGGAGTTATCAATATGAGCCAATCTATGCATATTGTTTGTCCTCATTGTGATGGAATCAATCGTATCCCTAAGGATAAATTAGCTGCTGGCGCTAAGTGCGGTAAGTGCCAAACTCTGCTATTACCCGGCAAGCCGATTGAACTCAATGCCTTGCGTTTTAATAAACATATTGAAAAAAATGATCGACCCGTATTGGTTGATTTTTGGGCACCGTGGTGTGGTCCATGTAAAATGATGGCACCTGTATTTGCACAAGTTGCTCAACACTTTCAATATAAAGTAGCCTTAGTTAAAGTAAATACAGAGCAAGAACAGGCACTTGCTGCCCAGTTCGCCATTCGGAACATTCCAACCATTGCCCTATTTCATCACGGTAAAGAAATTGCTCGCCAAGCAGGTGCTATGGATCAAAGCAGTTTAATCCGTTGGGTAGAGCAAACAATTTAGTCATCACGTAATTTTATACATTAGCAAATTAGGACTTATCATGTCAGAGACACAAGAAGCAAGCAACGAGCAAGCGGAACCACAATTTGTCATTCAGAAAATTTATTGTAAAGATATCTCCTTTGAGACACCCAACTCACCTCAAATGTTTACCGAAGACTGGCAACCAGAAATGAAAATGGATTTGCATACAGCGGTTAATCCTCTTGCAGAGGGTGTCTTTGAAGTGGTCTTAACGGTAACCATTACTGTTAAAGTAAAAGAAAAAACAGCTTTTCTTGCTGAGGTTGAACAAGCGGGTATTTTTAATGTAACAGGCTTTGAAAAACAGCAGCAGGATGGCATGTTAGGTAGCTATTGTCCTAATATTTTATTTCCTTATGTGCGTGAAGTTATTTCTGAGCTTGTTAATAAGGGTGGTTTCCCACAACTGGTTTTACAGCCTGTTAATTTTGATGCTGTTTATGCCCAGCACTTACAACAACAGAGCAATAGCGAAACATCGGGTGAAGACACAGCGGTTCACTAAAAGGCTGATACTCGCATGGCAAAACAAAACATAACAGTTTTAGGTGCTGGCTCATGGGGCACAGCACTGGCTATTTTATTGGCTAAAAATGGTCATGATGTTTTGCTTTGGGGGAGAAACAAAGAAAAAATTGCTGCCATGCAGAAGGCACAAGAAAACCATTTTTTTTTACCTAATATCCCTTTCCCAGAAAATTTACAGCTTAGCAGCAACCTAGCAAATGCACTATCTGCTAGTGATGAGTTATTACTCGTCGTACCGAGCCATGCTTTTCGTGATACCTTATTGCAGATACAAGCGCTTAAGCCTCAACTAAGCAATCTTAGTTGGGCAACCAAAGGCTTGGAACCTGATAGCCATCAGCTATTACACCAAATTGTTAATAAAATTTTCCCCCAACTTACTAATCAAGCTGTTATTTCTGGGCCAACATTTGCCACAGAAGTGGCTATGGGTTTACCAACAGCACTAACCATTGCTGCTAATAACAAAGAGTATGCACAACATCTGGCTGCATTATTATGCAATGCAACATTACGACCTTATATCAGTCAAGATATTATTGGCTTGGAAGTCGGCGGTGCCGCTAAAAATGTTATGGCCATTGCAGCCGGTATTGCGGATGGCCTTGGTTATGGTGCCAATACTCGTTCTGCCTTAATTACCCGTGGTTTAAATGAAATCTCTCGCTTATCCAAAAAAATGGGCGGTGAAAACCAAACCATGATGGGCTTATCCGGTTTGGGGGATTTATTACTGACCTGCACAGATAACCAGTCCAGAAACCGTCGCATGGGGCTAGCAATTGGTGCGGGCAAATCCATTGCACAGGCGCAAAAAGAAATTCAACAAGTGGTTGAAGGTGTGCAGGCTGCTCAACAAATCCATTCTTTAGCGCAAGAAATAGGAATTGAAATGCCGATTGTCGAACAGGTTTATCAGGTGTTATATCAGGGTGTCGCCCCTCAGCAGGCAGTACAAAACTTACTCACACGAGAATATACAACAGAGTAGGATGTATTGGGTCTGTTATGAATAAGAATCTCACTCAGTACGCTTATGAAAAATAATCAGGCTATTGGTATTTTTGATTCTGGGGTAGGTGGTCTATCGGTACTGCAACATATTCAGCAATTATTGCCTAATGAAACGATTATTTATATTGCTGATAATGGTCACGCCCCCTATGGGTGTAAAACAAATGAGCATGTTAAACAACGTTCACAGATCATTATAGATTATTTTATTTCTCAGGGTGTCAAAGCCATTGTTATTGCTTGTAATACGGCTACAGCAGCCATTATAGAGCATTTCCGTCAGCAATATGAGCTGCCTTTTATTGGTGTTGAACCAGGCATAAAACCTGCTATTAGACAAACCAGAAATGGTCATATTGGTATTATGGCAACTAGCACCACACTTGCCAGCACCCGCTACCATGAGCTTTGTAAGCGCTTTTCACAGCAAGTGCAGATACATAGTCAAGCCTGCCCAGGGTTGGCTGATCAAATCGAAGCCGGAGCACTGGATACACCAGAAATACATCGTTTATTACGGATTTATCTGGATGCCTTACACAATAAACATATTGATACCATTGTTCTTGGCTGTACCCATTATTCCTTTATAAAACACCTAATTCAGAAAATGACTGATAACTCAATTAAGCTTATTGATACTAGCCATGCTATTGCTGAACAACTTAAGCGGGTGTTGGCACAAGAAGAATTAAGAAGCCATTCAAGTGTTGGTTCTGTACAGTATTTAAGCAGTGGCTCTACTGAGCAAACAAAGGCTACTATTTATCATTTACTGTCGATTGATGTCGCTGTGATGCCATTTGATTTATAATCCTAGAAAAATTCTAAGGTAAATATTATGTTTCACATTGCTCTTTATGAGCCAAGAATTGCCCCTAATACAGGTAATATTATTCGCTTAGCAGCAAATAATGGCTGTGCTCTACATCTAATTGAGCCGCTAGGCTTTGACTTTGAAGAGAAGAAACTACGCCGTGCGGGTTTGGATTACCATGATTTAGCGAATGTCAGTCGTCATGCTAGTTATAATGATTTTTTATCAACCTTACAGGGGCACCGAATTTTGGCCTGTACCACGAAGGGAAGCAGAGCTCATGATCAATTAGCCTATCAAAAAGGGGATATTTTGCTTTTTGGTTCTGAAACACATGGTTTGCCTGATGACGTTATGCAGAGCATTGCCCCAGAGCAACGTTTACGGATTCCGATGATGCCCAATAGTCGTAGCTTAAATCTGTCTAATGCCGTGGCAATTATTAGTTACGAAGCATGGCGCCAACAAGGCTTTTCAGGGGGCTAAAAAAATAATTTTATTACTGCTTAATCAATTATGATATTTCTGAGTTTTCAAAGAATGGCTTAAGCACAATTATTTGACCTATTTCACCACCTTGAATAATGATTGTACCATCAATAGTTATTATGATTTCTTTGATTTGAGGTGATAAATAAAATTTATTTATGTCAATACCAACCATAGAATTCTTATTTTCTTCTATACCAGAAACTCATAGTGGCATATTTGAACCTTCAGACTCACTTGTAGACTAGACCAGATTAGAAACAAAAGACTGGGGGGCTTATTGTTCAGATCGCCTAACGAGACTTCTGCCCTTAAAGGCTTAGTTTACTTGCGGTAAACATCCACTGATTTTATATCAAGTTCAGTTTGGTTTTCCTCTATACCCATCTCTTTCATTTTAGATTCGAGTTCTTGCATTTGGCTTCTCAACTCAATCAACTCGTGACTATTGTTGTCCAACCTATACATTTGCTCGGTTGCCAGCTGATAAAAACGAAGAATTTTTATGGCTTCAATATCTCCTCGCTCAGAGGCTTCTTGAAGATGAGGCATCACATTATAAATAGTCATTATGTGGCGCTTTAAACGCCATGCGTACATGGCTTCTTTCATCCAGTTAGCATCTTTAAAAAAAGTATTGACTATCCAGAATGTGATCAGCAAACCAACAAATGCACCCAGAAAATTGAGAACCATGTGATTAGTTGAACCTTCACCAAAGTAGATGACCGTATATCTAGCAGTCATGAAGCCAATGATAATAAATATTCCCATAATGATCAGGGTTGATTTACGGGTCTGCTTTCGATAGTAAACGGGGTCAATCTCTTCAATCTTAAACATATTATTTCCAAACTTGGCAAAATGAGAAAGCGATTTTACTGGTATTTGGCCTGACAGTCATCTCTTTGGTATTTGGGGGGCTCAATATAAGGTTTCAACCTAAATAAATCACTATTGCCACTACTCTAAATCAATATAATCACTGATAAGAAAATTATCTTGCTCAGATACATAAGGAATAACACCCAATAAAGGAGCTTCGAGGCGTTGTTGAATGGCTAAAATAGTCTCATCTTGAGACTGCATAACAGTATTTTTATGGCAATTATTAGCAATCCAACCGGCTATTTTTACACCTGAATGCAAAATGGCTTGTGCACTCAGCAATGCTTGGTTAATACAGCCTAGCTGTAACTTAACAAGTAAAATAACAGGAAAGCCCAACGCCTTCGCAAGTTCAGCAACTGATTCTGTTTGATTCAATGGCACAGCCCAGCCACCAACACCTTCAACTAATAAGCGATCCACTTGGCTTTGATAAGCTAAAATAGTCTGTGTAATCCTTGTCAGGTTAATATGCACTCCGGCTTGTTCAGCAGCAATATGGGGAGCTATTGCGGGGACAAAGGCGTAAGGATTAATTGTTTCATAGGCGAGTGAGACATTGGATGCAGCTTGTATTTGCACAGCATCGTCATTGCGTAAGCCCTGTTCCGTTTGCTGACAACCACTGGCCACCGGTTTAAAGCCCAGTGCTTTATACCCCTGTGCATGCCAATAGCTTAATAGTTGCGTGCTGATAAAGGTTTTACCTGCATCGGTATCTGTGGCCGTAATAAAATAGGCTTTCATGAGCGCTCTTTTACTCGTAAATTGTTTTTTAATTGGGCAAGAGAGATTCTGGTTTCTTGCTCAGAGCTATCGCTACCCGATTGAGTCATTTGCATGGGGGTTTTGGGATTCCATGCATGACCATAGAGCACTTCATAGGAAGCAGGAAACCCCGCCTCTGTACGAAAGTGTTCATAGGCCTGATACATCCCACTTAAACGTGTTTTTCCCATGAGACCATTGGCTCGCCCCAAATTTTGATTATGCGCACCGACCCCTTTTAAATCAAGGAGGATTTTTTTCACCGATGAATAGTTCAATACCAAGGTATCCGTATCCATGACCGGATTTTCAAGTTGCACATGATAAAGAATATCACCAATATCATGCATATCAACAAACTGATTAACATGGATTTTATCACTGACTTGAGACCAGCTCTGACGTAATTCATATAAAGTCTGGCCACCTAATGTGGTAAACATCAGCAGGCCACCGGGGCTTAAGACTCGGCGAAATTCGCTAAATAAGGCATTGAGATCCAAACACCACTGAATCGTTAAGCTAGAAAAAATCATATCCACACTGGCATCAGCAAAAGGTAAGGCTTCGGCATCAGCACAGACAAAGTGAGTGCTTGAGGCTTTAAAACACTGTTTAAGTTGCCCCAAAAAACCGTTTTTTTTCTGTAACTGTTGTCTATTTTCCAACAACATTTTATCGGCCAGATCCATGGCAATGATCTGAGCATCGGGATAAGCGTCTTTTAGACCCCGTGTTCCCTGGCCTGTACCAGCACCGATATCAATAATCACCTGAGGTGTCACTTTAATATAATCAAGTCGCTCTAGTAAGCGCTTACATACTTCCTGTTGCAGTACAGCAGCGCTATCATAGGTTTTTGCTGCATTATTAAATGAGTCGCGCACCTGTCTTTTGCTAAAAGGCTTAAATGCTGGCTCTAAAGAGGGTTTGGTCAAAATGTATCCAGAAGTAAATGGGCTGAGCGGAGCATTATATAATGTTTTTTAAAATTTGTTTAAATTCTTGAGGATGGGAAATAAAAGGAGCATGACCGGCAAAGGGCAGACTGAATCGTTTAATATTACTTTGTTGCGCCAATTGCTGCTGAGCTTGTGGCGCAATTAAGGTATCTTTATTGCCACTAATAAGCACAATGGGAACGTCTTTTATGGCACTCAGTTGGGCACGCTTGTCTTCTTCAAGCAACATGTTTAAGCCTGACTCCAGTGCGACAATATTCGGCTTGCCCCGTGAGAACAACTGCTTTTGCAAGGTTTTAATATCTTCTCTGGCAGTACGACTGCCCAAGGACTGAATGGCAAGAAAACGCTTTAGGGTCGCTTCATGATCGGTACTTAACTGTTGACAGAAATCTTTAAATAATTTGCCTTCGACCGCATCCTGCCAATCATTTGCACGCACAAAACGAGGCGTAGAGCTGACTAAAATTAATTGCTTAATGGTGTATTTTTCTCTGCTAAGCAAATCAATAGCCACTAAACCACCCATTGACCAAGCAATAATAATGCTTTGCTTAGCCACTAAAAAAGGTGCTATGGTATTGGCCAGAGACTCACTATTATAAGACTCAAGTGAGTAGTTCACACTCTCACCATAGCCGGGTAAATCAATGGCTCTAATCAACTTTTGTGGAAAAAACTGCGCTAGGTCGTTTGCAATATCACTCCAAACGCCACTATTCATACCCCAGCCATGAATAAATAAAATTTGTTCTGGAGCATTTGGATCACCCCATTCTTGTCTACTGAGTAATTGTGTTGTCATTGGCTTAATATCTGGGCATACTTAAATCAACACTTTGCGCCCAAGCATTCACCCCTCCGGTTAAATTAATAATATTCTCAAATTGCGCTGCTTCTAAAAATCGTGCCACCATTTTACTACGCACACCATGATGACAAATAACAATGGTATCAGCTTTTGGATCAAGACGATCTAAGCTATGAGGGATAGTCTGCATGGGTAATAGTTGTGAACCATCAATTCGGCAAACATCATATTCCCAAGGCTCTCGGACATCCAATAATAAAGGCTTGTTGTTTTTCTCTTGCAAATACTCACTGACTTGCTGGGGGCTCATTTCTCGCATCAACAGTTCTCCTATACTAAACATTATAGATGGAGTCATATTACACAATAACCAAGCATTTCAGTCAAGCTTACTCTTTATAAAACGTCTTGGGGTATTTTCAGCATTGCCAGAGCATTTAATAGTTGCTCAATATCCGCTTCGCTATGAGCGGCGGATAAGGTTACTCGCAGCCTCGCTGTCCCTTGGGGAACAGTGGGTGGGCGAATAGCCGTTACCAATAAGCCATGCTGTTCCAGCTGCTTACTAATAGCCATTGCCGTATGATTGTCACCAATCATAATGGGTTGAATTGGTGTTTGAGAAGCTAAAAGAGACAAGCCCAATTGCTGAGCTCCCATACGGAATTGTTTAATTAATTGTTGTAGTTTTTCTCGCCGCCAACTTTGTTCACGAGAGATTTTTAGGCTCATTAATACGGCTTGAGCAATGGCTGGTGGCATAGCCGTGGTATAAACATAGGGGCGGGCTTTTTGGATTAAGGTTTCGATTAATGCCTCACTGCCTGCAACAAAGGCACCAAAGCCTCCCATGGCTTTACCCAAGGTGGCCATATAGATAGGTAAGTGTTGCTGATCTAAGGCAAATTCTTCTGCGACCCCAGCCCCGTGTTGACCTAATACACCAAAACCGTGTGCATCATCCAGCATTAACCAAGCATTATGCTGTTGACAAAGTTGGCTCATCTGTCTAACAGGCGCTAAATCACCATCCATGCTAAAGACGGCATCACTCATTACCAACTTACGCTGGCTCTGGTGGTCACTGGCGAGCAATTGTTCCAGACGAGTCAGATTATTATGGCTATAGCGCTTAAAACGACTAGCCGATAGTGCTGAACTCAGTAGGGCCGCATCGATCAGCGAGGCATGATTTAATTTATCTTGATAAACACAATCACCCTTATTCATCAAAGCATTAACAATACCAAGATTGGCCATATAGCCCGTAGAAAATAATACGGCACGGCTACGGCCAGTATATTCGGCCAAGGTTTCTTCAAGTTGGTGATGTGCACGGCTATGGCCACTGACCAAATGGGCGGAACCACTGCCAACACCGTAGTCATTTACTGCATTTTTAAACGCTTTAGCAATATCAGGATGATTAGCCAAGCCCAAATAGTCATTGCTACAAAAACTAATGACCGATTTAGTATTACTAATCAGATGTACCTGTTGCGGGCCATCGGTTATTTTTCGTTGCCGATATAAGGACTGTTTTTTTAAGCGCTTCAGTTCAGCCTGTAACGAATCATCTAAACTCATTTGTACCAATTTTTTGTTATTCAAGAGTACACGCTAAAAATATCTTAGGCACTGAGTTCAGTACGACTGACGGATGCTTTCTCTGCATGCCCCGATTTTTTCTCTAAGCTAGTAGATATCCCCAAATTAGCAAATAATTTTTGATCAGCCTGAGCACTTGCGCCCTCTGTAGTCAGTAAGCGCTCACCATAAAAAACTGAGTTCGCACCGGCAAAGAAACACATCGCCTGCATTTCATCTGACATTTCTTCACGACCGGCAGATAAGCGCACCACAGAACAGGGCATCATAATACGCGCCACGGCCACTGTACGGATAAATTCCAGCGGTTCAATTTCATCTGCGCCAAATAAGGGCGTACCTTCAACCTGCACCAGCATATTAATGGGCACACTATCAGGGTGTTGTTTCATATTGGCTAATTGTACTAGCAAGCTACAACGGTCTTTACGTTCTTCACCCATGCCCAAAATACCGCCACTGCAGACATTAATGCCCGCCTGTTGTACGTGGTTGAGAGTGTCTAGACGATCTTGAAAAGTACGAGTTGAAATGACATTACCATAAAATTCTGGGGAGGTATCAAGATTATGATTATAGTAGTCTAAGCCCGCCTCTTTAAGTTGTGCCACTTGTTCTTTGTCGAGCATACCCAAAGTGACACAGCTTTCCATATCCAGAGATTTGATGGCTTTAATCATTGCCAACACTTGAGGAAAATCACGCTTATTCGGCCGAGACCATGCGGCTCCCATGCAGAAGCGATCAGCCCCTTCTGCCTTGGCTTTTTTAGCGGCCTTAACCACCTCATCTAAGGGCAGTAATGCTTCTACTTCTAAATCGGTGTTGTGGTGGGCACTTTGCGAACAATAACCACAATCTTCTGAGCATCTGCCTGTTTTAATACTCAATAGCGTACTGATCTGTATGCTATTGGCATCAAAATGGGCACGATGAATGCTCTGTGCTTGAAATAAGAGATCATTAAAGGGCTGGTCAAACAGCGCCTGCACTTCGCTAATATCCCAATTATGTCGTAATTCATCTGTGCTCATAGTATTCCTCAACAAAGCATTTTATTTGGTTAATTTGCAACGCAATATAACATATTTGATGGATCAGAGCGATGTGCTTGCTTAGCGAATTAACGAATGAATATAGCGCCGTCCTTTATGCCCACTAGCGTCATCAGCAACTCGCTCACCATTTTTATCCTAAATAAATCACTAGATAAACATCTCGTTTTAGGCGCTATCATTTAGGTACGCCAGTCAATTTCTTGTTCAGAGTGTTGCGCTAAAAATTGGTTAATTTTAGAAAAGGGCTTGCTACCAAAAAAACCACGATAAGCAGATAAAGGAGAAGGATGAGGGGATCGTATGACAAAATGACGCTCAGTATCAATAATAGCCCCTTTTTTTTGGGCGTATGCACCCCATAACACAAAGGCTATTGGACGTGTTTGCTGATTTAAGTTGTGAATAATTGCATCGGTAAATTCTTCCCAGCCTTTTCCCTGATGAGAGTTAGCCTGACCACTTTGCACCGTTAATACACTATTGAGCAATAGAACACCCTGATCAGCCCAAGGCTGCAAATGACCATTTTGATTGGCTATGCCCAAATCATCCTGTAGTTCTTTAAAAATATTAATCAGGGACTTTGGGATTGGTCTAACCTCTGGCAAAACAGAAAAACATAGGCCATGTGCATGCCCCAGTGTCGGATAAGGATCTTGCCCTAAGATAACGACCTTTACTTGCTCAGGCAAGGTACTATTAAGCGCATTAAACCATAAACTAGAATGAGGTAGAATCACTTTCCCTGCATCTTTTTCCGTACGCAGAAAATGCTTCAAGGTCTGCATAGAATCACTGGCAAAAACATCTTGAAGCTGGTTTTTCCATGTATCATTAAGCTCAATAGCGCTCATAATAACTCCTTAATTTGCTTCTAAGTCACAGATTTAGAAAGAAGGTATTCATGTTGCTCTTTTTTTTGTTTACAACTGTTTGAACGCAGTGAGTTTTGTAAGCCAAAAAAAGAGTGACATGAATGCCTGCTGTTACTTTTTTATGGTTTGCTAAATAATCCAATTTAAGCTTTGGGTAATTCTTTGCCGTGTTTCTTCAATGGCACGGCTGGAATGCTCAGCAACAATAGCAATACTCCCCTTTTGTGAAGGATAGACCAAACCATTAAATTGCTTATCAACTAAAAAAGAGGGCTGACGAATACTCTGTGTAGGAAGAATAATAACCGTTACAAGACCGTATTTGGTATCGAGTACCAAATGAACACCGGTATGTTCTCCGACAATGCAGCGACCTAGAAAAGACACATGACCAATCGGCCCATTTAAGCGTCCCCCATAAGATGCCAGCATCGTGTCAATATTGCTTTTAGGAACATTCATATTCACATCCAAGGCATGAGTATCTTCATGAATATGGGTGGCAACTTGTTGGGCTAATTCTTTAGCACTCATGGTGTCAGGTAATAATAGGCTAATGCTCAGAGCAATAAAAAGACTTGCCGCAAGCCCAGCAGATAGCCACCAATAGGTATTTTTATGCATTTTTCTATTATGATGTTTATGCTGTGACAATTGCTGAGAAAGGATAATTCTATCATGTAGATTTTCTGGAACATCAATGTCTAAAGTCGTGGATAGCAGGCGTTCGAATGTGAGTCGTTGCTCGACAAAACGTTGGTTATACTTACTTTGTTGTGTTTTTTCTATAAATTCAGCACTTTGATCATTGGGATCAATACTTGCCCTTTTTCGAAACTCAAGATCATCCACGGTGGAGCTCCCCTAAACTCTGCATTAAATAAGTCACCTTATAATTTCAGCAAGTTTGGTGTCAGAAACCCTTGGTTAGGATACTTGCTAAATAGTTATTTCATTGCCCGACTCACTGGAAGCGCTTGTTTTTCTAATTTACGCTTTAATTGATCTCTTGCCCTAAATAACCGAGTATTGACGGTGTTTAAATTTAGATCCAATAGCGTTGCAATCTCACTGGTTTTAAAACCACCAATAGTCTGCATAATCAAAGGCTCTCGATAGTCTATCTCAAGGCTAAGCATCGCATGATGTAATTGCTGTTTTTCCAGCGATTGTTCTGGTGTCAGGTTCAATTGATCTTCAATAATATGATCATCAATATCCACTAAATCAAAACGTTTACGCTCAAAACGGCGGGCATTTTCTCGTCGTAAAATCGTAATTAACCAGCTTTTTGCTTTCTTTTCTTCTTCAAGTTTATCCAGTGCTTTCCACGCCCTTAGAAAGGTTTCTTGAACCAAATCATCCGCAATTGAATGATCACCGCATAACCAATAAGCAAAACGGTATAAATCAGAAGAATAAGCCTTTACCAACGTTTCAAAGCGATTTTTCCTGCTTACCCCTTCATAGACCGGAGTATCAGCAGTTTTCTTTCTATGGGATAATTTTTTTATGCTAAACATAATAGGATTCACTGGGTTATTGGCAATAAGACTAAACTAAAACACTCATTGCACATGATAGAAAATAGTCTAAAACATAAGTAGCTTGATTCCTATTTCGGAAAGTACTTACTATTGCCAATAGTATGACCTAAGCTTAATGAACCTTTTATTAATAAGCATGTCTTTTAAAAATCTAAATTAATCCATAAAATTTGAAACTTTTTCTATTTTTCTCAGGTCTACTAGAACAAGCCAGTCACTGGTAAATTTTATTTTGGGTTCTCTTAGCCTAAACTATTCTCTTTATTTGGAGCAATATTCTTTAATTAGAAGCATTCTTTAAATAGTAAGTTAACAAAAACAAAAGGAAATATACAAATGGGAAATTCTAAAAAAACAGCACTTATCGGTTTATTTGCCCTAGCATTTGCTACTTTAGGTGCAACGGCTCATGCTGGCAAGCCTGGTTTTGAAAAATGCCAAGGTATTGCTAAAGCAGGTATGAATGACTGTGGTACAAGCAAGCACGCGTGTGCAGGTATGGCAAAAACAGATGCTGCTGCTGATGAGTGGGTTTATGTGCCAGAAGGTACTTGTGCCAAAATTGCTGGTAACAAAGGTAAAAAATAAGATCAGGCATTGCGCCTTATCTTGATAAAATGTATCAGAGAAATTCTGATACATTTTAAAAAAAAATAATAAATACCATTCCTCATACTTAAGCAATATCTCATCAACCCTTTTATTAAAAAGACCTAACACAATGATCAAAAAACTTCTTTTTTCACGTAATGACCTGATGATCCATGGATTTGATCTAATGGTTCGACTCTATCTATTAAAAGTCTTTTTTCAATCGGGTATGACCAAAATTCAGTCATGGCAATCAACATTAGATTTATTTGCCTATGAGTATTCTGTCCCTTTCTTACCACCTGAAATAGCCGCCATAATGGGCACAGGCGGTGAATTATTGTTCCCAGTTTTATTATTATTGGGTTTTATGACACGTCCTGTAGCCATTGGCTTATTTGTACTTAATGCCGTTGCTGCCTATGCTTATGCTTTGACTGACTTTTACAATATTGTCGGTATGATGGATCATATTCTTTGGGGAGCAATGATTTTAGTTTACATTCTCTATGGCCCAAGCCCATACTCTATTGATAATCTAATCGCCAAAAAAATAAATTCTTCAGAATAAAGACGCCCTCTACTTAAATCTCCCCTCTTAAAAAAGTAACAAAAGAGGGGAGGCTAAAATCATTCATGTCAATTTTTTTGGCTGTGGGCACTTCTAATGTGATCCAGACGGATTTCAATTTTTATATTGCTATCTTCTACCTGAGACGCTAATAAAAATTCACCCACTAATTCTTCTGAGGTAACATTTTTTCGCATACGAGTCACGATATTATAAGGTTTTAAACACTGTTTTTCTTCTTTCTTATTCAGACTGTCAAAATAGCAAATCAGCATCTCCTGCCCATGCATAATTGCTAATTCCAATTCACTATGAAGCTGGCACTCAATAGGTTGATACTTTTGACTCAAAAAGATATCAAGGTTTTGATAATTAATTTGTTCAAACCGTGGGGTACAAATACATAAAAAAACAAGCTCACCCTCACCAACGTTTCTAATTCTTTGAGCAACACCTTCTGGAATGGTGATACTGTCTAAATAAGAAACTCTTATAGGCTTAGCATAATTAATTTCAACTTCAGCCTCACCTTCAAGGATAATATAACGCTCCGTTGTATTTTTTAGTGCATGTAATTGTGTGCAAATACCCGGGGCGACAGAAGCTCGTGCAACTGAGCAACTTTTATCACTAGCATCATTTAATAATTCATTAATGCTACATTGTTCCTGAGTAAAAAACTGTGCCTCTTCTATATAAGGCTTAATATAAGACATGGATGTTGTCATATAATTACTCTCTATGATAATGTTTTTTTGAAAAATTTCGCTCTTAAATAACTATAAAATTGATGTATTATCAAGCCTGTCATAACAAGTATTGTCCCTATTAATATAGAATTGCTTATTGTTTCATGGTTGAACCATTTTCCCAACAATAGTGCTGAAATAGGGGTTACTAAGGTTGCTAGAGCAACTGTTGATGCTGGCAGTTTTGCCAAAACAAAGTAATAGCTTACAAAACCAACAACAGACCCCATAACACCAAGATAGATGATAGACCAGATGGTTTTTTCCGGTATTATTAAGGGCAAAGGATCGGCAAATAAAATAATACTCATAATAAATAAAGGCATGGAGTAAAGAAGCCCTCCTGTAGTCACAATCAAGGCAGGTAATGGTTCATTAAGATGCTTGATCCATACCGCACTAAAGGAATGTAATAACACCGAAAACAGTACTGCAATAATTCCATACAGTGCTTGATCACCTAATTTCATTTGATCAGAAAAAATAACAACTAAGCCCATAATACCCAGTAGAGCACCAATTATTTTATTGTAGCTTAAGGTTTCACTATTAAGTAAATAAACAGCAAATCCCGTTGTCATAATAGGTGTTAAACCAAATAAAACTGAGATTAATCCTGATGGAATAAATTGTGCTCCCCAATACACCATCATCATAGCACCATAGATTGCAGCTGCAGATGCCAGATAAACTTGGCGTGCTTTTTTATGCATAGGAATCGAACGATACCAAAGCAAGCTTAAGAGTGATGCTAAAATAGCACCAATCATCATACGAACAGCAACCCCAGTAATAAAATGAAGCCCCTGTGAACTCCATTTAATCGCTAATGGTGTCGTTGACCAAATAATGATCATAAGCAAATAGGCAATAATAGTAAGCAATGTATTTTTAGTTTTCATAACAGTCACAAGGGTATCATAGTAATTAACAGGCAAAAAAAAACCACAGATTGTAGTCTGTGGTTTTTTTAATAAGGGAGTTTATATAATTTTAAGTCATTCTATATCTCTTAAAAACACACAGATAGGCAACGTCATACCAGCGCATACGCACTGATAAATGTGCGATGGCTACCACGCTCATGACTGCCAAAGGCAGAAAAATAGCTGCAGAAAAAAAAGTGTGTAATGTGTTCATGCTGAGTAGGTTGCGATAAAAATGAGTTGATGTCAAGAGATAAGTATATTTTATTTATCTCAATTTAAAAATATTATTCAGATTTTTCAATGTCAGTTTATCAAATTCAGGGATGGAAAGGATAATCGCTTTAAGAGAATCATTCGCAAAAAATGTGTCATTGTTAATATCAGCATCTAACCATTGAAATGCTTTGTTATCAAAATTTGATACTCTTTCTAAGCTTAGATCAGGGACATGAGATTTACTTGCCTCACATTTTTTACGATCATCAGAACATTTTAAAGCACGCATATTGATTTGCTCTTTTCTTGGAGCGACTCCCGTACTCATGTTGCGTCCCCTTTTAATCCCTTTTAATCTGTTATTTTATAGTTCAACAGATATTTAAGAATCGTTCTATATTCAACACCGCCATAGGCATGGTTATTTCCTTTTAGGTGCCAATTCATCCATCTATATCCTTATAGCTAAAATCCTTATAAATAAAGAACGATTCTTAAATACCCGCACATAAAGTAAAAGCATTTTTCATGCCATAAGTTGAGAACAAATCAAGTAACAACCATGCTCATTCTACTGGAAGATGTAGCAATTTCTTACGTTACTATCTGGTCGAATGTTTCCATAGCTATGGATTTTATTGGCCAAAACGCTCCACTTATTATAAATTACCAGAAAATAGTTTGACTTATAAATAGTGAAAAAGTCTTCTATAATATCTAGACTTAAAAAATACCCTTTAAATTTTTTACCAGAGACTCATCAAATTCTGGAATAGCAAGTTTCATTGCTTTAATGGGATCATGAGCAAATAAAATGGTATTATTAGCATCTGCTTCTAACCAACGAAAAAAGACATCTTCAAAACCTGAAAGTTGTTCTAAAACTGGATTTAATCTATTGGCTGCTTGCTTATCTATTATTCCATAGTCTTGGGCATTTGGGGCTTGTGCTGGATTCATTGATGTGAATGTTACGTTAATTTGATGAGGATCAGAAATATCTACACCCTGTTCATCTTTCATTTGTATGGATGATTTTAATGTTACATGTCGTAATTGATTGTCTCGCATAATATTCTTCTCTAAATAGTTATAGGCCTATAAATCTATGAGTTAGTGACTGCTGTTTAACTTAAATAAAAAGAGGATCACCACCTAATTGCATAGAGACATTCAGAGCAGCAAAATTAAGTTTGAAATCTGCACTGTCTGTCCATTTTATTGGCTTAATAGCATTAATTAATAGTAAATCAATAGCAGGTGAATCATCTGTATTAACAGCTTTAATAACCTCAGGAACAATCATATCAGCACCTAAGATCAGGCCAATAATTAACCCTCCTGCGACCAGAGCAGCGCCATCCGTAACAACTGTTAAGATCACTAAAGCAACAGCAGCCACAATTGCAATAATAATTTGTGTGATAATCGAACCTTCTGATTGATGAATGGTATGCTGAATATCTGCTACTTGTGACTCAAAAAATTTTAACGTCTGCCCTTTTTTTGAGTTTGACAATTCAATACGATACCAGTTTGTTGCACTGCATTGTGCGGTGATACCGGGGACAATTTCAGTTTCAGTATAACTTTGTAACGTCAGTGTCTGACCATCTGATTCCACACTAAGTTGCTTCAGTATGGGCTGATAAGTATTACCATCATGTTCTACGGGTTTAATTTTAACCGCTGTATCCTCAGTTAAATATAAGGTAGTGCCTGCTTCATTTAATAAAAAGTTAGTTGAATCCAAACCTGGGTAAGCTTGCTCAATAGCAGGTCTGACCAAATCAGCCAGCATCCTTTCTTGTGAGATTAAAAAGCCAGCTTTACTTATTGCAGGAATAATATTATTTGATAATTGGTTAGCCAAGTTATCTCCTGTACGATCACCCGTCATGGTAAGCACCCCTAAGACACTACTTTTTAAATCAACACCACCAAGAAAAGCATAACTGGTATAATTAGGTGTCACAAAACCCCACTGTCCTTGGTTAACCATACGATTAAGATCTACAACACCAAAAATATGGTTAAATTCTGCCAAGTGGTCATTAAGCCAGTTTTTTAAACCTTCCTCAACGATTGCATTTGAAACCGTACCAATATCATCACTTAATTGCAGTGATACAAGCACTGCAGCAGGTTGTATAGAAGACAAGGCACTATCTTTTACAACCAAAGCATGGGGATTACTTTTTACATCATCAGTTGTCGCCTCATTATGAGGCACATAATGCATATTCACCTCCATAATTGCCATACCTGAGTGACAGAGCACTTTTTTTCCTGTACGGCAATATGTTAATTGTATCTCTGAGAGTGGAATACTAAAACGTATATTTTTCCCTGAACCACCATTGCAAATTTGCCAATGACCAAACTGGCTGGATAAAGAAAAGTTTTCCTCTGAATAAGTAAAATTTAAAGGAGATGATTTTTTATCAATAATGGCCTGATTGGCATCAATAACGGGTATACCAAACGAAGTATCCCAGCCATAAGTATAAGCTGTACTATTATCACTACAGTTCATAGATCTAACTCCTGAGTAGTTACTTTTTAGTTTGTGTTTCTAAACCAATTTGTAATGATGCTGCTAATTGGGTACTTTTAAGTTCATAACCTGAGACACCCGGCCAACTATAAGGCACAATAATATCGTTAGCAAACTCATCAAAGGCTGGTACTTTTTCCCAATCCCCTTTTGCCATTGCTTCCATAATCTCTTCAATAGCAGCTTGACTTGCCACACCTGCCGTTATGACTCCCGCAATACCTGCTAGTACTTTCCAGCGTGTTGCCGTGAAAGAATTTTTAAACCCCGTCCAACCACCACGAACTTGTTCAGCCCCGTTGGCAACACCATCAAGTTCATTTGCTTCTTGTTCCAGTAGGGGAACTTCCTCTGTTGCTTCGGCAAAACCATCAATACTAACAGCAGCACTACCAATATCCTCTGTAATTTCACCAATTGCCACTGCCCCACGAATGCCATCAATTAATGGCGCCACAACCGCAATTAAACCAATCGCTGCCATAATGGAATCTTCCACAATAGCAACGGTAACAGCTTCTTTTGTTTTTGTTACATTAACCGTCATATCTTTAGTAACTTGGTCAAACCAAAATAACTGCTTATTGGCTATTGTCGTTAAGCCTAGAGATACTTGCTCGGTATAATTAATATGTACATCATATGCCCAACTTTCAGGATACATTAAGTCAATAAACTGAATTTCAAGGTAACTATTATCCAGACTCATTTTAAATTGTTGTTTTTTTATGGTAAAAACAATGGCGTTAAAGGCATCAATTTTATCCCCATTTAAAGCCAGCAGATAATCTGTTTTATTATCAGGGCTTGATAAATACCAGCTTAGGCCTGATTCCGTTACATGTACTTTAAAGCCCTTAATATCAATACCTGGTTGGTAATATCCTCCTCCTTGTGTCGGATAGTAAGCCCCCATAAAATCACTGACCATTTTCTCAGGTAATATTTCTTTATTTAATTGTCCAATATAAGATGAAGAAACAGAAAGAATAGCATTATCTTCTTTCTTAAAACGCCCCCAAACCATGTCTGCATTATTAGTAACAGTCAAACCATCATTGGAAATATTAAATGATGAAATGGGTGCATTATTAAAGATAGTCTGAGCACCTGTAAGCATCATATTTTTCATAAATGACTGCCCACTGATAAGAAAACCAGCATTGATATTTTTATTATCGGGTATGGCATTAGGGGATATTTCATGGCTACTAGGAGCAGAATGGTTTTGAGTCATAGTCAAAACACCAAAGACACTATTCTCTAATGTACCATTGTCCGTCACTGCATAGCTGGTACCTGTTGGTTTTATCCAATGATATTTATCTTTATTGGATAAAAATGGGCTAATATCTAATGAGCTAAAGACATAATTAAAATCACCAATATTCGAATTAAACCATTCACTTAATAATTGAGGTAAAACGGCAGCAGCAATGCCTTCTGTTTTATTATTTTCAATCGTAATAATAATAACGGCAGGTTCTTCTTCACTGACTTCATTTTCAAGAACTTTTAGATTATTTTTCCATGCATCTTGGAACTCATAAATTTGCAAAAATTCATCTTTATATTTATCCATATTATAAAAAATATAATAATTATCTTTGCCATCAGAAATCATCCAGTCTTTACTAGGCGTAATAACGGTTATTGCACTACTTTTTGATAACTCTTTCCCCTCATTCTTAAAGGCTTCTTTAAGCTCAGTATCAAGTTTGCTCTTATCTAAGTTTGTTTTTATTGTATTGACTTCAGTATTCCCACTAATGGTAAACGCAAACTGATCGGGGTTAGGAACCCATTCCATAGCAACTTCAATCACCACACAGTAATCTTTTATATCATAAGATGCGCTACCCGCATTATAAGTGCCACTTACAAACGGGCAACCCATACGTATGTTCTTACCATCACCACCAATAGTAAGTTGCCATGGCCCTAACTTACCATTAATATTATAATCTGGACTATCACTGGCCTTTTGTGAGACATTTTTTGCTTTATCATTAACAGCATCCCAGCCATTAATAATAGCAGTATTAGCATCATTAAAACGAATAGCGAAAACTGTATCCCAGTTATTGGTATCTGCATTTTTATTCACTGCCAATTCCTTAACAACTTTAGGTACAGGCATTGTTTCCTTATTTGTCGCAACTTTCATTATACTTTCCTTATTTTATTAATTATTGCAAATTGCCATGAACAGATAGCGCACCATCTAAACCTGCATTAACGGGATCAAACTTTTTACTCTGTTCATCCCAGTCAATTAAATTGGCTAAATTCATCATCGATCCTGTGACAGATGCTTCTATACCACCATTAATAGTATCAATACCAATATCATTAACTTGATTAGAAAAACCATTAATACTATCAACAATAAAAGCAATCAGTCCCGGCAAAGAAGTAATACCAACAGCCACCAAAAGCACCCAATCATACCAATGAATCGTCTGATCATGATGAGTAATAGAATGAGGGTCTGATAAAAAAGAAATCATTTCATTGCTATACTTTAATTGATTTGTAATTTCACAGCGCCATGAATAACTTGCTCCTGGAAGTTTTGCTAAACCAAAGAGAAATTTTAGAGAACCACCACCTGAGGTTATTGATGTTAAACCATTACCTGAATGACTCGTTGTTAGTTTAAATGAATTGGCAGTGATCTTACCCTTGCTAGTTGTAACAACAAAATCACCTTGATTTTTTATCGTACACAGTTCTTCTGTATTAACATTTAATGAGAATTTTCCAGAAGAAAATGTACTGCGAATGGCAGGCATAACAACCTGTTTGAAAAAAGACTCTTGTGATACAAGAATACTGACATTATTCTTTTCTTGTAATATTGTTGAATCAAATACAGGAGTAGCAGGCCATGATTTTTTACTGAGCAAACAAAGAAAACATAAGGCATCATAGTGCTTACCTGTGCTATAGTAATAAATCCACTCATAGGGGTTTAACCATGAGGCAACATTTTTAGGCTGTGGAACCACATTAGCAAAAATATAGTTTATTTTTTTTCTATTTTCAAAAAGAATATCAATCATATAATTTCTTAATAAGCCCATTCCAATAGTATCCAAATGTTTATTTGGATCCAATATATTAACAACGGACACATAGCCTGGATTATTAGGATCGGTTGTTTTTGTAGGTGAGAAAATTAATTGCGTAATATGACCACTACCTTTTGTCTCCTGAGTATTATTTGAACCAAGCCAACCCAATGAGACTTCTATTAATACAGTCACATTACTTAAGTCATAATTATTTGATATGGGTCCTTTAATAGATAAGTGACCCTCTGAGAAGGGCATAGAAAACCGAAGTAATAAATTTTGGCCACCCTTGATAATCTGCCATGGTAATACCTTAGCATTCAAAGTTATTGTTGAACCCGATTGTTTATCATGCCCTGAATATTTAAATTCCATATTCAGATTAGAAAGATTGTTAATTAAAATTTTATTTATTTCTTCAGTAGAAATTGCAAAACAATAGTCATAGCCATAGGTTTTCATAGTAAAGATTCTCTTTTATATAGTAACTTTATCTTAGTATTATTACTTACTATGCTATTCCTATCAGCATTTTTTATGCCATTATATTTAAAAAATTAAATGTAAATATTTTAAATATATATTTCATGGCCTTATAACATCTTATTTTTTACGTTCGTAAAATTTCATTGCCAAACAAATGGAATTATCTTTTTATTAACTATGTATTATGGTTGAATGTTTCCATGAAAAAATTCAATGTTGGATGATATTTTCCATATTAAAGTCCTTACCTAAGATAATATTGGCTCTAATAACATTTAGCACACCTGTATAGTAAATCAGAGCTACGATCCGAGCATCAAAAACTAATAGTCATCATCCAGCTTAATATTATCTGTCCACAACAGGTAAGAAACTGGTCATTTACATCCAATTATTATTTGGCTCAGTCTCTATAAAGACGACACTTCTCCAGTAATCTATTGATATTAAATAGAACACCTAATGTTGGCATAAATAGTGTTTATTCTATTTTTATGTCTTAAACGAGAACAAAAAGAAATCATAGAATATTCCCTATAACTAGAGATACTTACGATTAAATAAAAAAGAGTGTAAATAATATGATAGAAAAACAAAAACAATATAATCAAACTGATTTAGAGAACATTGCTAAAGGCGCCTGTTTTCTAGCCAGTGGTGGCGGTGGTACTTATGATTCAGGCAAGCATTTATCCAATCATTTTGTAATATCTGATTATTATAAAACTGCCCAATTTAATATTACTGATATTGATGATATTGATATGACAGGCTACGCTGTTGTTGTTGCTTATATTGGTGCACCTGAAGCAATTAAAACTGTTAATTACCCCAAGGGTGCTGTTCGTGCAGTAGAAGAGATTCAGAGAATTTTAAAATCACAAGGGCATGAACTAAAGTATGTTGTCCCTGTAGAAGTAGGCGCATTAAGTTCTATTGTACCTTGTCTTGTTGCCAGCAAACTTCACTTGTCCGTTATAAATGGTGATGGTGCTGGCCGAGCAGTTCCTGAATTAACCATGTTAAGTTTTTCAGCCGAAGGGGTTTCCTGCAAGCCAACCGTTATGACGAATAGTGATACTTTCACTGTTGATCTTAATGTTGGTGAAGAAAATCCCAGTGGCCAAGCTATCAGTGATGCTTCTGTTATTGAAAAAATAGCAAGACCAATGCTTGAACTGACACAATTTAATCAAATTGCCGGCCTAGCCATTTGGGTAATGACCCCAGCACAAATTAAAACAGCAATAAAGTCAAAAGGTTCTTTATTACTTGCTAAAGAAACCGGAGAAAAAATTGCTGCCCATGGCTTAAATGAAGTTATGGCTTTATTAACTCAAAAAGGTAAGAAAATTTTTCATCTATTTTCTGGCACCTTCGATGAAAAAGGATGCACTAGTTTAACTGCTGGAGGCTTCGATCATGGCACAATAACCATTACCGATGGCAAAAATCAATTTATTAATATTTATCAAAATGAATTATTACTCGCTTGGAAAAGTAATTCGAGTGAACCTGCTGTTATGGCTCCAGATTCCATTACTTTTTTTGTTGAGGATGAGCAAAAAGTCTATTCCGTTGGTGATATTATGGATGAAAACGGTCAGCTTTCTCAGAATTTAAGCTCATGTAAGGTACATGTTATTGGTATAGCAGCAGAAGAGTTCTTAAGAAATAATGATCACAAAAATAGCTTATTAGATATTTTTACACAAGCACTAAAAACATTAGGCTATTATGGTTCTTATAAAGCAATAGAAGACATAAATACATAAAATCAGGAATTTACTATGACTAAAAAATATAAAGTAAGAATTATTGTGCCTGCAAACACAGAAGCATTTAATGAAAAAATAGCCCATGCAGTCAGTCCCGTTGTTCCCCCAGACATTGACTATGATGTTAAGAATATTAGTAGTGGCAATGACTGTATTGAAAATCGCTATAATCTTTATGAAAATAGCATGGGTGTGGTTAAACTGGTTAAAGAAACGGCTGATGAGGGCTTTGATGGCATCTTTGTTACTGATTTTGATATGTGTGGGGTTGCTCCCGCCAGAGAGATTGTCAATATTCCTGTCATTGGTGGTTTTCGTGCCAGTGCATTTACTGCCATGATGTTATCTGAACGTTTTTCAATCATTACAATCTTAGACAGTACTGTCGCCATGCAACGTGAGCATGTAAAAGCATTTGGCTTAATGGAAAATTTTGCATCGATTAGAAATATTAACTGTCCTGTACAAGACCTAAGCAATACAGAAGAGGTCATTGCTATGGTTTATCAAGCCTGCAATATGGCCATTGAACAAGATGGTGCCCAATCTATTATTCTTGGCTGTACCGGTTTTATTGGCATTGCAGAACCAGTAAGCAAAATGCTCAGCGAAAAATATGGCGGCTATATTCCAGTCACTGATCCGAATATGACAGCATTTAGCTATTTAATGCTATTAGTAAGAAATGGTTATTCACAAAGTAGATTGTGTTATTCAAAAGCAACAATAGGACAATAATTTGTCCATATAAGCTCTGTTTATAGGTACTCATTTAACCTTCCTTTCAGATAGACAGCTAGTTTGATCTGAAGGGAAGGAAAAGCATTTTCTAATAACCACTAAACGGTATCGAGTAAATCATTAGCCCAAGTTAAATCAAGCTCAGTACTCTGTTCAGAAAAACGCAACATCATAGGCATTAATATTTTTTTTACTTCTAACATTTTACTATTTTTCATATATAAACTTGCTAATTCACAGCTAGAATTATATTCACAAATTTTTGATCCTGATTTTTGTGCTTTTGTAATGGCTTCTTTAAGCAAAGATTCTGCATCATCCAGATTGTTTAATGCTAAATTTAAACGTGCTTGCATTAATAAAGCATCAGGAAAATAGCAATATTCTTTATGTTCTATGGAAACAGTGATGGTTTTTTCCAATACATCCAAGCCTGTTTTATAGTCTCCAGAAAACAAGGATATATCAGAAAATATAATGCCATACATAGAATTGAAAAGTTTACCTGAATCTGTTCCTGCATTTATCTTTTTTCTATAGGCAGTATTGATCATATCCTGCCCCTTATTGTAGTTGTTCTGATAAGCCAGTTTGTGACCTATAAAAATTTCAGCCATCCCTTCAAAAAAAATAAAATCATATTTTTTTGCCAGTACTAATAATTGTTCTGCATATTGATAGGAGTCATCATATTCTTTTATTATATAACTTATCCAAGCGCCTGCTTGCAATGAAGTTGCCAAACAAAAAGGGTGGTCTAATTCATGTGCATAATTTAGTAATTTAGTGAACATTTCTTTAGACTGTTCTATTTTTCCTATATGCACATTATGCAATGCTTTAAACATTAAATAATAAATAAAGGGATCTTGCCCAAGATCAATTACAATTTGCTGTTCATGTTGATACAGTTCTAAAAATAATTGCAAGTGATACACCATTTTTTGATGCTCGCCCATCCAAAAATAAGTGTTCGCTAAAAAGATGGTTGCATGAGCAATAGACGCTACATTATTTAAGTGCTCTGCTTCTCTTTTATAAGAGAACATGGTTAACAAAGCATCATCAAGATCCAAAACCAATAGCTGATTGACCCATAACCCAAAATGAACTGAATGCAGTTTATCCAGATTATTAAGTTTATTGGCGAGATAAACCGATTTTTCATAGATGGATATAACATCAGGATGATTCCAGCCATTAAACGTTCTCAAACAGCTTCCCATCATAATGAGAGCTTCTAGCTCAAGTGTTTCATTTTCTTGCGTTATCATCGCATTATCAATATAAGAGAGTAGTTTCTGTAAGTCATTCAGAGCACCTTTGTAGTCACAGCATTGCATTTTTTCTGCTGCTAATTGATATAAATCTTTAATAGATTGGGTGCTATCATTGAGCTGATTCAGCTTACGTTCAATATACTTTCGATGTACCCCTAAAGCCCTTGCTGCCGAACTTTTATTGCCCTTACAATTTTTCAATGCCAATTGTACCATTGCATTTTCTATAGCTATAAGCTTATTGGGAACATTTAATTTAAGCAGTTGTTCTGCTAAGTGATTCAATTGGTACGAATGGTCATTATCAACAATAGTAATATAGTTTTTAAGTTCATCTACATCAATTTCCTGAGACTTTGACATGATCACTATCTTATCAATGGCATTTTTTAGCTCACGCACATTGCCTGACCAATGAGCATTTTCAAGTCTTTTCATCGCCTGATCTGAAAAACCAATTTTTTTAGAATGCCGTTTCATAAAGTGCTTAATTAATAACGGAATATCTTCTGAACGCTCATTAAGGGAAGGAACATGTAGCGTTAATGTATTTAAACGATAAAATAAATCTTCGCGGAAACGTTTTTCCCCGACCATTTCTTTTAAATTAGCATGAGTCGCAGTAATAATCCGACCACGGAAATGAAGGTTAACAGAACCTCCCACTGGCCGATACTGATTCGTTTCCAATACTCTTAATAATTTTGTTTGTTGCCAAAGGGGTAGTTCTCCAATTTCATCTAGAAACAAGCTACCAGTGGCAGCTAACGTAAAAAAACCTTCTTTGTTCATAGTCGCGCCAGTAAATGCCCCCTTCATATGACCAAATAATTGAGATTCAATAAGTGCTTCGGGAATTGCACCACAGTTAACATCTAAAAAAGGGCTGTCAGAAGGAGAGCTCAGTTGATGCAGTAAAGTGGCAACAAGTTCCTTTCCAGAACCTGTTGGCCCAGTAATGAGCACTGGCAAATCAGATTGAGATAACTGACATATATCTTCTATCAATTTTGTCATTGCTGCTGAAGAGCCAATAACTAGACCAATTTCTTTACATATGAGTTCATGTCTTTTAGGATCAATATTCTCAATCATTTTATCAGTTATAACTCTTAATTAACGGGTAAGGAATTTGAATGCAGTCACATGTAGAGTATAACATTATTTGCTTGCTCATTAATGCTACTGGACAATTCTACCAAACATTCTATAGTTATAACGAATAATTCATAAAAAGGCATTGTGCTGGAGTGACAAATAAAATTGGTCGTTTTAATAAAATAAGAGTATTAGGCAAAGGTACACAAGGAGTTGTTCATCTAGCAGTTGACCCTGTATTACAACGTAATGTCGCCATTAAATCATTGCATGTTGCGCAATTGAACCATGGTCTTGATACTAAAGATTTATTACTCAAAGAAGCTCGTACCATCAGTAAAATCATTCATCCTAATATTGTTTCTATTTATGAAGCAGGTGAAGATGAACAACATAATCCCTATTTGGTTTTTGAATATGTCAGTGGGCAATTACTCTCTGAGATTATGAAGAAAAAGGGGGCTATGTCAGTCAAAAATGTACTCTCATTTTTGAAACCAGTGATTGAAGGGATCAGTCATGCCGATCAACAAAATATCATCCATTGTGATTTAAAACCTGCTAATATATTAATCAATGATGATGGTATTCCTAAGATTATGGATTTTGGCATTGCTCGCATTCTTTCTGAGCAAAAGGCTAAAACCGATGGTTTTTTTGGCACTCCTCGTTACATGCCCCCTGAGTATATCCGCGAACAAATCATCACTGCCAGTAACGATGCTTATGCTCTGGGTATTATTCTATATGAAATGTTAACAGGAAAATTCGCCTTTAGCGGACAAAATATCAAGCGCATTATTCATAATGTTCTTAATGAAACACTGACACCACCTTCACGTATTAACACCGATATTGATCCACAGCTTGAAAGCATTATATTAAAAGCCATTGATAAGAAACTGGCTAACCGTTATCACAGTACCAGTGAACTTAATGTCGCACTTGATGAGTACCTATCCACTCATAATACAATGGCCAACCCTTCTAGTAAAAAACAGGATGCGACTATTGAGTTTTTACTCAGGCGCATGAAACGTAAAAAAGATTTCCCTGCCTTATCTGAGTCTTTATTCAAAATAAATAAAATTGTTGATGAAGATGAAAAAGGCTTTGATGCCTTAGCTGGTGCTATTGTTGAAGACTTTGCCCTGACCAATAAAATTTTAAAAATTGTCAACTCAGCTTATTATCGGCGCAGTGGTGGAGAAGTAAAAACAATATCACGAGCGGTTATGATGCTGGGTTTTGATGCCATTCGATCCATTGCCGTTAGTTTAATCTTAATCGATCATTTACATGATAAATCTCAAGCCAAACAATTAAAGGATAGGGTCATATCTTGCCTATATAGTGGTGTATTTGCAAAAAACTTAGCTGATAAATCAAACATTGATAATAAGGAAGAAGTTTTTCTTAGTGGTATTTTTCATAATCTCGGCAAACTACTGGCTATTTTTTATTTTAATGAAGAATCATTAGAAGTCGAACGCTTAATGCTAGATAAACATATTAGTGAAGAAAGTGCGGCCACCCAAATATTAGGTATCCCCTATCATCAGCTTGGTGTTGCCATTGCAAAAGAATGGCAATTACCCCACTATATAGTCAATACCATTAACCCCTATAATACTAAGCTCAATAGCAAACGTTTACAGCTCAGTAATGAAGAAAAAATGCATGCTATTAGCTCCTTATCAAATGAATTAACAACACTGATAGAAGACTCAGGTAACGAAGAAGATTGGCGCTTAAAATCAGTGAAACTCTGGCGTCAATATACGCCTCAATTACACCTAAACGATAAAGATTTAATATCATTAGCCGATCAAGCCAAGGAAGACTTAATTGATCTTAATTCAATTTTAAACATCAATATGTCAAAATCATCTATTATTCAAGGTTTAAATGATGATAATGCTCTTTCTAGCAAAGATGATAGACTAGCAATACCTATAGAAAAAACACTGGTACTCCATAATTCTACTGACCAAGATAAAGCGTCTAACAAACCCGAAGATATATTAAGCGCAGGTATTGATGATATTAATGCAATGTTAAACGAAGACTATAGCGTCACTACTATTTTTCGCCTTTGCCTTGAGGTTATGCATAGAGCATTTAATTTTGATCATGCCGTTGTTTGCATGATCAACAATAAGAAGAAGATAATGGAAGGAAAATTTGGCTATGGTATTAACAATACCTTTTTAAATCAGTTTCAATTTTCAATGAAGTATAAAGCTGATGTTTTCCATTTAGCCCTTGATAAGGGAATTGATGTTTTTATAGCGGATACACGGGATGAAAAAATTATCAAGAAAATTCCTGCATGGTATCAACAAATAATAGAGGCTCAAAGCTTTATTATCTTACCTGTTATGGTTAAAAATAAAGCCATTGGGTTATTTTATGGTGATCGTTTTAAGTCTGGTGAATTAGTCATTAAGCAACATGAGCTTAGACTCATGCAACAATTAAAACATTTAGCTTCTGAAGCATTAATAAGAAAACACCAAAATAAAGATTGAAAACCATCTTTTAATTACCTATCATTAGCGTATTCTGATTATATTTACAAATATGGACATTTGATGCGTTCTCAAACCTATCTTATTTTGTACTCCTTGTTTTTTTTTAGTTTTACCACTAATGTCATTGCCGCTAACCATTCAACCAGTACTACCACTGGTTTTTGGCAAGAAATGCATCGTGTTACCTCTGAGCATAGTGGTATCGCCCGTAGTGGCAAAACGATTTATCAATATCGTTGTAAAGGCTGTCATGGCAAAAACACACAAGGAGCACCCATGCCTGGTGACGTTGCCCAATGGCAAGATCGAAAGGCTAAAGGGATGTCACTGCTTATGCAGCATACCATTAATGGTTTTGGCTATTTTATGCCCGCCAAAGGTGGATGCTTAAACTGCACGGACAATGAATTACGCGCAGCGATTGATTATATGATGAAACAAACTAGCCTAGAACTTGATTTTGGTGACTAACAGGACTTCTAAGTTACAAAATTATAAGTCTTTGAATTATATATGTTTATATTTTTGTAACTTTTTGATGGTTGGCCGGCACGGTGTGGTTTGCTGATAAGTTAAAAATAAAAAATGGAGTGATATAGCACAATGAAGTATTTACCCTCGTTTTACTTGGCCACAAACAGGAGCAATAAATGACTATTTTTAAGTGTTTTACAATGGCATCAGTATTAGCAGTTTTGCCATTGCAGAGCGTTTTGGCAACTGATTTTTATGCCGGTGCCGGTCTTGGATTATATAAAAACGATCTCAACTCCAATGATTTTGATCAGGCATTTGCTAGTAATGGTATTAGTAGTAATACCTCGGTTGATGATAATGATACCGGTTGGAAAATCTTTGCTGGCTATCGTTTTAACCAATACATTGCGGTTGAATTAGGCTATCAGGATTTTGGTGATATGGATGCTAAAACCCGTATTTTATCTCCTGTATCAGGTACGGTTAAAACCAATACGGATGTCGATGCCTTTAATCTTAGTGTTAATCTAGGAGCACCAATAACGGATGAATGGTCTGTATTTGCTAAATTAGGCTATATGGATTGGGATGCCGATGTTAACTCTAAAGTCAGTATTAATGGGGTCAACTCCAGTAGCCATAATAGTGATAGTGGTTCAGACTTTATTTGGGGTTTAGGCTTTAGCTATAAACTAAATGATTCCTTTGATATTCGTGGTGATTGGGATCGTCTGTCCTTAGGTGGTGATATTGATACAGACTATGATGCTTATAGCCTTAGTGTGCAGTTTAATTTCTAAGCCAAAAATAAACGATAGAATGAATATAATTTAGAGCGCTTAATTCAGAGAGAGAATGATGACCAAACGAAGAAATATCTTAAAGGCAGGTGCTGCCTTAACAATACCTGCTGTATTTGGTGGTTCAACAGCCCATGCACAATTATGTCGTTCCAGTGGTATTAGAAGTCCCGGAACTGAGCCAAATAGTCCACCAGTACGTTCCTATGTGGAACCTCTTTATATTCCCCCTACCCTACAAGAAAAAGATCCCGCTGATCTAACACCACCAGCAGACCCAAATAGACACCAACGTTTTGATGAATTCAGACCGCAAAAATATTATGAACAACATATTAGCGAAGGTTTTTGGAATTATCACCGTGATCTATCGGGGCTAAATCCTTTTAATGGTTCTCTTGCATGGATGTATAGTGGTGGCGGCCAAGGCCCTAGTACACCTGGACCTACCTTGGTTGCCCGTTATGGCGAACCGGTTTTTGTGCGTCGCTATAACGATCTACCAACAGCCGATGTGGTAAAAATGCCGATAGGCTATCCATCTATTAGTACTCATTTACATAATGCTCATACGGCTTCTGAAAGTGATGGCTTTCCTATGGACTTTGCCACATCAGGCCAGTATTGGGATCATCACTATGCCATGATGTATGCTCGTAACGATTCAAATGAGGCCTTAGGCAGTCTTTGGTATCATGATCACATGATTGATTTTACAGCGACCAATGTGTATGCCGGTTTGTCTGGTATGGCCATTTTTTATGATCACTTAGATTCAGGGGATGAAAATGATCCCAACCCTGAAGCACTGCGCTTACCCGGTAATATGAAATTTGGTGATGATGGACAAGGTAACTCTTTAGGTTATGACATATCCATGATAATCCATGATGTCCGTTTTGATGTCAATGGTCATCCCACCTATAACGTCTTTGATACCGATGGCCACCTAGGTGATTTGATCACTGTTAATCGCAAAGTACAGCCTTTTTTAAATGTTGAACGCCGTAAGTATCGTTTTCGAATTTATGATGGTGGTCCCTCACGCTTTTATGAACTGGCATTAAGTGATAATAGTAGCTTTTTGGTGATTTCTAATGATGGTAATTTATTAGAAGAGCCGGTTGAAGAAAGAAGTATTATTCTAGGTCCCGCTAATCGCCATGATGTTATTATTGACTTTTCTCGTTATAGAGCAGGGGATACCGTTGAATTGCTCAATTTAATGGAACAAGTAAACGGCCAAGGGCCAACAGGTCGCCGTCTTGAAGGGCCTGATCGTATGAAAGTGATGCAGTTTCGCATTAAAGAAGCAACGGCTCCTGATAATAGTCGTGTTCCTGATTTCTTGCGCCCCTTACCCGCCATTAATCTGGATGAAGTCGTGGCTGAGCGTGAGTGGGTTTTTGATCATGATATGGGCTTATGGACGGTGAACGGTAGTTTTATGGATCCTACCGTGGTTTCTGCTACCCCCAAACAAGGCACTGCTGAAATCTGGCATTTTAAAAATGCCGGTAGCTCTTGGGCACATCCATGCCATGTTCACTTTGAAGAATTTCAAGTTCTTGAATGGAATGGTCGTAAACCAACTGGCGTGCTTAAATCACGTAAGGATGTTGCGACCCTAGGTCCAAATGATCATGCTAAAGTATTTTATCGCTTTGATGATTTTGTGGGTCGCTATGTTATCCATTGCCATAATAACGTTCATGAAGATAATGCCATGATGTTGCGCTGGGACTTAACTCCGGGTTAAACAATACTCTGGTTAACAACAAAAAAGACCGAAGTTAATAGCACAATTCGTATGATATTTAATGAAATTAAGCCATTTAATTTCAAGGAGCAAATAATGAAAAGCAGAAGAGTCTTTCTCACCTCTTTAGCATCACTGGTCGTACCTGCCGCAGCGACAGCAGCAGGCATTAATAAAAAAGACACGCAATCCGTATTTAAAAATTGTCCAAGAGCCATAGGTGGACCAACCGCCTCACGCTTTCCACAAGTGGTCGTACAAGATCAAAATAAGAAAAAATCATGGTTTTATGAAGAACTCATTCATGACAAATTAGTATTCTTTTCATTTACCTCAGTTAGGGGAGAAAAGTTATATCCTATCATTGATAATCTCGTAAAAGTTCAGGCAATGCTTGAGGAGCGATTAGGTAAAGATGTGTTTATGTACACCATCTCCACCAGCCCAGAAGAAGACAGCCCTCAAGAGTTAAAAAAATTAGCCGAGTCAAAAGGTGCTAAGTGGCAGTTCTTGACAGGAGAGGTTGATGATATTCGAGACATTCTAGCGGCCTTTGGTATACGTGGTCGTATTAATGGTCTTGCTTGGGTCGGTAATGAAAAAACGGGGCGTTGGATGACTAAGGCCAGTCGTCAGCATCCTTTATACATTGCCGAGTCAATTGCTCGTTTGAGCATTGGTAAGGATCATAAACCCTTTTTGATTGATATGCGCAGTGTATAGGAGACGCTTAGTAATGAAAAAATTAATAATAAGCCTTGCTGCCATGAGCTTGCTATCCATAGAGACAGCCAGTGCAACGCCAGAGGGTATTGGTAATTGCCATTTTACCACAGGAAACTTTGCCCCAGGCGTCGAAGGTGGTGTCAGTGGCTGGATTGGACACCCCTGCCCCCAGCCCCGTCCAGGAAATGGTGGTTTTTTTGGTTCACAACAGACACTTTCGGATGATGGTACTAAAACAACCGTGATCACACCAGAAGGTCAGCATGAAGCCGTTAATCCATTTGATAATCCTCCGGGCTCAAATTTTTTATTAACCGTTGATAGCAACTTATTTGACTTTAATGGTAATGAAATGCCCAATACTCAACCATCAAGATTAGGTGATGATACCTATCTATTACAAGATGGCCCTGTATTGAGAAAGGCCATTGATCGTACTTCCCCTGCGGAAGATTTAGATCATATTATTGATACTCTTGAAGCGAATGTAGCAAATAACACAACGGTTGATTTAGCCTTAGTACAAACCGGTATTGATATTTTAGAAGGCAACGCCATTGCCGGTCGTGCTTATAGTGGTTTCCCTATGTTGCACTATATAGGTCCCAATAAAATAAAAGTGGTTGAGCCTATTTGCACTAACGGCACTTGTAAGCCTGGTGATACAGTTATTGGGGGTAATGTTGATGTTAATATGATCTATTGGGATCAACATATTGAAGCAGATACTGCGTTTATCGATCCCTCAGCGGTACAAGAGGTGCCTTGGACGATTACCTATCATGTGAATATACTAACCGGTGGTATTGAAGATTTTTCTCCCATGACCATGAATTTTGACCAGACACCTGATGGTCAAAGAGGGCCATTTCATGCATCAATGGATCAAACCTATTTTCCTATGTTAGATGAAGGCACTCAATACACCATTAAAATTAAGCAGAGCTTAGGTAAGTATTATAACCTAACGTATACTTGGGGCTGGCGTATTCACCCACCAAGAGTACAGGTAACAGAAAATGCTCTTAAAAAAGGTGCCAGTGGTGAACCCGGAGTAGAGGCAAAAACCTTACCTCAATGGGAAATTGATGTCTTTGGTGATGATCCCAAAGGTAGTGAGGCAAATAAGCTGGCAGCTATTGCTAAAATCGGTGAATTATCACCCGCTAAACGCTTATGGACATTATTCCGTGAGCTTAAAAATGACCAAAGTAGCAACAGCTCAGCAAATATAATAGTACCTAAGGGTAGCAATCTTATGGTTGCCACGGCAATTCAAGCAGTACAGCAGGCACAACAAAAACAGCAGGATCAGGGGCAGTTAAAACAGATAGTCTCTGATTTAAGAGCAGCTTATCTTGATTGGTCTGATCGAACTAAATTGCCTGCAGGTGTGACAGCGGATCCAAATGCAACAATTACTTTATTGTATGTCAATAATACCATTTATGGCAGTCGTCAAGGCTTGGCCGGAGACGGTACAACTCAAGGTCCAGCGAGTTTTAAAGGCACATGTAATGGCTGTGTGCATGATTGGGTAAAGCGTCCTTATACTTATAATGTCACGCTTTATAATGCCGATCATTTTGTTCATGGTTATATGAATGTGGATTTTGGTGGTTCTCGTGGTTGGGAAAATCAATTTCAAGACACCGATCCCAGTACACAATTAGCACAAGAAATTCATACTGATCCGACGCTAATAGTCGGTTCCAGAACCGATATTGTGAATGGTGAAGTGGTGGTTTCTGATGGCAATGTGGTCGATGATCACGTATTACTTGATAATACTGAAAATCCAGCAAAAGCGGCTTTAGCAACCGACTTGTCAACAGGGGATAGTGTGGTCACCAATGACCGAGTGTTTCCCATGAACACCGGTGGTACAGAAGAGTTTTTACAAGCGACACCCCGTAATGAAAGTGATCTTGATAATGGCCTACCACAAATGGGTTCCGGCTGTTTCTTCACTTTTGGACGTAACTATGCGTGGCCAAATGCTGGTGGCCCTTGGGGTGGGATCTATGTGCCTCCTGTTGCGAGTGACGGCACACCGGGTATGCATAAGGTGGAAATACACTATAATTTTGAACCTTCACGACGTTTGAAAATATATCAATTTGATCCACTGCATCATGATACCGCAATTTATTCATTGCATTAGTTCTGTCTGTGTTAACTCAACGATTGCTTTTTGTTATACATCAAAAGCAATCAAACGAAGCACGCAAATAACTGAAAGGAAATAATAGGTATCGAAAGCACTTACAAAGATATACCCTAATTTTAATTCCCCCGAATTCGAGGGAATTAAAAATCAGGCAGGATTAAATCGCTTTGCACTTTCTGTTAAACAATCGGTAAGTAGAACAAACTCCATTGGTATTATAGCCAAGTGAGCGATTGGTAAAATTAAATCAAATTGCTATTTCACAGTTGAAAATATTGCTTGCTAATAAAACGAATAAAATGATAAATGCTTAATTATGAATGATAAATTAAAAACACAGAATAATTCATCATTCAGCAATCATATTTCATCATTTAAAAGATTAGGTGATTATATACAGTTGGTTGATAACCGAAATACTGATTCTAAGATTACTCTACTTCGTGGTGTTTCAACAAAAAAAGTTTTAATTAATTCAAAAGCAAACACAACGGGCGTTAGTTTTCATAATTACAAGGTTGTCCGCAATGGTCAGTTTGTTTATGTAGCCGACACTTCAAGAAGAGGAGATAAAATTGCATTGGCAATGAACAGTTCAGAAGACTGTATTGTTTCAGCAATCTACACAGTTTTTGAAGTAAGCAATACAGAAGAACTATTACCTGAATATTTGTATTTGTTTTTTCAAAGAACGGAGTTTGACCGTTACGCCCGTTTTAACTCTTGGGGCAGAGCCAGAGAAACCTTTGATTGGGCTGAAATGTGTAATGTAAAACTACCCATTCCCGATATTAAAATACAAGAAGCCATAGTTACCATTTATCACACCTTGGAAACTCGTAAACGAATAAATGAGCAGTTAAAAGCCAGCATTAACCCCCTTTGTCCTATTTTAATGCGTGGAGTTGTGGAGGAAATGGAAAAAGAGGCGGTTATAATATGAATGAAAACGCTCCACTCATCATCTACCAAACCTCTGACGGTAAAGTAAAAATAGAGACCCATTTTGAGAATGAAACGGTATGGCTTAATATTGACCAAATAGCTGAATTGTTTCAAAAATCCCGTTCTACCATCAATGAGCATATTCTCAATATTTTTAAAGAACAGGAACTTGAAAAAGAACCCTCAATGAGAAAAATCGGAAATTCCGATTTTTCTACCAAACCAACCAATTTTTACAATCTTGATGTCATTATCTCAGTGGGTTACCGAGTAAAATCGCATAGAGGTGTGCATTTCAGAAAATGGGCAACCGCACTGATTAAAGAGTACTTGATCAAAGGCTTTGCCATGAACGATGAACTGCTCAAAGAAGCAGGCGGTGGCAACTACTTTGATGAGCTTTTAGCACGCATTCGTGATATTCGTTCATCTGAAAAGGTATTTTGGCGTAAGGTGTTAGATGTGTATGCCACCAGTATCGACTACGACCCCAATACCGAACAATCATTAATGGTATTTAAAACCATACAAAACAAAATGCACTGGGCAAGCCACGGAGAAACGGCAGCAGAAACGGTTTATAAGCGAGTAGATTCATCAAAAGAACATATTGGATTAACCCATTTTAAGGGTGAAATTCCTACAAAAAAGGAAGTTGAGATTGCTAAAAATTATCTTAGCGAAGATGAACTCAATATTTTAAATAGAATGGTAACTGCATTTTTAGAAATTGCTGAAATCCAAGCCTTAGACCGTACACCAATGTACATGGCAGATTGGATTAAGCAGTTGGATGCTTTCTTAAAAATGACCAATAAAGACATTTTGCAACATTCAGGCACTATCAGCCATCAACAAGCCATAGAAAAAGCACACAGTGAATATAAAATTTATAAAGAGAAGATAAAAAATAGAATCACACAGGTTGAAAAAGATTTTATCAAGCAAATTGAAAGTAAAACTAAAGGCTTGAAGAAATGAAATTTACCGAAGCAAAATTAGAACAGGCTTTTATAAGCACAAGCTCGTGATTTGGATAATTCAGTTAAGTATTATGTCCTCAACGATAAACACCCTTAGTATCAAAAAATATTATATTTTTCTTTGTCCCATCCTCTTTTTTTGTTCCTCCGTTTGGAGTGATGAACGACTTCCTGTGTATGCGATGGGGCGTTGTGAACTTGTTTTGCCAACAGGTGACCAGCAGAAAAAAGATATCAAACAGCTTGATCAATATACCTTAGGCTATCAGATTATTCGTATATTACCTCATGATGACTCTGCATTTACCCAAGGCTTAGTTTATGCAAAGGGCTTTCTTTATGAGAGCACTGGATTGAATGGTTTTTCTAGTATACGTAAAATTAATGCAGATAATGGACAGCTTGTCTATGCTCAGCCGTTAGAGAAAGAGTATTTTGCTGAAGGTTTAAGTCTCTATCAGAATCGCTTATTACAACTGACTTGGCAATCAGCTACGCTCTTGGTTTATTCGGTGAAACAATTACAAGCATTAGAAAAAAAGACACTGCAATTAAAAGACAAAAACAAAGAATTATGGGGTCTAACAACGATTAATAATGAATTAGTGATCAGTAATGGTTCGCCTATGCTTAATTATTTTGAGCCATCGACAATGGAAAAAACAAAACACTTATTGGTGCAAGCTCAGTACCATCCTATTCAGGGTTTGAATGAGTTGGAGTATGCTCAAGGAAAAATTTACAGTAATGTTTGGCCAACCGATTGTATTGCACAGATTAATCCCGATAATGGGCAAGTAGAACACTGGTTAAATTTACAGGAATTGTTGCCTAAAAAACAAAGAAAAAATCATCACTCGGTACTTAATGGTATTGCCTATAATAAAAAAACGGATCATTTTTTTGTGACTGGAAAATACTGGCCTTATATCTTTGAACTGCAATTAATAAAAACCAAGAGAGAGCACTTATGAAGGATCTTGCGACAAGACCCAAAATAGCCTTTATAATAGGCTTGCTTGTTATTATTCTGATCGTTTCGGCCTTATTTTCAATAGATGAGCAAACTGACAAGCAAACACTTGCGAATAAAAATGAGTTACAGACACTGGCTAGCTCAAAACCCATATCAACTCACTATATATGCCCAATGCATAGTCATATTGTTTCTGATAAAGCGGGTACTTGTCCTATTTGTGGCATGGATCTGGTTATTAATAAGGCTCAATCAAGCATAGCAAAAACAAGTGATCAGAGTGTGCTTGATACTAAGAGTGAATCGACCAATCACAAGGTGCTCTTTCAAGAAAAATTTCCAGCCGTAAAAATTGATCCTCGGGTCGTTAATAACCTAGGAGTACGTACCGCGCTTGTTTATCGTGGTGAATTACAACGTCATATTGAAACATTGGGCAAAATAACCCGTGTGGATCCTATGGCTAGACAACGGATCACCCCACCAGTCAAAGGCACCATTGTGTATCTGGCTGATAAAACGCAAGGTGATACAATAGCTCAAGGTGAATTACTTTTTGCCATTAAATCTCCTGAATTAGAGAAGATGCAACAAGCGTATCAACTTGCTTATCAGCAGGGTAAAAATAATATTGCGACTCCTATGCTTCCTGCCTTGCGTAAGGCCGGTATGAGTCCTGAGCAAATTGCCCAATTACAAAAAGGCAGTCGTACGGATCTACCTGCTGAGGTTCGTGCCTCAGAAGCCGGTTTTGTTTATGCTCGGCGAGGTAAAGTTGGTGAGCAGGTTAATAAAGGCTTCACAATGTTTAATCTCGGTGGAGACTATCAAGTGATTGAAGTGACAGCTGAAATATTTGAACGTCAATGGCCCTTTATCGAAGAACAACAGAGTGCAATTATGCAGGTGCGTGGTTTACCAGGCAAACGCTTTAAAGGCAAAGTCACTCGTGTTGAACCGCCTGTGGGTTATACAACACGTTCTCTTGAGATCCGCCTAAAATTTAAGACCAATCATCCAGGGCTTTCACAAAGTATGTTTGCGCGCATAACTATTCAGGGAAATACCCGCAAAAATTTATTATTAGTGCCCTCAGAAGCGATTATTCGTACCGGAGAGGGACAAAGAGTTGTGACGATGGATCACAAGGGATACTTTTTACCCGTTGCCGTAGTGGCAGGAGAAGAAGCAAATAATATAACAGAAATTATTTCGGGCTTAAATGAAGGGGATAAAATCGTTGTTTCTGGACAATTTTTAATTGATTCAGAAAGTCAATTATCTGCGGGTTTTTCGCGTATGAGTAATTAAGTCTAAGGTCTCTGGAAAAAGAAAAATGATAGCTGCAATTATTAAATGGTCTATCCATAATAGATCCTTAGTGCTTTTGATTACCTTGCTCTGTAGTGCTTGGGGTGTTTATTCACTTATGGCCGTTCCATTGGATGCCATACCCGATTTATCTGATGTGCAGGTTATTGTGCGAACCCATTATAGTGGCCAAACACCACAGGTGGTTGAGGATCAAGTAACCTATCCTTTATCTACGGCAATGTTATCGGTGCCCGGTGCACGAGCCGTTAGGGGCTACTCCTTTTTTGGCGATTCTTATGTCTATGTGATTTTTGATGATGATACCGATATTTATTGGGCACGTTCGAGAGTATTGGAATATCTGAATCAAATTACGGATCAACTGCCTACTCAGGCAAAACCTCAATTAGGGCCGGATGCGTCTGGTGTTGGCTGGATTTATCAATATGCACTAAAAGATACCAGCGGTAAGCATGACCTGTCAGAACTACGTAGTTTACAAGATTGGTTTCTTAAATATGAACTGCAAACCTTACCCGGTGTTGCCGAAGTGGCAACCCTTGGCGGTATGGTTAAACAATATCAAATTACCATTGACCCAGATAAATTAAGAGGTTATTACCTGACCATCGCCAATGTCAAACAGGCCATTGAACAAGCCAACCAAGAACAAGGGGGTGCCAGTCTTGAATTGGCTGAAGCAGAGTATATGGTACGTTTTAGTGGCTATATAAAAAACCTAGATGATATTCGTTTAATCAGCGTGCCAACATTGCGTCGGCGTATGTCAATATCATCTGTTCTATTGGATGATATTGCCAGCGAAATCCGTATTGGTCCTGCTGCTCGTCGTGGTGTTGCCGACTTAGATGGTTTAGGTGAGGTGGTCGGTGGCATTATTGTTATGCGCTATGGTGAAAATGTACTGGATACCATAGATAAAGTAAAAGCGAAGCTGGAGACACTACGAGCTAGCTTACCTGAAGGTGTCGAATTAGTAGAAACCTATAATCGATCCCAGCTTATTCGAGCCAGTGTGGATACCTTAAGTCATCGTCTAATTGAAGAGTTTTTAGTGGTGATCATTGTCTGTATGGTATTTTTATATCACTTACGTTCTTCCTTAGTGATTTTAATCAGTTTACCTGTGGGGATATTATTAGCTTTTGGCTTAATGCATTGGCAAGGTATTAACGCTAATATTATGTCTTTGGGAGGTATTGCCATTGCCATTGGTGCAATGGTTGATGCGACCATTGTCTTAATCGAAAATGTACATAAGAAAGCAGAGGCTCATCATTTTGAATCGGCGACCTTAACACAACGTATTGCGATTATCACACAAGCCACCTCTGAAGTTGGCCCGCCTATATTTTTCTCACTCTTAATTATTACCCTAAGTTTTATACCGATCTTTGTCTTACAGGCTCAGGAAGCACGGTTATTTACGCCGTTAGCCTATACAAAAACCTATGCTATGGCTGCCGCGGCGATACTATCCATTACTTTGGTGCCAGCATTAATGGTCTTTTTTATACGGGGTAAGATCCATAAAGAAGAAGACAATCCCTTAAACCGTTGGTTGATTGCAGTCTATAAACCAATATTAAAAAAAGCCTTAATGCAGCCCCGCAAACTCAGTATCATTATGATTCTACTTGCGCTGAGTAGCCTCTGGCCTATGTCACAATTGGGCAGTGAATTTATGCCTCAAATGAATGAAGGGGACTTATTATATATGCCGACCACGTTACCTGGAATTTCTATTGGTAAAGCTCGGCAATTATTACAGCAAACGGATCGATTAATTAAAACCGTTCCAGAAGTGGCACAAGTCTTTGGTAAAGTTGGTCGAGCAGAAACAGCAACCGATCCAGCGCCACTGACCATGATAGAAAGTACCATTGCTTTAAAACCGAAAGAACAGTGGCGTGATGGTATGACGATGGATGGCATCATTAAAGAATTGGATCAGCAAGTGCAAATTCCAGGTGTTAATAATGCTTGGCTGATGCCGATAAAAACACGGATTGATATGCAATCAACAGGCATTAATACCCCTGTTGGTCTTAAAATTGCCGGTCCGGATCTTAAGGTACTTCAACGCATTGGTAAGGATGTGGAGCAGTTATTAAATAGTTTACCAGAATCTCATCGTGTGTATGCTGAACGATCAGCCAGTGCTCGTTATATTGATATTGATATTGACCGTTATGCCGCTGCTCATTATGGGCTAAGTATTAGTGACATTCAAAATGCGGCCAATATTGCTATTGCTGGGGTTGACCTAACGTATACAGTTGAAGGACAACAACGCTATCCTATTAATCTACGCTATCCTCAACATTTACGCGACTCATTAACAAAGCTAAAAGAACTGACACTGGTTGCCACAGAAGACATTCATGTACAATTACAGGACTTGGCTGAAATAACCGTTGTTGATGGCCCCCCCTTAATTAAAAGTGACAATGGACGCTTAAATAGCTGGGTGTTTATTACCTTAAATGACACCAATATTGGCGATTACATTTCCAAGGCACAACAATTATTAGCTAAACAATTAGCACTTCCTGCAGGCTATACCATTACTTGGTCTGGTCAGTATCAATATATGCAAAGGGTACAAAAAAGCCTTTCATCCATTATTCCATTTACCTTATTAATTATTCTTATCTTATTATATTTAAGTTTTCATAATTTTAGTGAATCCTTATTAGTGATGCTAACCGTACCCTTTGGCCTGTTAGGTGGTATCTGGTTTTTATATGCTTTGGATTATCATTTTTCAGTAGCGGTTGCCATTGGTTTTATTGCCTTGGCGGGTGTGGCAGCAGAGTTTGGTGTGGTGATGATTATTTATTTGCGCGAATCAATGCAACGTCATCAGCCTAAGACTCAAGCTGAGTTGCTGGAAGCCATTATTGAAGGGGCAATTCAACGTGTGCGCCCAAAAGCCATGACCGCATTAGTAATTATTATGGGCTTAATGCCCATTATGATAGGCAATGGTTCAGGCTCTGAAGTTATGCAGCGTATTGCAGCCCCCATGGTGGGTGGCATGGTGAGTGCACCATTGGTTTCTATGATTTTAATCCCCGTTATTTATTATTTATTGCAGCGTAGAAAGTTAAGAACAATGCTCAATTCAGGTATAGCAAAATGAAATTACTAAGCAAGATGCTGATGATCAGTCTTTTACTCATGGTGAGTATGAATTCGATTAGTTATGCTAGTGAGATAAAAAAATCACCGGAACAGGATAAAAAGACGCTAGTGGTACAAAAAAAATACCGTGAAGGCAGTCATTTTATGCGTATTGAACCGCCGATAAAAACACAGAGCAAACAGGGCAGAATTGAAGTGGTCGAATTATTTTTATACAGTTGTCCGCATTGTTTAGAATTAGAACCAAAATTAGACAAATGGCTGAGCAAACATCCACAAGTCGATTTTATTCGTATTCCCGCCATTTATACACCCACTTGGAGTGAAATGGCTAAGTTTTATTATACGGCAGAAAAGCTTGGACTCTTAAAGCAATTACATACAAAATTTTATCATGAGATTCATAGTGAGGGTAAACAATTTTATAGCGAACTAGCCATCCGACATTTTTTTCTACGTCACGGTGTCAGTGCTATGGATTATGAAAATGCTTATTTTTCAAAAGACGTTCTGGCTAAAATCAACAAGGCTCGTTGGCTTTCTGTGCGCTATAATATGCGTGGCGTACCCGCTATTATTGTTAATGGAAAATATAAAACAGCGCCATTTTTTGTCAAAAGTCAAGAAGATATGTTAGAACTTTTGGATCAGTTAGTGCTTATGGAAAGTAAAGAAGGAGAGCATAAGCCTTAATCATGACCTTCTCGCATTGATTTATTATTTAACGGAAAGTCTTTATAGTATTCCACTCTTTTTATTTCAGAATTTAACTTTTCACCTTCTTCAAGATTTTCAGTGATTGCTTTATTGACCAGAGCTAATTCAGTTAATGAAATTATCCAGTTGTGCTTTAGCGATCTCATCATCACCGGTAATTTTCATCACATATTTATCGTTTTTGGCAACTTGTTCTGGGTTGTGATTAATTAACGCTCGGCGCATACGTTCTGCATGATCAATGTCATTACAAAAGACAATGGTTTTTGCGATGAGATCGGTTCTTTCATCAATCACCAATGTGCGATCAAAATCTTTCTGGTTGTAGATGCGATCAGGGATTTCTTCGCCATTTTTATCCAGTTGCCCCTTCGTGGGTCGCCAGCCTTGCAGATCCACATCCAGATCAACTCGCACAACTTTATAGGGAGCCAGAAAACCATCTTCAATGCCTTCTTTAAGTGAATAAAGGTAAACGGGGTCACCAAAGTAGTCAATATTGGACACGTCTTCGGTTTCTTTGGGGGTTGCGGTCATACCAATCTGAGTGGCTGAACTAAAATATTCTAAAATTTCACGCCAAGCACTGTCTTCTGCAGCACTACCACGATGGCACTCGTCTATAACAATCAGATCAAAAAAATCCCTAGCAACCTGTTTATAGGCTTTTTGAAATTCTTCAGAGCCGGTTAATGCCTGATATAAGGCCAGATGGACTTCATAGGCGGGATCAACAGCTCGTCCTGTTACTTTGGTCATTGCCTGACCAAAAGGCTGGAAATCATTAATACGGGTTTGATCCACCAGAATATTGCGGTCGGCCAGAAAGAGTATGCGTTTCTTTTTGCGGGCTTTCCATAAGCGCCAGATAATTTGAAAGGCCGTATAGGTTTTGCCTGTGCCAGTAGCCATAACTAACAAGATTCTGTCCTGCCCTTTGGATATGGCTTCTATGGTTTTATTGATAGCCTGAAGCTGATAATAGCGAGGAACTTTGCCACTGCCATCATCATGGTAATCCTGAGTGATAATCGGCAGTTGTTCATTAGTATAGTTTTTCCAGATACAGAATTTCTGCCAGAGTTGTTCAGGGGTGGGGAAATCTTCCAGTTTAATTTCACTTTCTAAGGCTTGAGGATTCGTCTTGTCATGAAAGATAAAGCCATCACCATTAGAAGCAAAGATAAAAGGTACATCTAATAGACGGGCGTAATCCAGCCCTTGTTGCATGCCTTTGCCCACTTCATGCTTATTTGCCTTGGCTTCAATAACGGCTAAAGGAATATTGGGCTTATGATAGAGAACAATATCGGCTGATTTGACCGTTTTACGCACACCCAACTGTCCACGTACAATCACCTTACCATCTCGCAGTTTCACTTCTTGACGGATTTGCGTCATTAAATCCCAACCTGCGGTTTCAATGGCAGGCATGATGAATTTACTGATGATATCGGTTTCGCTTAAGTTCTTTTTATTAAGCTTAGTATTGACAAGATGGTCGGGTTCTTCGCTCATTCACGAATCCTCTAGTAAGCTGATTTCATCAGCTAGCATTAAGTTGAACAGTTGCAATGAGTTTATGAGTTTCTTTATAATTATTCAAGGAAATATAGGGGGTAATACTATGCTAAGCTGATGGCTGAAAATAATCTTTGTTAGACTATTCTTTGTTTATTTTTAACATATAGCCAATACCCGAAATAGTATTAATTTCTATCTCAGGTAATTTGTTACACAGACGACGTAGTAAAGAACGCAATGATACTAACTGCGGATACGGTGCTTTTGGTATATATTTTCTGTCCATTTAAAAACAGGATGCCCTTTATAACTATTAAGAAATTCTCTAGCCTGTTTATCCGGCACGTCTTGCCACGGGAAAGGATGCTGTTCTGGCATAACCAATAATGAAAGCATTGATGCAATAGATACATCTGCCCGACTAAATTGATCGCCTAATAAATAAGGTTGCTGAGCAATAATTTGAGCTATCTCTTCCATAGCCTGCTCAAAGTTATACCTTGCCTCATTATATTTTTCTTCTGAGATCACATAGCTTTTATAAATTTTTTTTCTTAATATAGGATAAAATATTTGGAATATACCTTGCTTAACACGAGGCATGGAATGCGTAAAACAATGACGAATAAATTTTGGATAAGCTAATAAGCTGTAATATAAAATAGTGCGAATATTTTCACCCATAATTTTGTCCATTTGTTCTTCTAGTTGCAAGCAGTATGCAAGCTGTTGAGGATCCTTAGGGCTTAATAAATATGAAGGATATTTATTATCTAAATAATCAATAATAGCACTTGACCCCTGAACGGCATGGTGAGCATCTAATAAGACTGGAACAGAAGTATCTTGGGCATACTTTCTTACGGTGAAAATGTGATAACCTGGCATAAGAGCAATAGCTTGAAATTTTAAGCCTTTACTATCAAGTGCCCAACGAGCTTTTTCACAATAATGTGAATGAGGAAATTCCAAAAGTTTCATCAATTAACCCCTATTTTTATAGCTTGCTATTATGTCAACATAAAACCAATCATACCCAAGACAAAGCCTAAAATAGCTCCCATGGGTGGCAGCCAATGTTTCTCTAGTTTCACTTGTGGGGCAATATCCTGAAAAATAGAATAGAGTATGCCACCGGATGCAAATAGCATAATTCCAGCAACAATTTCAGGAAAATTTGGCAACCAGAGATAACCCGATATACCGGAAATAGGCCCTAAAAAACTCATCACAAAAAACATCAAAATTATTTTTAGGGAGCTATATGGTGCTGATTGGTTTAACTCACGGTAGGCATTAAAACCTTCTGGTAAATTTTGCAAAGCAATCAGTACAGCCAGCAAAAATGCTGTATTACTTTGACTTGTAAATGCAGCACCAAGGGCGATAGATTCAGGAATAAAGTCAGAAAGCATGGCTGCAAGTTGACTGGCAGAAGTATTTATTATTTTAAAAAAAATATCCAGTAGCATAAAGCTCAAGCCACCACTAATAAAGCAAATGGATGCACTCAATGGCTCAAGTTCTTTAATGCCCTCAGGTACCAAAATAAGTGCCACAGCAGATAATAATGCACCACCACCAAAAGCTATTATGCCATGTCTAAACTCTTGTTCAAGCCACTGAGATTCAATTTTTTCGACAGATGCAAGAACTGCACCTGCAGGCATAGCTAAACCTGCAAGAAAAGTCGTTATAATAACAATGACTATTTCATTCATAAAAATACACTGTGTATTATAGTATGTACATTAGCTAAAGCTGACAATAATAACAGAAATATTATCTTCACCGCCTGCTAGATTTGCTTCAATAATAAGTTGTTCAATTGCCGTCTCAGGTGAATTTTCATATTTAGTCAAAATTTCAAGAATTTTTTCATCACTCACCATGGTATTTAAACCATCTGAACAGAGTAAAATTTTCTCTCCTTTTTTTGCTGGGTAAAGAGAAACATCAGGGGCAACTTCAGGGTAGGGGCCTAAGGCCTTAGTTAAGACATTTGCTGAAGGTTTATCACCTTCAAAACATTTATCCTTCCATAATTGCAATAAAGAATGATCGGTTGTGAGCTGGGTTAACTCTTTTTTATAGTAGCTATAGGCTCGGCTATCACCCACATGAAAAATAACTGACATTTTTTTGTCTGTAAGATACCAGCAACCAACAACCGTTGTGCCCATACCTTTGCCAGGTTCCACACCTTTTTTATCATTGGCTTGACTTATTCTTAAATTGGTTTTTTCAATCGCGCTGGATACCGCTGCCAGTTCAGAAAATTCAACATCATTGATAGTGGCTGTTTTGGCATGATTTATTAGCACTTGTTCAATGGTTTTAATGGCCATTTTACTTGCCACTTCACCGGCATGATGCCCTCCCATGCCATCAGCTAATAAATAGAGCGTCTTTTTTTGGTTCAGATGAATATTATCTTCATTATGTTTTCTGGAACGTCCAGTATCTGTTTTACCATGAGCACTGCATTTTATTGATAGGAAGCGTTTTAGCATAAATTACTTCTAAACCTTAGTCAGTATCAGCTGAATATAAGTATATTTCTGAGCCATAAAAATAGTAACAATATATGATTTTTATTGACTCAGATTAACCTGTTATAATTTTGTATTATTAACAGCAACCACTTGAATTGCTGGTGTCACCTTTTGAGTTGTTTGTAGCAAAAGGGATACTTGTTCCACAACCTTTAAAAATACCAAAATGTTTATCCATATTGCCATAAAAATCAAAATGTTTCTTAAAGCGACTATCATGTAACATTCGCCATGTATTGCCACAAACAGGAAAGTACCGTCCCGCCTCAATACTATGATGATTGTCTAAGTGAAAAATTTCTTCATGTCCTTCAATACTGCCTTTGTAAACCACGACTTGACCATAATCTTCACAAGCATTGTCTAAGCCATCAAGCTTAAATAAACGATAAGTAGCAGAATAAAAACCGATATGTCCAATTAAAGCTTCAATTTTTTTATTGTCAATAGCTAATGGGCGATCCTCAACAAGACGAGGATCTTGAAAACCACATTTTTTTGCCAAGTTCAGAAAATCATTCCAATAGAGTGCACCGCTAAGACACTCACCATAAAGTACCGGATCATCGACTAATGATTGAGGTACTCTGCGATCACTATAAACATCTGAAAAATAAAGCTCACCGCCAGGTTTGAGAACTCGATAGGCTTCTTTTAAGACGGCTTCTTTATCGGGTGATAGATTAATGACACAATTAGACACGATAATATCAAAACTATTGTCCGCAAGTTCTAATTCATCAAGTTTCTCGATATAGCCTTTTACAAAGGCTATATTGGGCTTTTTATAACCGAATTTTTCTGTATGATAGTCAATGTATTGATTGGCAATCGCTAATTGCTCATCGGTCATATCCACACCAAGGATATACCCGTCCTCCCCAACAAGCTGTGATAAAATATAGCAATCTCGACCAGAACCACTGCCTAAGTCAAGAATACGCATACCTTTAAGTTCGAGTGGATGCACCAAACCACAGCCATAGTAACGAGAAGCGACCTCAGCATGAATATTGCTCATGGCCAGTTTTATTTGATCGTTCATATCGGTATCTGTACAGCAGGCATCTGTTTTTAAATCACCTGAAGATTGTAGTACCTTGCCATAGTAATCTTTAACATCATCAAACATAAAAATGTGTTCCAAAGCATTAAGTAAAAAAGAGGTATTCGCCATTGCCCCTTAAATTAGCCTTGGCGAAATGAGTCTTAATGTTAAACTAATTTTAGCTAAACAGCGCAACCCAAGGAAATCATATACAAATTTGTGCTATAAATAAAGTTGTTCCTAGCTAAAGTGACGACCACGCACTTGAATAGTATTTCAGGGTCTTCTACTCTTATGAGAGTTCTCTTTTTTTATTTAAAGTAATCTATTGATTTGTCGATATATTTTATAGTCTCAACAATCTATATTAAGTGAAATATCATATATGTTAATACCTCCGGTTTATTGGTCACTCATGGGTGAAATTGGCTTACTCTTTCTGGGTATTCTAGTGGCTGTTATTGTGGTTATTCTTAAAGATAAGCAAAAATTAAAGTCCTATACCGATTATCTAAAAGAGACGATTAAGAAACTAAAGAGAAAACTCAAAGACAGTGAACAAAGTAATGAGCAGGAGCGTATTCTTAAGTTATTAAATGACCTCATTGCTTATGTAAGAGAACAATATCAAACTCAATACGGGGATGAAATAGCCTCCCCTGAAGAAGAGCAAACAAATAATTCCACTCCTTCAGTAGAGAAATTTATCTTTATTGCTGGATTTCAAACTATGACAGCCCAACTGAGTGCTTTAGAAAATACCAATGAAGCAGAGCATACATGGGATAAAATTAAAAATGAACTCAGTCCTCTTTTTACAAATTATCTAGAATCCTTTATTAGCCAAAATAAGACCACAGAAAATCAACTTATAAACACCGATAAACAACACATTCAAAATTTAGAAAAATTTAAGCGCTTATATTTTGAACTACAAAATAATCTCAGTAAGCGTCTTGCTGAGGTTGAACAAGTCAATCATCAAATTTCTCAACTAGCAAAAAACAGTGACAATGGAGATAGTATTTTATTACTTGCTGAGAAAAATAATGCCTTATATCTTGAAATGGGACAAATGCTGGGTATGGATAGCGCCCAACACCATGATAGTGTGACTCAAAACATGGATTATAGCGAAGCGATTATAAATGAGCGAAAAGATGAAATAAAACGCCTTAAAGGGCAAATAGCAAATCAATTTGAAGATATATGGGCATTACAAAATCGCTTAAAAAGTGACCCTGAACCGACTTCAGTTGAAACACTCAGTGTTGCTATGGAGGCCATGTCCCGCAATTTAAAAGATGCTCAGATGTGTATTGAAACAATGGATATGGAAATCCAAACACTCAGTTCTGAAATTACCAACTTAAAAAGCCAACGACAAGATGGCACTAACGTTAACAATCAAACAAACGTAACTACTTACACCCTACATTATTAATTTTACCAGCCAAAGCCATTTGAATAGCAATCAGAGGATTATATCCCTTATTTGCCATGGTCTGCAGATAACTTGAAATTCGACAATAAGCCTGAGCATATTGAAATGTTCTAAAACAGCCGG
>WFNB01000001.1 GCA_015488755.1 Gammaproteobacteria bacterium | reverse complement strand
TTCCTAAGTTTTGAGCTTTATAATACAAAAAATGAATTATGACATTTAATATTATAGCTTGTAAATAACTTTTATCTAATGATGATGAATTTATAAGTTCTGTAAAAACAATGTCTTATTGTATTAAAAACAAGTGTGAATTTAATGATTTCATGCGTTTCCTTTATTTTAATTAAAAGATAAATTATGTCAGACAGTTTTTTACCTTTTTCAAAACCCTCCATCAGTGAGCAGGAAATCCATGATGTGGTCGAAGTGTTACGCTCAGGTTGGATAACTACCGGAAGCAAAAATGCTGAATTTGAATCACAATTTTCACTTTTTACAGGTTGTAAACATTCGATTGCCTTATCCTCGGCCACTGCTGGAATGCACTTGTTACTTCAGGCCTATAATGTAAGGGAAGGTGATGAAGTTATCACACCATCTATGACCTGGGTTTCCACCATCAATTTGATCACCTTATCTGGAGCAACTCCAGTATTTGTGGATATTGATAAAGATACATTGATGACAACTGCACAATTAATTGAGCCATTAATCACTAAAAAAACACGCTTAATTATTCCCGTTCACTTTGCGGGTGCAGCACTTGATCTTGATGAGCTTTATGCCCTAGGTAAAAAATATGACATTCCTGTTATTGAAGATGCTGCTCATGCCATCGGTACTTATTATAAAAAAAATCACATTGGTCAACAGGGAACTGCTATTTACTCATTTCACCCCATAAAAAATATCACCACAGGTGAGGGTGGTATGTTTTGCACCAATGATGATCACCTGGCAGAAAAAATTCGCCGCCTGAAATTTCATGGTTTGGGAGTTGATTCTTATGATAGAGAAACTCAAGGCCGTGCACCACAGGCAGAAGTTCTTGAACCCGGTTTTAAATACAATATGACAGATATTGCCGCCACACTGGGTATTGGCCAATTGGAACAGATTTTCAAATTTAATAGAAGACGAAAAGAAATTGCTCAACAATACTTACAGGCCTTTAATGAAATAGAAGGAATTGAACCTTTACAGATCCCTACTTATGAAATGGATCATGCCTGGCATCTGTTTATTGTTCGAATCGACAAATCTATAACAGGGTTTAATCGTAATGAATTTATGCAGCGCTTAAAAGAACAAGGAATTGGTACGGGTTTACATTTTCGTGCAGTTCATGAGCAAAAATACTATAGCGATCATCCATTTCCTGATGAAAATAATCTTCCTAATACAGAATATAATTCGGCTCGGATCTGTTCACTACCATTATTTCCAGATATGCATGAATCAGATTGTCAGCGTGTCATTCAAACCATTAAAGACATACTTTTAAAACGGTAATTACTCAATAAAATGAAAACTGAAACTCAACCAGAATATTATGAACAGTCTTGCCTAAAAGAAGGCATGATTTCAATTGTCATTCCTGTTTACAACGAAGAACAAGCGCTTGAGGATCTTATCCAGAGAACCTTATCAAGCGTTGAGGCTCTTGATAAACCGTTTGAATTGATTTTGGTTGATGATGGTAGCAAGGATAATTCCGTAGAAATGATTCGTCTTGCAGCAATCGATCACCCAGATAAAATAATTGGCATTTTTTTAAACAAAAATTATGGTCAACACTCAGCAATTATGGCTGGTTTTGCTCATGTTCGTGGTGAATTCATAATCACTCTGGATGCCGATCTGCAAAACCCACCAGAAGAAATCCCTAATATTATCAATGAATTTGAAAATGGATATGATGTTGTCGGCACCATTCGTAAAAATCGCCAAGATTCTTTTTTTCGTCGCTATGCCTCAAAATTAGTGAATAAAATGGTGCAAAAATTTACTGGGGTTGGTATGAGTGATTATGGCTGTATGTTGCGTGGATATCACTGGAATGTTGTTCAGGCCATGTTGCAATGTCATGAACGCAGTACTTTTATCCCTGTTCTGGCCAACAGCTTTTCTCGTAATAGTACCGAAATTCATGTTGCCCATGCAGAACGAACCTTAGGTGACTCTAAATACAATTTTTTTGATTTGATCAATTTACAATTTGATTTATTAACCAGTATGACAACGTTACCCCTTCGCTTATTAAGTTTTATGGGGGGTGGAATTGCTCTTTTAGGTTTTCTCTTTTCCTTTATTCTGGTTGTTATGAGACTGATATATGGTTCTCAGTGGGGCGTTAATGGTGTTTTTCCACTCTTTGCCATTTTATTTATTTTTATTGGTGCACAATTTATTGGAATTGGTTTACTAGGAGAATTTGTAGGCCGTATTTATCATGATGTTCGTGCCAGACCACGCTATTTTATTCATGAGATAGTGGGACGTAAGAACTAAATAAGGCGAGATTTAGATATCTTCTGACAATATTTTTTAATTTTTTAATTTTTTAATTTTTTAATTTTTTAATTTTTTAATTTTTTAATTTGGAGTTCCAATGAAAACAGTTGTTTTTGCCTATCATAATATGGGTTGTAGCGGTATAAAAAGCCTGATTAAAAATGGTTTTGAAATTATTGCTGTATTTACACATTCTGACGATCCCAATGAATCTATTTTTTTTGATTCTGTTGCAAAACTTGCAGCGGTAAACAATATTCCAGTATTTGCTCCTGATGATGTAAACCACCCTTTATGGGTAGAACAAATTAAGGCAATGCAACCTGAAGTTATTTTTTCTTTTTATTATCGTAAACTGTTAAGCCAGTCTGTTCTTGATATTGCTCCAATGGGTGGTATGAATCTGCATGGCTCATTATTACCTCAATACCGTGGTCGTGCACCCATTAATTGGGTTTTAGTCAATGGTGAAACTGAGACAGGTGTGACCCTGCATCAAATGACTGCACAACCAGATGCTGGTGACATTATTGCTCAGGAAGGTTTAAATATATCTAATGATGATACTGCATTGACTTTAAATCATAAGTTATGTGAACTATCAGAGTCTTTATTTAATAAAACATTGCCTGAGATTAAAGCGGGAAAGATTAATAAAATACCACAACAGGACTCTTTAGCCAGTTATTATGGTAAGCGTTGTCCCACTGACGGTAAAATTAACTGGGATGGCTCGGCATCAGATGCTTACAATATGGTTCGTGCAGTAACACAGCCTTATCCTGGTGCATTTACTTTCACTGGTGACAGGAAAATTATAATCTGGTCTGCCAGTGTGATTGAGCAAACAGCTGAAGTGTCTCCCGGTACTATCACCTCGCAAGAACCATTAACGATTGCCTGTAAAGAGGGGCAATTACAGGTTAATTTTGGCCAAAGTGAAGATGGTTTATATGTCAATGGCACACAACTTGCCAAAAGTATGAGTTTAATTAACGGTATGAGGCTCGGAAGCAAGGCCTCCGTAGTCATTGCCAAACAAAAGATCACGCGTATATTGATTCTTGGTGTCAATGGTTTTATTGGCAACCATTTAAGTGAGCATTTACTAGCCTCAGGTCGTTATGAAGTTTATGGTATGGATATCAGTTCCAGTGCTATTAGTCGCTTATTATCCCACGAAAATTTTCACTTTGTTGAGGGGGATATCAGCATTCATAGTGAATGGATTGAATATCACGTAAAAAAATGTGATGTAATCCTGCCATTGGTAGCCATTGCCACACCTATTGAATACACTCGTAACCCCTTAAAAGTTTTTGAGCTGGATTTTGAAGAAAATCTTAAAATTACTCGCTATTGTGTGAAATACAATAAGCGTATTATTTTTCCATCCACATCAGAAGTGTACGGAATGTCTCAAGACCCATACTTTGATGAAGACAAGTCTAATCTTATTACCGGACCGATTAATAAACAGCGCTGGATTTATTCTACCAGCAAGCAATTACTGGATCGGGTCATCTGGGCTTATGGTCAAAAGGGTTTAAAATTCACTCTGTTTAGACCCTTTAACTGGATGGGACCCAGACTGGATAGTTTGAATTCAGCCCGCATTGGCAGTTCTCGGGCGATTACCCAGTTAATTCTTAATCTGGTTGAGGGAACCCCGATTAAACTGGTGGATGGTGGTGAGCAAAAACGTTGTTTTACTGATATTTCAGATGGTATTGAAGCATTGTTCAGAAT